>JASEHH010000030.1 GCA_030017685.1 Thermodesulfobacteriota bacterium | reverse complement strand
ATAGGCCAAATAAAAAGAATTGTCAAATCTACCCATATTTTTGTCGCAGACCCAGGAATGAAGCATCCTTTGCAAATCCATTCCGAAAGTGCTAAAATAATTTGACCAGAATGACTAGATAAGGAGGTTCTCATGGGCATGTGGCAGCTTCAGGAGGCAAAGGCCCGTTTGAGCGAGGTTATCAAAAAGGCAACGAAGGAGGGCCCGCAGAAAATCACTGTTCACGGGGAACCGACCGCTGTCGTGATTTCGAGCAAGGATTACGAACGTCTCAAACACCCAAAAGGTAGTTTCGTCGAATTCATGCGCTGCTCACCGCTTTACGGCTTGGAGCTTGACCTGAGGCGTGAGCAAACCCTCACACGCGAGGCCGGGATTTCATGAGTTATCTGCTCGATACCAATATTGTATCAGAGACAGTCCGCCGTAACCCGAACAAGGCGGTCATCTCATGGCTCGATCAGATCCCTGCTGAGGCGCTCTTTGTGAGCGTTCTGACACTTGGTGAAATCCGCAAGGGCATCGAGGCCCTTCCCGACAGAAGGCGGCGGGAGAAGTTGCGTCTCTGGTTGGAGCACGATCTTCCGGCATGGTTCGAGGGGCGGATGCTTCCGGTTGACCTTGCCGTGGCTGACCGCTGGGGCCGGCTGCTCGCAGAGGTAGGCCGGCCAGCCCCCACCATCGACAGCCTTCTTGCTGCGACAGCGTTGCACCACGAGTTGCGGTTGGTGACGCGGAATGCCGGTGATTTCGATTATCCTGGTCTTGAAGTAATCAACCCCTTCGGCTAATCGCTGAAGTTGGGGCGCGGGGTCAGGGTTAAATAAACAAGCATTTATGCATACTCGTGACGGACGTCACTGCATTCTGGAAAACAATCAATGGAAAAAACCGGGGATCCCAAGATATATCTCCTTGCCCTTTTTGGTTCAACTACCAAGTTGTTTTAGAACCTACGTCCCCAGAAGTCACGTGAGAAACCCTTTGAATAAATTCTGAGCATTTCGATCATCGCTCAGCCGATCCCTCAATCTCCTTCGCTCCTGGCTCACCGATCTGTAACCCACTCGGAAAAGTTCTCCTATCTCCAGCCTCTTAATCCTCCTGCCCGGTAAAGTAACTCCATACCCGTCTGACGAAAAACCCCTTTCTCCTCCGAAGCGGTCTTGCCAATTCAGGGCTTTAGCATATTCTTATACGGCTTATCAACAATGAAGAATTGACCCCATTGAGCCACTGGCTAGGCCAACGTACTGGAGTTTTCCTCGCCGATAAAGGGCATAGACTCCGTGTCTCCGTCGAACATACTGACGGATGATATCTTGATATTTCCCCAAAGCCTCCCGTGAAATGTTCTCAAGGTGCTGACAAACCAACGGTTGCGTTTGGCCATCTCATACTCCCACTATTGAAGGTCTCTCTCGATTGCAATGTAGCAAGCCTGACTTCACAGCCTTTAAATAATTAGTTTATATCTATCTGTTATTTAAAAAGAATATGAGAACCGTCCCCATACCTTCCTCACGGGACTCGGAGCATGATGATATCCTCATCAAGACCCTGTCGGTATAATTCAAGTCTTTTATTTTCCTTTAAGTCATTGATATTCATTGAATCCATTCTAAAAGGAAAAAGTGAAGGGGCTTGGGCAATTGATTTAAGGGACCCAGAAGTTGAACTATTTGAAATCAAGACTGACTCTATGAGCCATACCACAAGTCTTCTATGTTTTACAGGGCGTGGAGAAATTCCCTCATAATTTCCTCTTTTCGCGCTTCGCTCTAGCACTCCCCAATCGACAAAAGAGGAAAGGATGCGTCTCGCAGCCCTTGCAACTGTTTCCCTTTCACCAAGCTGTTCCCGGATGCGCCTTTGAATTTGAGCCAATGTAAAGGACTCCTGCAATCTTATAAGCCGCCCGACTTGTTCTGCAACATTCGCAAAAAAGGGATAAACAGCCATTGTCATCCCCCAGTGGACTGGCAGGTGGTTTTCAGGAGGCAGTTTCTTAAGAAATTCCAAACCTTCTTTGTGAAATACCGCCAAAGGCCCTGGAACGGATACCCATATTTTCAAAAGAATTGTGATTGCTTTTTCGCGAGTTCCTCTTTCGGCACTGCCACCTATAGAGAGCTTATCTTGCAGGAAATCTTGAAGTTCCGTTTCGATTTCCTCTCTTGTGTTTCCAGCAAGGAAAAGCCTAGCCGTTTTTTCAAGCCATTCCAACCTAATTCTTTGACTAAAGCCAATCCGGGTTATTCCTGTCATGAGGATTTCTTTTCCATTCGAATTAACGGGACAATTAGCTCTTCGATTGAGATTCCGCCATGCGCAACGATCCTGGTCCCTTCTGCGATAAACGCCAAACGATCTGGAGCAAGCAATGGCAGGAAATCGTCTGGCAATCCGAGTGCAGGCCATTCTATTGCATTTAGGAAGCGTTCCTTAATCTTCGATCTCAAAAGGCTGTCCGGGTATATGCGGGCCCGCTCACCACGGAGGTCTGCAATTACGCCTTCAGAAGGCCGTCCGTAGCCGGTGGCTTCAATATTTCCATGGTCCGAGGTCAGAAAGATTTGAAAGTTGTGTTCCAAAAGGAGATTAAGAAGCTTCGCCATGTATCCTTCAATAGTCCATTGCCGGATTTGATTATGCATTCCTGCTGTCCCCAGTTCCATTCCATGCATGATCTTATCCACCTTATCAACAATAAGCCCAATGGCACGCACCTTTGGGTAGGAAAGGATTTCTTTAACTTCCTCAAAGTTGCCATCCCCGATTCCCTTGGCATAAGCCACCTCGTTTTGATTTAAGCCTTGATCTGACCAAAACTGAGTCCAGAGCATGGATTCTTTGTTGGTGGCATAGATGCTTGAAGGGAAAAAGAGAGGGGCTTTCCCAGCGAATGCGGACTGGCGAGATACCGAGGTGATTGTTGGTACCCAAGCAAAAACAGCCTCCTCATGAAAACGAAGGTCTGGACACTGAGAACCTAATACCTCGCGCATCACAACCCATTGATCGAGCGCCAAACCATCTATCAGAAGGAGAGCAACCTTGGCTTTTTCTGATTGGCTCAATTCTCTTGCAAGAAAACTTGGAATATGGTGGAGCATTACTGGCGGAACTGCCGGTTGGTTGTGGAGACCTGCAAACCGATTTTCGACCCATTTCAGAAACGTTGAATCCAGATGCTCGCGAAGTTCCGTAATCTTTTCTAAAATTTGCATGGATGGCTCTCTATCCATATTAACCAATAAAGCCTTCAGTTCCCCCCAGCGATAAGCAAATAGCATCCAATCCTGGTACCTGGCATCAGCCCCTGGTAGTGTACCCTCAACCGATTTTATGAGACCATCCAATCTCCGGATATGATCGGCTTGCTCATCAATGTGAATGCCCACGGCAACCCATTTTCCAGTAAAGAGGGCAGATTTTTCATATTGCACGGGATGCAACAACCCTTCGAGGAACAAACTATCGATGTAAACACGGACATCGTCATGATCAAAAGGTAAATCGGCAGGTCCCTCGAATGCTAAACCGTAAGATTGCTTCTGCTCTTCGACCTTGCTTATGTTCATTCCAGTGATGCGGTCCAGAAATATCGGCCATCGCTCTTGAAGAAAAGCAAGGAACATATGCTTATCAGGGATAATCTTTTCAAGCGGCCATTCATTGAACAGATCTCTTTGGCGTAGAACAGATATAAACCGTTCATCCAACATCGGCGGGACACTTTGCCCTCTGTAATGGCGACGAAGCAGGACTCTGAGGAGGTCCGATGGCTGTTTGATGAGCTCTGGGGCAATTTCGAAAACCTGGAGAAGGATGAAATCTTTTGTTGAATTATCACCGAGTTGGCCAGGATTCTGTCTATTCTGGGCTTGATAAAGGGAATCAAGGTCTCCTCGATTTAACGACGCAACCACTGGATAGCTCAAATTGGGAAAAAGGTCACCCAAATTGAACGAGAGTTTTCTTCCTGTCTCCAGAAGATCATACGGCAGCGAGTTTAAATCATTTAATCCAGACCGCAGGACAACTAACAGGCAAGTGTCCTCTCCGTGATCCCATCGCGACCGAAACCTTGATTCATAGGCATACCTGAAGGATACATGATCATCAAAAGGAATCAGTTCAAATCCTCTTTCTCGAATCGCTTGCAGAACACCTTCTTCCAACAAAAGACCATTAGGGTCCGCGACGAGCGTCAATCGGGCGACCTGTGGAGTGAACTCCCGAAGAATTTGGTCACGCCAGTCACCCATTGGAACCACCTCTCTGCACCCGGACTAAAATCAAAGGGATCATTTCCGGGATTACCTTCTCTTTTCTCTCAAGGTGTTCATGCCATGCCTTCTCATCCCGGGCAAGTTGGGCAAGCCTGTAATTTCGGACTTCCGGCAGCCCGATTCGCTCGATGGCACGCCTCCGTGCCGCAAACGCATGTTCGCCCTTCTCCCGTTCTGCAGATAGGTGAAGACGGTGCTTTTCAACAAGCTCCTCATAAACAGGTTTCCCTTGTTCTTCCGCAGCTTCCATGACTCGATCAAAAATAAGCCGGGTCTCTTCATCTTCAATGTAGGTATTTATCTTAATGGAATCTGATAGGGACCCATCCCAGATACGCCTGGCGGTTGGATGCAAAACCCTTCCGTCGTCATGGAGAAAGAGTGGCATAATGCGTTTCTGGTCCCAATCGGAAGAGTAGATTGATATTCTCCACAAGGACCATATCCCACGCACATCTGGAGGAAGGCCTGAAAGACCAATGATCGGTATCGGTTGGTCCGGGACAACGCGTGTGATCTGCATGGCCAAACCGCGAATCCGTGGATTTTCGAGGGTGAGGTGCTGAGCAGCAGGCATCTGTTCAACATCCCTGCTGCTAAATACAGCATTATGAATCCTTGTGCCATCTGGCCAATTGAGTTCCCATGTGCCATCCTGCCGCTCGGCGGAACCGCCGTGGGATCTGAGATAATTGACGGTCATGCACTCAACCCAATACGGGAGCGGGTGTGCCATTAATCTCCGGGCCTCATTCGGGTCCAGGTCTTCTATTCCTCCAAGCACTGAACCGCCCTCGCGCGCTTCCTTGACCATTGTTTTGATCCGTGTCACCACGTTTTCCACGGATGCCTCTACAGTCTCAGGATGGAGAATGGCTTCCACATAGAGATCGTCGAACATCTGACCCGCTTGAGCCGAATCGAGGACGTCCCCGGTTTTGTCAATACCGAATTCTTCGAGGATGATCGCCAGTTTTTCCTCAAGAACCTCACGGACTCGGCCCTCCACCGAATCTTCAAAAACAAAGTTAACGGCACGGACAACTCGGTTTTGACCTATGCGGTCCACCCTCCCGATGCGTTGCTCTAACCGCATCGGATTCCAGGGTATGTCATAGTTTATCACCACATGGCAAAATTGGAGGTTTAAGCCCTCGCCTCCTGCATCTGTAGAGATAAGCATGCGCGCATCTCTGGCAAAGGTATCCTGGACGCGTTTCCTTTCATCCATATCCATGGTCCCATTCAGGCACACCACCGGGAAACCACGGTCTGTAAGAAAATGATAAAGCATCTCCTGGGTAGGAATGAACTCAGTAAAAATTAAGACCTTCAGATCCGGATCTCCTTCTTCCTGCTGGAGCCGGTATACCCAGTCAAGAAGAGCCTCTGCCTTAGCATCGGGGCCGATCTGATCGCACCTTTTCGCAGCCTCAAGAAGCGCCTTGACTTCCTCCCGTTCATTCTTAATCGCTTTAAAACGAGTTTTGAGCAGGGTTTCTACCTGTTCCTGTCCATCCAGATCAGCCCATTCTTCTTCTGAAAACATCGGAAAGAGCGTCAGTTGTTCTTCTGGCGTCTCCAGCGCCTCAAGGCGGCGCTCTAAGCTCATCCAGATAGCCCGGGTGCTCGACACTACCAACCGCTGCATGAGAATCATAAGAAAACCAATGTAACTCCGCTTTTCCAGGACCGCCTGATTGTACCCTCTTCGGACATACTCCGTGACCGCTTCATAAAGAAGACGCTGTTCCCTGTGTCTGCCTGCCGGAGCGTCGGCGCAGGTAGGCCGATCTTCCCACGAAATAGGAACCAGTTGTGTAAGCCGAGGTTTGAATAATGGTTTCCCTTCTGCATCGATGGCCTGGCGTTTCTCCGTTCGGATGACGTGGCGGCTAACCCGATCTCGCGTAACGCTTTCAATATCGGGAAATTCTTCGGAATCGATCAAAGAAACCAGCCGATGGAAAGCATCTGTTTTACCCTGGTGTGGGGTTGCCGAGAGCAAAAGGAGATAAGGCGCTGCTTCGGATAACCCCTGACCCAGCCTGTACCTTGCAACCTGTTCTGTGCTGCCGGCAAGCCGGTGAGCTTCATCAACAATTACCAGATCCCATCCTGCGGAAATAAGATCTTCGAACCGCTCCCGGTTATATTCCGCAACATCTTCGGGTGTCCAACCCCGTCGTTTATCCAGAGGCTTGAAAGAATCCATAGGGGCAATCACTTGCGGAAATATTCGCCATGGATTGGATGGAGGTGTTGAGTCATGAGTGGTCAGTGAGGAGGACTGAGAACTAAGTGAAGACGACTGGGTTAGAGTTTCTTTTGAATCCTTTCTTATCACGTGTGAAAGGCGTCTAAGGATTTCGAGGTCGTCGGGCAGTACGAGTTGGAATTCCTCATTGAAATGGAGCTGCATCTCAGCCACCCACTGGGTGACAAGGCCCTTTGGAGCAATGACGAGTGTCCTATTTACCAAGCCTCGAAGCTTAAGCTCATGCATGATGAGCCCGGCCTCAATGGTCTTGCCGAGTCCCACTTCATCTGCCAGTAGAAAGCGAATGCGGTTGTTCGATATTGCTCTGGAAAGCGCTTTGATCTGGTGGGGCAAAGGAATAACAGACGCTTCGATAGGCGCAAGCAACACATCCTGAGTTAAAGCATCAGCAACCCGCGCAGCCGCTGCTATGTACCTGAGATGATGATTGGTCAAGGACAGGTTGGATGAGATCTGATCCGTTTCCAACCGGGCGATACAATCTTGTGAGGGGAGCCATATTCGGTAACTAACCTTACCCCAAAGCGAGGATTTCTCTATAATCTTCCCATAACTCTGATGCGGTAACGAAAAAACCCAATCGCCCTCCTCGCAAGTTTGGATAGTTTCCCCATCTCCCATAATTTGCTACCGATAATAGACGATCTAAAGACTCTTCTTTTGTAATTGCTCGATGCGCGTTAGCAGTTCTGAGACAAACCCCAGACTTTCGTTAAGTCCGGGGTTGTGACCGCTTGGATGGGCACATTCATTTCGTTTTGACAGAAGTCCCAAAATAGTTTTTGTTTGTGATTTCGACAATAAGCCGACATCCCTTGCAGCCTCAATCAATTGATATTCTGGGATATTCTCACGCAACTCTTCAACGGTAGAGTATTTCACCCACGCTGGCCTTTTGCTCATGACTTTGACCAATCCATCAGATGCCAATTTTTCTTCTAAGTAATCCACGAACGCTGCCCACGACATAACATGCGCCGCACGATGAATTCCACGCTCGACACAAAGGATCGCTTGTTGGAAAAGCTCATCTTGTTGAAGCGATAACCCAGCCAGCATTCGCCGAGTTTTATCAACGGAGATTACCCGAGATTTAGATGCCTCGTGTTTAGACAGCAGATTGTCAACATCCTGCTTAAAAGCAATCACCTTTCTTCCTATCGATGATAGCAACTCAAGCATTATGACCATCTCCTGGTAATAGATGTTTCTTCATTGCTGCAAAGAATTTTTCATAAACTGCCTCGTCTGCGCCTTCTGGCAAGGTTAGCTGAATGTTAATGTTGATGGTCAAACCATGTCCCGGTACTTCAACCCTGGGTTGTAAAGGGGTTAGTAAACCCGCTGACGGGCTTGATACTTCTTGGATTTTACCTGAAACAGGTGTTGGGGACGGGACTGAAGAAAAATCTGCCAACTCACACAGTGCTTTGAAAGTTGTTACGGTCTTAGTAATGGCTTGGGCGCCAGCCTTTGAGTGACTCTTGAAAAAGCTTTCCAGTTCATCGATCCTTCGTTGATGAGCATCTGGGTAGGTTTCATATAGTTCCTTGTAGCCAGACATCAGTGCGTTTGCCATTACAGCTTTAGAATTTGCTCCTCGATAATCTTTCCATAACTGCGTTGGAATATCCGTTCGATCAATGAAGCCTATGAATTTCAGAACCGAAAGTGATGCTCGATCATTTGTAGAGGAGTATCCGAGTGTTGTCAGCCACTTAGCATCAGCTTTTGTAGGTACTCCAACCCCCCGTACCTTTGATAATAGTTCCTTTAGCCTGCCAGTTACCAGAGTGTAAGGAAACTGTGCCATTTTTGATCTCCTTTCCTTTTCTTGATAATTTGCCGATTACTCTCCTGTCCTTGTCATTGCTTGGTCGTACCACATCAACAATTTTGGGTCTTCCTGTAAGACATGCTCTGGGATTTTTTGGGCGACCTCGATGATAGTTTTGTAATCTCTTCCCTGCCAGGCTTTCTTAAAGCCAGCCCTAACTGCTTCCAGGCGAAAAACCTTAAGCTGCCTCTGTTTGGATTCTCGGTATTCGTCAAACTCCCTTAACAGGGCCCTTTCACGGAGTTTCTCCAGGTCTCCTGCTTTATTTGGGTCTGGCACAAACCAGCGATCCTTGGCCTTGGCTTGTAGGGCTGGATCATCTTTGCTCAAATTACGCAGTTCCTTAAAGTTGGTGGAAAGATAGCTGTGAATCTGGCTTGGCACCTGTCCATCACCATTATATCTAAGGAAGTTCTGTTCAAGTAGTTCAATTAACTCAAGAGGTTTTTCATGTTTCTCCCAGGCACTTATTTCTTTCAGGAATTGAGGATGGATTTCTTGGAATGTTTGCGGCTTTTTCAGGATTTGCTGGCTTAGCCATTGGATAGCGCTTGACTCATCAGTCACAAAAAGCTCGAGCTGAAGCATTTCTTTTACGGTCATTCGTTTCCTGTCATATTCGGCGACTTGTTCAGGAAGAAAATACATGCCCTCCCGTTCAACGAAGCGTTGAGTAAGTCCCTGATAGAACTCCGCAGCGGAAAGCGGAACGGTAACTCCCCGTTGAACATGAAAGGCTACCATCCGGTCAAATAGAAGATAATTTTGCCGTTCGGCAACGACCTCGGCCTGACCGCCTGCCTGCGCCGTGCCGTTTGCGGCTGGCAGGTCCTTGGATACGAAGACCAGAAGTTGTCTCAAGTGAGTGCGAATAAAATCCCAAGCGCCTTCCTCTGTGCCAGCGGTAAGCCTAAAACGTTCCTCCAAACCTCCATTGGGCTTGTAAGCAGAGATGATGAGGTCTTGCTTGACGGAATTGGCCATGAAAGCCGCTTTGACTCCACCATGCTTCTTATCAAGGGTACGAACATCGGCAACTACAAAACCTGCGTTTTCAAACGCTTCTTGAATCGCTGTCCAAACGCTGTTAAGAGAATTATGAAATTCTACAGTCATCCACCTGCCAGGCTTGAGACAGGCAAAATAGTTTTCAAAGCACTGAATCATCAGTGTCTTATAATCACCGAGTGTTTTGTGTTGCGACTTATTCTGAATCGCTTCAGGCCTTTTATTCGTTAGAACCCTGAGCCATGCTTCCCACAAAAAACTGAGCTCAGAATACATTAAGTTCCCACCAAAAGGAGGATCAACAAAAATGTAATCTACTAAACAGTTGGAGATCGCTTTTTGCGTTGACGACCTTGTGTCAACAAAATTGCCATATTGAATAAATTTCGATAATCCTTCAAATCCCCTTTTGAGAAACTCGCTTCTGTAAGAGAATAACTCAAAAGGATTTTGTTCAACCCCAATTGATGGAATAAACAATGTACCGGTTAATGGTCCATTGATTCTACCTCTTGGATTGTGTTTGTTAATTATGAAGGCGTTTCCTTTGTGTAAGTTTCTATTCAAACAGCTTGTGGCAACAAGTCGGACCGATGGAAAATTGACTGCCTTTGCCCAAAAGGAACTGAGAATCATCAAATTTCTAGGAGTATAGAAATGGTGTGCATTCGTGATTCCGACATTAAATGGATCTAAGGTTTTGTCCCCCTCGATCATACGGTCTGTGGGAAACCAGTAGGGAATATCGGACTGCTCGATCTTTTCGGTCAGGGCCAGGTCGAGGGCGCCGGGTGTTTTCTCATATCGTTTCTTCCCCACGCTGTAGTTAATGAGCACAGGAACCTGCTTGGATTGGTGAGTGGTCTGGTTGATGGCTTTGTCGAACTTGGTCACCCAGGCACGCTCCATGCGGCGCTTGGTGAGTAGGGCACGGCAATGTGGGCAGGGGAATTCGTCGTTAACTTTGCCCGCCTTTTTGTCCACTGCCGCCTCCCAGAAAACCACCTCCCGCGTGCATTCTGAGCAAACGAATACATCAGACCAGACGGTGTAATTGATCCGGGCTTTGCTCTCCCCGTCGGTATGGGTGGTCTCATACATCCACCCGCATTCGTCTTCGACTTCCTTAAGAATGCGTTTGGCTTCACGCTCGAAGGCTTTAACATCTACCGGCGTGTTGTAGTTGCAGGCAATGAACGTTGCTGCAGGAGACAGGTCATTGAGAATTGCGCGCCGACCACCCATCTTGGAAAATGTCCTGCCTTTCTCATCCAAGATGGCCCCATCCGAGCGGACTTTATATCCAAGCGATTCGACTTCCTTTTTGCTATCGCATAATTGCGCTGCCACTCCTGTCATCCCGGTTCCACCAAAACCGTCGAACACAATGTCTCCCGGCTCGGTGTAATGGAGGATGTATCGCATGATCGCTTTATGCGGAACCTTGGTGTGGTAAGAGTGGGCATTGTAAATTGGATCGTTTTTCCCCTCACTCACGTCAGCGGCAAATGGTTCGCGGCGATAATTGTCAGTCTTTGGGTCGTATGGCTTGCCATAGCACCGAATGAAATCCTCGATGAATGGGTTTGGACAGGCGGTATAATAAGGGGGGTCAGAAAGCGCAAGGATGTCTTCATCGGAGCCGATTGGGAACCCTTCGATTTTCCGAAACTCCGGGTCCTTCAGTTTTTCTTTGAGCTTTTCCAAAAAATAGGCCCTACGGGCCTCATCGTTCTCGAAGGTCATTCCGAGGCATTCCACTGATTTTTTGGCCTTAGCTTCAAGCTCTTCTTGATAGGATTTCTCGAAGAGATCTACTTGACCGGAGGGATCTCGGAATAATTCCTTTGTTTCCTTACTTGTGCGTTGTTTTCGTGCCATAGGTTGTTTGTTAATGGTGGATTCGACCTACCGGTCTTGATCCACCCTACATCTGTTTAGGTTAACTACTCTACCCCATCCCTACCCTAACCCTCCCCTTGAAGGGGAGGGAATCTTTAAGTTAACGCTTATGCTCCTGAGGGGCGAGGAAGGAAATATAGTAAGTAATTGATACAGAATGGGACATTTTAATGTCAATTTAATGTCAATGGACAATAAGAAAGACATTGGGTCGCTTTTAATGGTCATTTTAATGGCCGGGCCATCGATATGGCCAGTGTGCCTCGCCCAGATTGTCCACTTAAAGTACCATATGGGTACTATATCTAACGGTAGTACCTATTTATTGGGTATCGTACCTATTTCCGTCTCCATCTTGCATCCGGCCCACGGCCAAGGCATTCAAGTCGTCCAAAACGACGTTCCTGACGAAGAATCCTCCGAATAAGGTCTATCCCAACATGGGGGCATAGTTCATGCCGATCCACAAATGATATAAATCAAAGAGCATTTCCTTCGAGAAATGTTAGAGAAATGATGCAATACATTTATTTGATACATTTCTTGGCCTAAATGTATCAATATACATTTCATGATACATTTTCCCTGTTACGGTAGCGGTAACGAGTTGCCCGTCCATGGCCTTCCAATGGTGATTCAAATGTGCAATTCACATTAAAAATCACATTTAAGGCGGAAAATGTGATTTTTAATGTGTTGAAAACATTTTAGGAGTGCCTCGATTTCCGTCAACTGCCGCATAGTTACTCCAGCACAATCCTGACTTTACCGGGTTCTTTGCCTTTTGTTAGTTCATCAATATAATCGTCGAATCGCTTTTTCATTTCTGCGGGTGTTGCCGGAGCTCCGCCGGAGAGTAAAGCCTGACGGAGATCTTCAGTTTTAACACTAACTTTCACCAAACCTGAAAGCACCTCCTTCAAAGCCTGAATAAAATCCTGAGTGAGTTTATCCGGCAAATTACGTTTTTTAAGAAAAGCGTCAATTTGCTTCCGAGGCGCCGCCTTGAGTAGGGGCAAATTCTCCCTGGTTGTTGGATCTTCGAGGTTTGTCAGTAGAGTCTGTGTCCAGGCAGAGAGGAGGTTTTCGAGCTCGCCATCTAATCCATTGAGAATAGCTCCAACTGGAGTCACGAAAGGTTCAACACTCGGCTTGAAGGAACAATGGGGACATACGGGCGATACCTCTACCTCTTGTTGGGTGAGAGCAAAACAACTTTTGAGGTTGGCTAAACAGTTCTGAAAGTCGGTCAATTGCTGGCGCGGCATCAGGTCGATGGTTGATAGTTTCTGGATTGTGCTGAGGCGTTCATCACGCATCAGGGTGTTTTTCCGCTTATCCTCGTTGACTCCTAACCTTGCTTTGGTATGGGCCGCCATGTAGCTCTGGATATAAGACTTCTTCAGATCATTCAGTTTGTGGAGGATTTGCTGTCGAAATGCCGGGGTCGCCCGCTTTTTGGGGTCCGAAATTTCGGCAAGTGCATCGGTTTGGACTTTCTTCATAAGGACCACCCACTCATGGCCGGTAGGCAAAACAGCTTCCGCGGTGGATAGATAGGATGCAGTCGCACCCAGGTCAGATACCAATTCCTGCAATGACTCTACTTCGGCAAGCGTCTGCACTCCAGCTCGTTGGCTGTTTACTTCCTGAGTATCGTAACGGAAGTTCTTTAACTTTCCTGGAGTCGAATAGGCCTGGAGTGATTCGAGGAATGCCTTGGTATCCTCCAAACGCAACCGGATTTTCCTGGCCTCATCTTCTCCCAAAAGGCTTCGACCCCAAAAAGTAATTCCGCTCTGCATCTGCTGGAGCGCTAACACCAGCTTCTCGACGGTCTGGGAAATGGACTTTTGCATTTCCTGAACCGGTTCTTCCCTACCCTGGGTTACAAGTTGAGCCATGCCGGGGGTGAGCCCCAGAAGTTCGAAGACTGCTTTAAGTGCGGGGATATTCCATTCCTTCGGTCGTTCGATGTGTTTGAATTGAATTAGTTCGTCAATTGCTGTGCCGGCAAGAACCGATAGGTTGCCGGCGTCTAACTTTTTACCCGGGACAGCAAGGACAAGATCCCCTGAGTAAACCAAAGACACCAATAGGACAACTGCCCATTCGGGTTCGAGCCGCAAGCTTTGCGAAGACATATACTCAACTCCCAGTGCGTCTTGAATCAGCTCAGAACGATTGACAACCTGGCCATGGCCCTTCTTTTTGAGAATTTCCAATATATGACTGGTGTACCTGGACCGATAGGGATCGAGTTTATCGCCATCGAGCAGTTCCAGTGCATCAAGGACCGCCGTTGCTTGCTTGGTACGGTTCTGTCCGCCTGCCTGCCGCGCCGCTCCGCTTTGCGGCGCAGGCAGGGCTATGGCGCGAAGGGCATCCTGGGCTGCCTGACCGCGGTTGGCGTCAGTTATCAGCACAGAGAAAACGGGATATTCAGGGGCCTGATCCTGAAAATGGCTTGAAAGACAAACAGAGCCTGCAGTGTTGACGATGTCGCGGACATTGGCCCTTGAAGATGACAGGCTGGAAGCCTGTCCCACTTTTCCCTTAATCCATTCAAAGAGCTTTTTGTTCTTACCCTGGTAGGTCACTTCGAAAGCTACCACCATATTTTCCTGCAGCCATTTGACTAAGTCGCGCAAGAATCCGGACGATTTGGACTCATAGGTGGACTTGGCGTGACCGGACGAAGTTGACGCCAGGTCAATGGCCGCCGCATAGTTACGCAGGGCTGTACGAAAAACATCATCTCCCCTAGTCAATCGAAAGAACACCTCATCTGCCTTCTTCTCATCTTTGAAGGATGGGGGATCATTGGGCTGGATGAAGTAGAGGTAAAAGTCTCTGGGTGGCACGGCTGTTGAGCGCTCGTTTGGCGACCCAAAAAAGAGATAACCTCTGCGAGATGCCTTACGCTCGATCCATTCCAGCTCGTAGTGCCAGATCTTATAACCAGTTACATAGGTCTGATCGGTACACTCCATTGCCCGTTTGAGAGCTTCAAAGTAGTACCGGTCAAGTTGAGGGTCACTGAGGCTTTCCGTCCTTTTTTCAATGAGTGCATCATAGTCATCTATTTTCTTAAGATCTAAATAGTATTGGCGGTTCTCAGGGTTGGAGGAGATGAACTGGCCACTGACGGTTTTATGTATTTCACGCAGAACCGTCTCGACTTGGGAAAGCAGATCATCAGCCGGAACACCACCGAGATCCTCAATGCCAGGCTGGTAAAGACAAAGACCGTCCCGGAGCTCTTGCGGGGTAGCTCCAAGTGAGGCATAAATGTCCCCCATCGTTAGACGATGGATTGATAAACCGTAAATGATCCGAAGGGCCATGGATTCATACGCAGGTCTGGTAAAAGCCTGCCGAATGCGCGATTCAAGGACCTGACTGCAATCGATTACCGCCCTTATGTCGGGAACAGTACGAAAGGAAGGATTCTCCTTCAACGTTGTCCAATAGCTATCATATCCAATAAGCCCGGGATGATCTTTGGGAACATCTTTATCGAGCAACCGCTTCATTGCCAGAGATAGTGTCTTAAGCACCTCACGCTTTTCTACCGCAGTAATGCGCTCAAAAATATCGACATAATCCGGATGAACGGGGAAAAGCCGGACAAACTCTTCCATCTGCTCATTCATATGACCGTAAAATTTAGCAAACTGGATTAAATACTCTCGTATCTGCGTCTGCTGCTCCACGGTTTTCTTTAGTAAGCGCTCCGATACGACAAACTTGACATCTTTGCGGGCGATAAGGATCTGCTCGAAGCGATCCTTAACCCGCCGTATGCTGTCAGCGACGAAAGAAAACCTGGCACTATCAAAGATGGCTTCTTGCACACCAGCCATAAACCGGAATTTGAGATCCTTACACGCTTCTCCAATCTCGCGCAGGAAATTCAGGTCGAGAATCAATTTTTGATCGTTGCGAGTGCGGAGGAAGTCGAGCAATTCATCTACAACAAGAAGCAATCCGTGGTCAGGATATTTTTGATGAAACAAGGCCATCATATTCTCAAATGATGGCTTATTGCTGGGAACCTTGTCAGGAAATTTGAAATTCACTCCCAGGATATTTAGGTGTTCCTCAAGCTCGGCTACGATGATGTCCCTCAGTGACATCGTGGTAGCGCCAATCTCTGTACGAATCACCTTGAACTTTCCCGCAATTCGGAAAGATGCTTTGGAAACCTCTTTGCTTGTGAGTGAACCGACAAGATCGCTGTGCTCCGCAACAGCAGAGATTAAAGACATGAGGTGAGATTTTCCAGTGCCGTAATTACCCACAATGAGAAGCCCCTTATTGTCAGCAGGTTCATCGAATTGGAGGTTGGGTACAGCAATTTTTATGAGCCGTTCGGCCATCTCGTCTGAAATAACGTAGGTTGCGACAAGCTGCCGAGCTGTTGCAGATTTATTGGCGTCCCGCAGCTGAACAACTGTCTCAATTGGATCAAATTGGATCAAGTCACCGTACTTCATTTCGATTCCCCCATAGTTCTTGGTTTTTTATCACGACTTTTTCTCTAAAGTCACTACCAATAGATCATGAGCTGGATAACGTCGATATTCGGGGTGATTGGGTGCAGCGTAGGTCAAGTACCCTCCCGCAATTGTTCCGTTCCAGGTCGCCACAACTGTACGATTGCGTGAAATTTGCTGAAGAAGTCGAAGTGGGTCTTGCTTCAAGGAAACCTCGAAAAGAATTTCAAGATTATCTATTAGCACTCCCTGGCCACCAGTTATTCCGATTATTTCATCGATCAAAAGGGGTAGCCTTAGAATTCGCTGCCGTTCAGTCAACTCGAGAAGGGCTCTACTGAGTTCCAGATTCAAATTTATGTATCTGAACCCGGTTTGTTTCGATACCTCCTGCAAAAGAGGGGTTTTCCCTGATCCAGACGGACCAACGATTAAAACTAATCGGTGGTAAAGTTCATGAGCTTGGTTGACCTTATCAATAATTTCTTCAGATGTTGAAGCAGCCACTAATTCTTGCTCCTCTTTTTATTCGCTATCATCAAATCTTCCGTTTCCGATATTTCATCGCAATTACAGCCCTTCGGGAAGTTGAACTATTTATACCAAAAATTTAATTTTATAGCAATTTTCTGACGTGGGAGGGGAAGGAAAAGATCAGCATCATGGGGAAGAGAGAAGAGGATCAGATCTCAACAATCAACGCATGGCTCAAACTGAAGGAATAGTTTGGAGTTCTAGGAGCGGGACGTTGTTGAATTCTTTCACTTATTTTACCTATCAGAAATTCCATCCACCCTCACTTTTTAATTGTTCTGGAGCCACTTACCAACATCCCGCAGAGCGCATCCTCCTGCGTCCTGTCTTGAGGGACTACGGAGGACAGGCAGCGCATAGCGAAAATTCTCTACCGTAAGGGACAACTGTGCCTTTATGGCTATTATAATTTCTGCTCCAAAAATTTCCTTGGAGTCAATATCTTCAGATGAAATGGGAGAACTTTAATATCAAGAAGATCCCTGTCGCTACTGATCAATATATCTGCTTTCGATTCAAAACAACATTCAAGGAGCATGTTGTCTGCTGGATCTCTGCAGATGGATATTTTCTTCCGAGGATGAACAACGATTGTTCTTGTCACAAAGGCGGCTAACCCAGAAATTAACGCCTTCAATTGCGCCTGGTTGAGTTTTTTCTCTTCTTCGAGGATTAAAGGAACTTCACGATATTCTTTCAGAATAGATGGGGAAACATATATATCCGTTTCTGAAAATGCCTTCCTTATAGCTTTCTCCGGGATTCCTCCAAAGGCAAAAGCAGAAACAAGCACTCCTGTATCAATGACTGCTTTATCTCTTTCCTTCGTAGGTCTTTCTCCTTACTGATTTAACAGCGTTATCAATATCCTTCATTGTTAATTTTGTTCCTTTAAATGCTTCTCTCGCAATTTTAAGGGCGGCATCCAGCCTATCCTCAGGAGAAAGTACAGAAAGGATATAATCCTCAGGTTCAATTGTCTTTCTTGCCAGCTTCATTTTTATCACCTCACTTTAATTTTTTATATCATACACTAAAAGGCTCTGTTGTTCCATCTTTTTAATTGTTCTGGCGTGAGCTTACCTGTTAAATTATAGATTGCGGATTTCGGAGTGATGAGTCACATAGTCAGTTAGTTGGATAGTTAATGACTATGAGACTATCAGACTATGAGACTATCAGACTATGAGACTATAGGACTGTCATTTAGAAACGCTCCACTTCCCTTTCAGCTGGTGGAGAGGAAATTGATGGGTATAGGGGACAAAGGCTAAACTGACCTCCCCCTGGTCCAGAACCCTTCCCAGAATCTCTTCAATCTCTTTCTGCGGAGCAAGTTCATAACCCACCGCTTCATTGCTCTTCCAGTCGAGGATCCAGATCTTCATCAACACCCTAAAAGGATCGCTCACTGACTTGACCGCCTTCTGTGCAGCTTCGGCCATCAGGTCAATCGACTCTTTCAATTCGATATTTCTGCCTTTCATCGCCTGTCGGTGATACGCCATGATGGCATAGTAGTCGAACCCTTTCTCAAGGGCCCCCGGCAGGGTCTGTGAGAACCAGGCGACACCATTGGTATCGTTCAGTACGGCTTCAAAATAGAGATTGATCGCAAATTGCAGCTTCGGATTTGACTCCCTCGCCGCATTCATCAGTTGTTTGGCCACATTCATCAACCAGCGGTTCTTCCAGTTCGCCCAGGTCCAGAATTGGTCTGTATAACTCTTGGCGAAATATCTCCCAGACTCCGATTTATAAGGATCGACATAGAAAATATCCGGATGTGGGGAATATCCGTACTCCTTCAGGAATGCTTTGTTCGCCTCAATGCTGAAGTCCTCATTGTGGTAGAGAATCAGGTCATCCTGAAAAAGGATCCCATCAATGGGATAGCGGCCGAGATCACGAAAGAGTCCCTCGAGCCGCAGGAGGACATCGGGATGAAACAGGTTGAACCCTCTCCCGATCTCCATCTTCTTCGTTTCGAAATTATAGATTCTGGATCGATAACTGGTTTGTTTCTCGACACCGTAGGTCGCATAACGCGTCGTCATCCAGGCAAAGAGCTCAAGCCCGTTTCGGTGGACGATCTCCGCTATCTTCCCTAAAATATCATCGATGACCAGGGCATGTTCGGTCTTGAAGAAGACCCCTTCCTCATGACGGGCCTTTACAAATTTATACATCCGGTCCCCTTTATTCTGAAAGACCCTGAAGATGAGCGTGTCCACGCCCGCATCCTTCAATTCCTTGATCCTCTTCTCCACTTCAACGAAGTTCTTACCTTCTAAATACGAAATCTGAGCGCAGACCCGCCTCTTCACCTTTTTTGCCTCGGAAACCATCCCGGTTACAGGCTTCTCCGAAGGGGCCTTCACTTCCTCCTTGATGGGAACCTTCTCCTCCTCTTTTATCGGAACCTTTGCTTCCTCCTTTACCGGGGTCTTCACCTCTTCCTTTTTCGTCTCCTCCGGAACCTTCGCCACCTCTACCTTCTTGGGTGCTTCAATAATTTTCCGGACTTCTTCTTTTTTGGGTTCTTCAACGATTTTCGGAACCTCTGCCTTTTTCGGTTCCTCAGGAGCAGGTTTCACCTCGACCACTGTTCCGCCGATCTCCTTCTTCGGCCTGACCTTCTCCCTGGCCACTCTCAATCCCTGCTCCGATTCTCTCGCGCGGTCTCCCTCCGGAAAGGTCTTGAGATAGTATTCGAACTTCTGAATGGCCTCCTCATACTTTTCCATCCTCAGATAGGACTGTCCCATCATATAGTGGGAATAGGAGACTAAGCGACTGGTAGGAAAAGACTGGATCAATTTTGAAAACCCCTCGATGGCCTCCTGATATCTGCCCTTATAAAAATGTTCCATGGCGGAATCATAAACCTCCCCTGGGGTTGCAACTTTCTCCTGCCCCTGGACAAGAGAGATAGATAGAAAAACAAAGACGATCAAAAATGATCCGATGCTTAACTTCTTCATAAGACCTCCTATCAAAACTCATTTTAAATTGCCTGCCTGCGGTAGGCAGGCAAAATTAACAATTAGCATTTTAAATTTATGATTTTTAAATGCTAATTTTGCATTGCTAATTTTACATTGATTTTTTAAAAAAGCTTTTCGACAGCTTCCCCAACGGTCCTCACGCCAATCAATTCGATCCCTTTGACCCCTTTTACCTTCTCCTGATTCGGCTTGGGCAGAAGGATTCGCTTAAATCCCAATCTCGCTGCTTCCTTCACCCTCACCTCCGGTTGGCTCACTCCCCTCACCTCGCCCCCCAGTCCCACTTCTCCAAAAACGGCCATTTCAGGATCAATCACTTTGTCTTGAAAACTTGACGATATGGCAGCGATCACACCTAAATCAGCGCCGGGTTCCTCCACCTTCATCCCCCCGGCAATATTAAGAAAGATGTCTTGATTGTTAAGGTGGACCCCCAGCCTCTTTTCCATCACCGCCACGAGAAGCGAAACCCGGTTGGCATCCACTCCCTGAGCTGTTCTCCGGGGAACGCCGAAGTTTGTTGGAACGACCAGGGCCTGAAGCTCGATGAGAATAGGCCTTGAGCCTTCGATACTGGGCATCACCACTGAACCGGAAGCGGGTTGGGTCCTCCCGGAAAGAAAGAATTCAGAAGGGCTGATCACTTCCACCAGTCCTGAACCCTTCATCTCAAAAACCCCGATCTCATTGGTGGAACCGAAACGGTTTTTAACAGCCCTCAAAATCCGGAAGGCGTGATTGGCTTCCCCTTCGATATAGAGAACGGTGTCCACCATGTGCTCCAGAACTTTTGGCCCTGCGATAAAACCCTCCTTAGTCACATGGCCGATGAGAAAGATGGGGATCGAGAGATGCTTTGCCAGATAGAGCAATCGACTGGATGCCTCCCTTACTTGAGTGATCGATCCAGGTGTCGAAGGAAGTTCAGAGGAATAAATGGTCTGAATCGAATCAACCACCACGGTCGAAGGTCTGAGCGACTGGATATCCTGGAGAATTTTTTCTAAGGAGGTCTCAGAAACCACAAAGAGGTGTTCTGATGAAACTCCCAATCGATCAGCCCTCATCTTTGACTGCTGAAGCGACTCCTCTCCGGAGATGTAAAGAACTTTTTTCCCCTTCGATGCCAAACAGTTCATCACCTGAAGGAGAAGGGTAGATTTGCCAATTCCTGGGTCGCCTCCGACCAGGATCACGGATCCGAAAACAATCCCTCCCCCTAAGACCCGATCGAATTCACTGATACCGATCTGAAATCTTCCTTTCTCTTCAGCAACAATCTCAGTGACAGGGGTTGGAACGGCCTCACTCTCAAAACCCAGGATATCTCGCTCAGGAGTTCTCTCTTCAATCACCCGTTCTTCAACAAAGGTGTTCCATTCCTGACACCCCGGGCACCTCCCTAACCATTTCGGAGCCTGATATCCGCAGGACTGGCAGACAAATTGGGTTTTGGCTTTAGCCATATCATGATTCCTTCACCCTCTCCCTTGATGCCTGCCTGCACGAAGCCCGCCTCCAGAAGCCTTGCGGAGGGCAGGCGTTTCGGCAAAGGCAGGGGAGAGGGTGGGCCTGCCCGTCGAATCCCGCAAGCGGGAGCAGGCGGGGGTAAGGGTGATTAGAATCAAAACCATTAAATTTGTGGCATTGTAGCAGAAAGGATTGTTGAGGTCAAAAGGAAATAGGAAATTGGGTTAATAAGGGTTTAATACCTGAACAGACCTGCCCCCCAGGTTAAGCCGGCGCCGAAGGAATTGACCAGGACAAGATCGCCCTTCCGTATCTGTCCGCTTCGAACCGCCTCATCCAGGGCTACGGGGATGGAGGCCGCCGAGGTGTTGCCATACTTATGGACAGTGATGATCACCTTTTCTGATGGAATCTCCAACCGTTCCGCTACAACCTCCATAATCCGGATATTGGCCTGGTGGGGGATAAACCAGTCTATTTCATCGCTCGTAATTCCCTGTTGTGCCATGATCTTACGGGCCGAATCGACCAGAGTCCGAACCGCGTGTTTGAATACCTCATTGCCATTCATTTTCAAATACTGGAGACCCTCATTCAGCATTTCATGAGAAGAAGGGATTCGCGACCCTCCTCCGGGCACATAGATGAGATGCCAGAGATCTCCATCGGACTCGATATCCATCGCCAGGATCTCTCCGTCATCCTTTCCATTCGAATGTCCGAGGACAACCGCGCCTGCTCCGTCACCGAAAAGCACACAGGTGGAACGGTCTTTATAATCGAGCCGGTTGGAAACAATCTCGCCCCCAACCACCAGGGCCTTGCTATAGGACCCATCCTGCATGAACTTCTGGGCGACTGCCAGCCCATAGATGAACCCTGGGCAAGCCGCATTCACATCGAAGGCCACGGCCTTCTTCGCACCCAATTGGTGCTGGACCATACAGGCGGCGGAAGGAGTGAGCATGTCAGCCGTCGAGGTTCCGATGACGATCAGGTCCAGTTCGTCGGCGGAGATGCCCGCCATTTGAAGGGCAGACACAGAGGCGGGGGTGGCAAGGTCAGACATGGCCTGACCTTTCTCAATCATTCGCCGTTCCTTTATCCCGGTCCGGGTCGTAATCCATTCATCGCTTGTATCGATGATCTTCTCAAAATAAGAATTTGGAACAACCCGCTCCGGGATACAAGAACCCGTCCCTTTAATGGCGATCTTTTTCAAGAGATATCCTTTCTTCTGAATGCTTATTTCCCCACCCCCATGGAGAGGTTTTCTTTATATCCCATTTTCTTGAACTTTTCCAGAAGAGATTTGAAATGTTGCAATTTAGACATTGGACTTCAGACGTTAGACATCAGACTCCTCTAACATATGAAATTAATTCTATATTTCACTCTTTTGAAATTTTTTAGTATATACCAGGAGTGCCAGTTCCACTGCTGTCTGCCAGTCTTTTATCTTTGTGTCACCTCTGGCTATTTCTACTCTTCAGTCTGACGTCTGCCCGCAACGCCAGCGCTCCCGCAGCGCCAGCGCTTGCGCGGCGTGTGCGCGGCGTGAGGTCTATAGTCTTACTGTCTGAATCACAGTTGAAATGGTCAGCCTTTATTGGGGGCGGAGGTGGAATTCTCACCGCAGGGTATGCCTTTTGAAAAAACCCCATATCACTTCATTGGCGTCGATATCCCTGCTCGTCTTTCCGACGATTCTCACCGACAGGTATTGATCTCCGCCAGGCCAGGTGTGCCCTCCTCCTTCAATCGCATAGAGCAGGACTTCGGTCTCATGACCACACGGACCATAAGTTTCACGTCGAACCCGTGTGTCATCCTTGGGATCTCGATCCGGCTCATAGCTGACCACAGGCGATCCAGGACACTGGTTTTGTTTCGCCCAGAACCTCATTGATTCAGGAACGGATAGAACCCTTCCGAATTTCCGACCCCTCCTGAACCCGATCTCTCCACCCTCCCAGGGCACGAGGGGATCCTTTGTTCCGGGCATCATCAATACGGAAACAGGCCTCTTCGGAGCACAAGATGAGGGAAGGTGCTCTGGTAACTGGATGGCCACTACCCCGATCGCCGCAATTCGATCGGAGAGTTCACAGGCTAAGCGCTGGGAAAACTGTCCGCCATTGGAAATGCCCGCCACATAGATACGATTCGGATCAACATTCAGAGTCCTGATGAGGTGTTCAATTAGGGCAGAGATAAAGCCGACATCATCGATATTTTCTCGATGGGCGCGATAAGCCTCAAGACCCCGTCCATCGTTCCAGTGTTTCTCAATGCCATCCGGGTAGGCGACAATGAAACCCTCTCTGTCCGAAAGGCGGTTAAACCCGCCCAGAGTCAGCTTCTCCATCCCCACGCCCGTTCCTCCGCCTCCATGAAGGAGGAACACAAGAGGCATGAGCTTTGCTGGGGAATACAATGTGGGAATATATATTTGGTAAGTCCGCTCCAACCCTCCTACCGAGATTGAGCTTCCGCGGGCACTTTGGGCAAAGGAGGCTTCCGGATTGTCCATCGAGGAGAGAACGATCAAACCAAGACAGAGCAAAATGGAGGAAACGGTTCCTATCCTTCTTCGATTCACTGCTCCCTTGTTTCCTTAAATCTCTTTGATCAAGACGTTCCCGGGTGCTTTTTCGACGACTTCGGAGATATTTTGTAAATAGTTGGAGATATTCTCTTCCTTATCCGATTGAGAAACAGTGTCATAAGGAATTCCACGCCGCTCGTAGGCATCGAGTACCTCTTTTACGGTAAGGTTTTCTATTGTCCGCCCGGGTTGAAAAACGACTTGATTTTTAGTTTCGCTTGTTGTTTCAACGACAAGCCCAACATCGATCAATTCTTGAAGAAGTTGCCGCACAAAGCGAACCGGAATTTCCAACAGCTCTGCAATCTGTATGGCGCTTAATGCTTTTTCTCCTTGAGAAAACTTCTTGGTCACTAAGTGAAATATCTTAAGGGTGAGGAGCCTTTTAGAAGAGAAGCTGGCCCGGGAATAATCCGGTTGAAATCCGAACGTTTCGTAATGTTCATTGGCATGAGAAATTTCTGCTCCGAAAAGGACAATCATCCAGCTGATTTGAACCATCGCCAAAAACAGAGGCAGGGCTGCGAAGCTACCGTAAATAGCGCCGTAACTTGCGGCTCCGATCTGAAATTTAATATATAACCACTGAACGACCTGGGCAATCGTCCCTGCAGAGATCCCTCCCAAAATGGCTGACTTGAGCGGAATTCTGGCATTAGGCATGACCAGGTAGAGCATCGTGAGCAGAGCCCAGATGGAGACATAAGGCAACAGGTTCAAGAGGAATAGGATCGCTGAACTAAAAATCCCCAGAAAGGCAATTTTGTTGACGATCACTTTCACCTGGCTGGCTAAAAGGACGGTGACGCTGCTGGAAATAATCAGGAGAACAGGAGCGAAGACCATGATGGCAATGTAATCGCTAAATTTTCTTACAATGGTCCTTGATTTTTTAACCTCCCATATATCATTGAGGGACTCCTCGATTTTCCCCAATATGGATATCACCGTCCACAGGAGCAATACAACGCCAACACCTGCAATGACCCCCCCCTTGGCCTGATCAAGGAGTCTGTGAGAAAACATGAGAATTTGACTTGTGATATCCGCCTGCCAGTTTGCCTTATCCGCCATTTGCAGGATTTGTTTTTCAATCAGTTTTTCAAGGCCGAAGCCTTTAGAAATGGCAAATGCCACGGCGACCACCGGGACGATATTGAGCAAAGAATAATAGGTCAAAACGGAAGCCGTTTTTTGACGGTGATTTCTCAAAAATCCTTGAGAGGAGAGGATGATTACACGCAGATATTTAATGAAAACGGCTTTGATAGGCGGAAGATCCTTTAATCGGATTTCCCAGATGCCCGTCTTGAAGAAATGGATGATGGGTGACATCATAACCGTTCTTCCTTCCCCTTTCTTGTGTGGGGATGTTAGGGACGTTGTTTTCTATTTCATTTTTTCGCTCCAGGTCTTATGTTGGCAAAATAGAAAACAACGTCCCCGCTTCCCTTTTCCTATTTTGCTTACTTCGAAGACTTCTTTTTCTGAAACAGTCTTTTTTCTATCTCTCTGGCCAAATCGGGTACGATCTGCTTGACCAATTTCTCTGTGTCGATATTGACATTCGGCTTTTCGGTTGTGCCTTTTATTTTAAGAGGGAGGACCACCCATCCCTGGTCATCCGTCATGAACTTCATCTTGGTCAACTCCTTGGAAAGGCTTTTACTGAGTTCGGGCGAGATCTTAAGTTCGGCAGGGATATCCAATTTTTGGTCAAAACCCATAGATCCCTTGGGGGCAAACCTGAAAAGGGCCGAGCTGATAAACCCATCTATCAATACCTTTTCCTCCTTGATGTCAAAATGGAATGAGCCTTGATCAACAATGGGGTCCTTCAGGGCCTGAATGCCGGTCAGAGATGAAATGGCATCGAAAATCTGGGAGCCTTTGATGATCCCTTTGCCGAGTTTGAGATCTGCATCTCCTTTCAAGGTCTCCTGAACCCGGGCGCTGGCCAATTGAAGTTTTCCACCTAAATTCCCTTCGGTATTGTAAACCTCCCCTCCGGAAAATTGCAGTCCAAGAGGCTCCACTCTCAACACCCCATCGATATACTTGTAATTCACGCTCAAGTCCTTGATGGTATAACCCTTATATTTCGCCACATCGACCTTCACCTGGCCGGAGGCTTTCAGTTTCTTATCAATGTCACTGTCTGTCTGTTTGGATGGTTTCTCCTTTTTTTGAGCCGGTTCTTTTGAAGCCACCCCTTTGGGGGCTTTCTCCTCACCCCCTAAACCCATCAACTTATCGAGATCCAAATCTTTCGCATGAAGATTGGCGGAAATCTCAGGCGCCTTAAGATAATCCTTGACCGTTGCGGTCAGATCAATGCTATTTTTTTCAATCGCTGTCCTCAAATTGGCGCGGATGGTTCGATCATCCATGTCGATCTTCCCTGTGGTTTTTATTTCAGCCCCCTTTAAAATAACTTTGATTTCCTTAACCGAGATCTGCCCGGATTTCATTTTGGGGGTTCCGTCCTTCTCGACCGACCCCACAAATTCCATGTCAAAGACACCCGAGACATCCGGCAACGCTTTCTCCTCATCAACAAACTTCAACTGGGCGTTTTGGACAAACAATCTATCGGCACTAATAGAGATCGGAAGCCCTTGCTCCCCGGGTTCAGCGGGTTTCGAGGGTTTCTGTGAACCCTTTTCAATAATGCTGCTGAAGTTATACTTTCCATGTCGATCTTTCACGATCGTCACAGATGGGAAGAGAATCTCTATCTTGCTGATGACGAGCTGTTTTTTCAGGAGGGGCAAAAGCCGATAGGAGAGGACAAACTCCTTCATCTTAAAGAAATCCTTCTGTCCATCCATCTCCTTCACACTTAACCCTTTTGCGACCACCCCCTTAAAGAGAGAGACACGGATATCCTCTAAGGAGACCTTTCTGCCGGTCAGGGCTTCCGCCCTCGGAAGGATTATCGCCTTCAATCTCTCCCCGGAGAGATAGCTTTTAATGAAAACATTAAGGCCGATGAACAGCAGGAGAAATATGCCGAGGACAATGATTCCTATTTTGATCCATTTTTTCATGACTCTTCCTCCTCTTGGAGCATCGTTAGAACATGGTGAATTAGATGAGCTTGATTTAGAAACAAATTTTTCATGACGAATCCGTCACCCACGAACCATAAAAATACTCCGGATGTTTCGGTTACGGTTACGAAGCCCCTGCCTACCGGCAGGCAGGCGTTTCGGTTACCGGTTACGGTTACGTATAAAGAATGAAAAGACGATAAACGTAGCCTTTTATTAACGATACGGGCCCTGAACCTAGCATGGTACAGGGCGGGCTTCGTTACCCTTACCGTTAGACTTTTATTTTCTGAGCAATCGCTTCTTTTTCTATTTGCCAAACACCTCTTTAAGCAGATCGGTGACGCGCGCGGTTGGATTCGTCCGGATCTTACGCTCCTCCTCTCCCAGAACGTGAAACAATCCATCGAGCGCCTTGGTGACAACATAATGATCGATGTCGAAGGTCTCCTTCTTGACAAAGGGGATGGCCTCATAGCGCCCCACCAGTTCCTTGTATTGCCGGGTGACGCCGACTTCGTTCATCGCTTTGTCGACGATTGGCTTAAATATGGCAGTAAGTTTGTCCAAGGTTTTCCCCTTGAAATAGTCGGTGGCCGCCGTCTCATGCCCTGAAAAGATTTTTCTCACATCTTCAAAAGTTATCTCACCGATCGCATTCCAGAAGATCTCCTTGGCAAAGGGAGCGGCCTTCTCGGCTGAACGGTTCATGCTCAGGACAAACTCATCCACCTGCGGACCATAGCCCACTGCCCTCAGCCCTTTCTCCAGGGTCCTGAGCTTCTCTGGCATCAGGATCTTGATCGCCTGATTGAGAAAGAACCCATCGCTCTTTCCGGTCAGGGTGACCGTATTTTCAGTGCCTATCTTTAGGGCCTCTTTAAGTCCCTCACCGATCTTTGCATCGCTCAGACCCTTCTGCCCTCCCAGTCCCAAACCCCTGAAGATTCGGTCGAGCTGGGCCGAGGCGGGTTGACCGATTAACAGTGCGATGATAACGATTGGAATGATCCGAGCGATCATGACTTGACTCCTTTCGATAAGGGTCTTTTTTGTGAATTCTACTGCTCCTTAGTAAAGAATTCAATAATAATTTTGCAAACGAAGACCATACTGATGGCCAAAGAAATGTTTCTGTGATATATGTTTTTCAATGGAGACGGAAAATAAAAAGCTCCTCATCAATGGGGCAAAGGCGTTTGGAATCGATCTGGCTAAACAGACAGTCGAGGCCTTTGACCTCTATCTCCGGGAGCTCCTCAAATGGAATGAGAAGATGAACCTCACGGCCATCCGGTCGGAAAAGGGGATTGTCCTTAAACATTTCCTCGATTCCCTGTCGGTCTTTCCCCATCTTCCCAAGATCTCCTCTCTCCTCGACATCGGCTCAGGTGCGGGCTTTCCCGGAATTCCCTTAAAAATGATCCACCCCTCCTTGGAGGTGACCCTGATTGATTCGGTCCGCAAGAAGGTCGACTTTCAGAGACATATCATCAGAACGCTGGGGCTAAAAGGAATTGAGGCGATACACGGCCGCATTCAGGACAAGCAGATTCTCCAGACCCTGGGAGGTCGATTGGATGCAATCATTGCAAGAGCCTTCTCCGATCTCGACCCCCTCCTCCTGCTTAGCTTTCCCTTCCTGAAGACGGGAGGAGTCGCTCTGGTGATGAGGGGTGAAACCCCCAGAGAGGAATGGCAACACCTCTCTCAAATTAAAACCACCCGATACCAGTTACAAAAAACTGCTACCTTTTCTCTTCCCTTCAGTTTGATCAAACGGTCGATCCTTCTCTTCGAAAAGATTTAATTGGGGTCTTTTCCTCATTCCCCCTTTTGTGCTATAAAGAATCAGATAAAGGTTAGAGGGGCGTCCTGCAGAAGAACTTAAGGAGCGTTCTCCTTCAGAGAACTTGAGGCAGGAGGCTGAAAGTAAGAGCCTTGACCCTCAAACGGGAGTGCTCCTCGAATCAAATGCTCCTCAAGCGAAGCGCTCCCTTTAAGATTTCTCATCATGGCGAAAGTGATCTGCATTACCAACCAGAAGGGGGGGGTGGGAAAGACGACGACCGCCGTCAATCTCTCCGCCTCCATTGCCGTGGCAGAGAAGAGGGTTCTGCTCATTGACATCGATCCCCAGGGAAACTCAACGAGCGGTATCGGCTTCAGCAAGGAGCAATCCAATGGGACGATCTATCAAGCCTTGCTCAAAGGTTCGGGGCTCCGGGAGATGATCCAGAAGACCCCCCTTGCCTATCTGGATCTGGTCACCTCGAATACCGATCTGATCGGCGCGGAGGTGGAACTCATTCAGGAGAAGGATCGTGAGAGAAAACTGGCCCATCTGATCAAGGAGGTCGAGTCAGACTATGACTACATCTTCATCGACTGCCCCCCCTCCTTAGGGCTTTTGACGATCAACTCGCTGACAGCCGCCCATTCCGTCCTCATTCCTTTGCAATGCGAATACTATGCCCTCGAAGGCCTGGGGCAACTGCTCAAGACAATCCGTCTGATCAAACAGTCTCTCAATCCGAGGCTGGAGATCGAAGGGATTCTTCTCACCATGTTCGACATCCGCAACAATCTCTCCCATCAGGTGGCCGAGGAAGTCAGGAACCATTTCAAAGAGAAGGTGTTTCAAACTGTCATCCCGAGAAATGTCCGGCTGAGCGAGGCTCCAAGCCACGGAAAGCCTGTCCTCCTATATGATATCCATTCTAAGGGAGCGGAAAGTTATCTCAATCTGGCCGGTGAACTCATGGCCGACGGAAAGAAAAATGGCAACTAAAAGAATGGCGTTGGGAAAGGGTCTGGGGGCCCTCATACCGGAGGTTGAAGGAGCGGAGGAAAGAAGACTTTTTTACTGCGGGATTGAGGAGATCCGTCCCCATCGTTCTCAACCCCGGAAGCATTTCGACGAATCGAAACTCCTGGAGCTGGCCGAAACCATCAAAGAGAAGGGAATCCTCGATCCACTGATGGTGAGGAGGATCGATAGGGGTTATGAACTGATCGCTGGAGAGCGCCGCTGGCGGGCCGCCCAGAAGGCCGGATTAAAGGAAGTCCCTGTGATCGTAAGAGAGGCGGACGACAGGGAAGTCCTCGAAATCTCCCTCATCGAGAACCTTCAGAGGGAGGACCTCAACCCTGTTGAAGAGGCTGAAGGCTTCAGGGATCTGATAGAAAAATTCGATATCAGCCATGAAGAAGCAAGCAGGCGCATTGGAAAGGATCGGACAACGATCACCAATGCCCTCCGCCTTCTCAAACTATCCTCTGAAATCAAAAACCACCTCATCCAGAACCGGATCACGGCCGGTCATGCAAGAGCGCTCCTCAGCCTGGAGAGCAGAGAGAAACAGAAAGAGCTCTGTACCCTGATCATCCGGAAAGGCCTCTCGGTGAGAGAGGCGGAGGCATGGGCAAAACGATGGTCGGAAAGACCGAAGAAAAAAGTCGCCATTGAAAAGAAAAAAGGCGATTTAGAAAATCAACTCAACAGCCTCCAGGACTCCCTGAGGCAACACCTGGGAACAAAAGTCCGGATCCAGGCGAGAGGGAATAAGGGAAAGATCGAAATCGAATACTATTCCCCTGAGGATCTGGAAAGGATCGTGGATACTATCCTCGGAAAATGAAAGAACATAGGGAATGTCAAATTTCAAAATCCAAATTTCAAATGAATGTCAAATACCAAATCTTAAAAATTCGGGATCTCTATATTTGACATTTGGTCATTTATTACGTTGGCCATAATTTAAGTAACATCGGGCTATAAGTTTCAAGCTAAGGCATATCGTACGGACTTTTCATGAAAGTAGCGCATGACCATCGAAGGGTTATCCCGGCGGCCGTTCAGATAACCCCGCAGGTTTCGCATCAACTCCGACTGGGTGCGCGCCCGTTTTCGCCCAACAGCATTGGCCTTAATATCCTGGTTAAGCATCTCATCCGGGTTCAGATCCGGACTGTAGGCTGGCAGGAAAAACATCTCCATCCGCGCACGATGTCGATCCAGCCAGTTGCGGACCGTTTGGCTCCGGTGCACCGGGTGCCCATCGACGATCAGAAAGACCTTTCGCTCGGTATGCTTGACCAATCGACGCAGAAATCGAATAAACACCCTCGCCGTAAAATGCCTCTTGAACACCATGAACGCCAGATCACCTCGATTGGTAATCGCCGAAAGGACGTTTGCCCCGAAACGATTGCCTGTCCCGGGCCGTATCGGGGTCTGCCCTCTCGGGGCATACGACCGTCCCGCCTGATGATCCGAACGGGCCCCCATCGCGTCCCCCCAATACAGCTTTGCCTTCTCTACCTTGGAACGCGCCCGGATAACTGGGTACTCTTGATCGAGCCATCGGGTGACAGCCACAGGATCCCGTTCGTAGGCCCGCCGAACCGGCTTTTGCGGAGTAAACCCCCAACCCTGAAGATAGCGCCGGACCGACCGAGCCGAAAGCTTGACACCAAACCTCCTGGCAATCAACCGTTGAATGGCCTCCGACGTCCACAGCACGAAGGGCAGCTTCAACTGCTCCGGGTGATGGTCACGGATCAGATTGCAGATGGCAGCCGCTTGCCACCCTTTGAGCTTGCCCCCTCCTCCCTTGGGACCCCGCTTCCGAGCGGCCAAACCCGAATCACCGGACGTCGTATAAGCCGTAAGCCACTGCCAGACGGTCTTACGTGCGACCCCGAAGACTTCAGCCGCTTCAACCTGTCTCATGCCGCCATGGATTGCAGCAACCGCGCGGCGACGAAGTTCTTCCTGAACAATCGATTGGAGCTTACGAGCATCACGTTTCATGCTCATAAGCATACATTATTCTGATATAAAATGCTACTTAATTAATGACCAGATTAGTAGATTTCATTTGAGCTTTGAACTTTGTCATTTGAAATTATCTGTTAAGGGTTAAGAAAGGAGTAACCCATGTCAGGAAAATCCATCTTCACCAAAAGCAGTACGGGCTCTTCCTCGGCACCGGAAGAGATCAGCGCCTTTCTTGGAAAAGAGACCCTGTTTGAGGGGAAGATGACTTTTCAGGGTGTCTTCCGCCTGGATGGAAGATTTGAGGGAGAAATCTTCGAAAGCGGCACCCTGATTGTGGGCGAGTCCGCACTCATCAAAGGAAAGATCGGAGCCAACACGGTCATCATCAACGGCCGAGTTGAGGGAGAGCTCCATGCGGAGGAACGGGTTGAGATTCATTCGACGGGCAAATTCTCTGGAACCCTCATCACCCCTGTGCTCATCATCAATGAGGGGGGAACCCTTAATGGTCATTGCGAGATGGAGACGAAGGTTGCCCGGGAAGAAGACCTTCATCCCCGCCCTCTCAATGTGGACCATCCCCTTTCCGTTTCATAACGATTTCAAATGGTTAACATGCTTCATCTTCCGTTCGCGTGGGATTGATTCGTGGATATAGATTCTTATCAAAAATTGATTGACAACTTTTTTTAGGTATGTTAAGAAATTCACATTTTGTAATTCTCCGATGCCCCAGAATCGAAAACCAGAAAAATTTATGAAGGATTGGTTCAGATACGGTGGCATCGGTATGGAAATGCTGGTTTCGGTTCTGGTCGGCGCCCTGGGAGGATACGGTTTAGATTACCTCCTCAACACCCGGCCCTGGTTGATGATCGTGGGGTTCATTCTCGGGTCGGCAGCCGGTTTTCGAAGCATCTTCCGGCTTATCAACCAAGATAAAGAGAAAAAAGATTGAGATGAATCCGTTTCTTTCTGGAACCATGGTGGGGTTTGCGTTGGCTCTGCTCAATTTCTTAGCCTCCACCTTCATCTCTTCGAAGGTTATCTATCGTTCCAAGTTGACTTCTGTCGTCATTGCCCTGGGTGGGTTTACAGCAAGACTCACAGCACTCGGCCTCATCTTCTACGGGTTGACTAAAGTGAAGGAGATCCATTTTCAAACAGCCCTTCTCTCCTTCGCCATCTGCTTCACCCTTTTTCTGATCATTAAAACGATGCGGTTTTATCGAAAACTGGGATCGATCCCATGGAAGCAAATCGGGAGGTAAGGATTCGAATATGGAAAAGATAGACTTAATGGAACACCTCCAGCCCCATGTCTATATTCCCCTTAAGATCGGAAACATCGACCTCTCCATCACCAATGCGGTCATCATGATGTGGATTGCGTGTGTGCTGGTTTTTCTCACCCTCTTCATCGCGGGAAGGGCGGGAAGGCTTGTCCCCAAAGGGATTCAGAACCTGATGGAATCGGTCGTGGACTATCTGAGGACAAACCTCATTTATGAAACCATCGGTGAGAAAGGGATGGCCTGGTTTCCTTTCATCGCCACCCTCTTCTTCTTCATCCTTTTCTGTAATCTCCTCGGCCTGATTCCGAAGGGATTCACGGCCACCTCCAACATCAATGTGACCGCTTCTCTGGCCATTGTGGTCTTTCTTTGCACCCAGGGAGCAGGCATTTATAAACATGGCCCTTTCGGCTACCTCAAAAAGTTTATTCCCAAGGGGGTTCCCCTCTGGATTATTCCCCTTATGCTCCCCATTGAAATCATCAGCCAGTTTGCCAAGCCATTCTCTCTCGCTGTCCGGCTCTTTGCCAATATGACTGCTGGCCACCTGGTCATCCTGGTCTTTCTCTCAATGATCATCATGTTCAAGAGCATCATCGTCACGCCCCTTCCGCTGGCGATGGCCGTGGTGATGATGGCCTTTGAGATCTTTGTCGCGCTGATTCAGGCGTTTATCTTTTCGATTTTGGCCTCCATGTATATTGCCGAGGCCGTTCATGCGGAACATTAACTTCGAACGTAGAAAGTGGAGGGTGGAAAGTGGATTTTTCTTTTTCCACATTCCACAATCTACATTCCACTTTCGAAAATAAAAAGGAGGTTACAAATGGATCCTGTCGGTTTTGCTTATCTTGGCGGAGGTTTGAGCATTGGTTTGGGAGCCCTCGGAACAGGGGTCGGCATGGGAATCATGGTCGGGAAAACAGTGGAGGGAATGGCCCGTCAGCCGGAGGTCTCGGGACTACTTCGAACGACCATGATCATCGGCATTGCCTTTATCGAAGCGCTCGCCCTGTATGCTCTGGTCATCAGCTTTTTGCTGATCTTTAAATAAAACATAAACCTCATTCATCATAAGGGAGCTGACTCCTTATGGTCACGGACACGGTCACGTGAATAATCCACAAAGAGGGAGCGGAATATGTTTAAAGCAGAACCAGGATTAATCATCTGGACTCTGGTCTCTTTCTTTATCCTCCTCATCCTTTTGGCGAAGCTGGTCTATCCTCTTATCCTGAAGGGATTGAAGAAGAGGGAGGAGACGATTCAACAGCAATTAGAAGAAGCCAGGAAGACGAAGCAGGAGGCTGCTGCCCTCCTGGAAGATTACAAACGCCAGCTCGCCGAAGCCCGTTCCGAGGCGCAGAAGATTATTAACGAAGGAAAAGGATTGGGCGAAAACATGCGGAAGGAGATCGTCCAGAAGGCCCAACAGGAATCGAATCAGATCGTGAAGAGGGCCCAGGAGGAGATCGAACTCCAGAAGCAGAAGGCCCTCCTCGAACTCCAAGAGAAGATTGCCGACCTCTCCATCATGGCCGCATCGAAGGTCATCAACAAGTCGCTCAATACCGAAGACCACCGCCGCCTTGTGGAGGAGTACGTCTCAAAGGTAGGTGAACTCTATGGCAAGTGATCCGGTAGTGAGAGGCTATGCGGAGGCCCTCTTTCAGGTGGCCCGGGCAGAGGAGTCGCTCGACCGGGTTGAAGAGGAATTAACCCGACTCAAAAACGGTCTCGAATCGAATGCGGAAGTGAAAGAGTTTATGAGCAATCTCCAGATCTCTCCCGAGGGGAAGAAGAGCGCCCTCTTTCAGATATTCGGTAAGAAGATCTCCACGATCACCCTCAACTGGATCAATCTGGTCATCGATCAGGGCCGGCAGAGGAGACTTCCCAACATCATCGAGGCTTTCTTTACTCTTGCTCAGGAATCCCGCGAAAAGGTGACGGCAGAAGTGGTCACGTCAGTTCCTCTTTCCGAGGATCTCGTCCAGCGCCTCGAAAAGGAACTTTCAAGGGCATCGAAGAAGCAGGTCTTTCTCAAACCGATGGTCGATGAGTCGATTCTGGGAGGGGTGATTGTCAAGATCGAGAACAAGATCATTGATGGAAGCGTCAAACATCGTCTCGAAGAGATGAAGCAGGAGATGGTGAAAACCTATTGAGGGGTGAAAAAGTGGAACTGAAGATCAAGCCGGAAGAAATATCAGCCATCCTGAAACGCCATATTGAACAATACCAGGTCAAGATGGAGGCCGAGGAGATCGGAGAGGTCATCGAGGCCGGAGATGGAATCGCCCGGATCAAAGGCCTTCCCAGCTGTATGGCCTCTGAGATGCTTGAATTTCCGGGAGGAATATACGGAATGGCTCTCAACCTCGAAGAGGACCAGATCGGAGCCATGATTCTTGGAGATATTGCCCATATTGAACAGGGGAACCAGGTCAGGCGCACGGGCAAGGTCCTCTCCGTCCCGGTAGGGGATGCTCTGGTCGGAAGAATTGTCAATGCCGTGGGACAGCCCATTGATGGAAAAGGTCCCATCCATACTGAAAAACTCCGTTTGATCGAGGGGACCACGCCCAATGTCGTCGAGAGGCAGCCGGTGAAAGAACCCCTTCAAACCGGACTGAAATGCATCGACTCCATGATCCCAATCGGAAGAGGACAACGGGAGTTGATCATCGGAGACCGGCAGACCGGAAAGACAGCCATTGCCGTGGATACGATCCTCAATCAGAAAGGCGGCAATGTGATCTGTATCTATGTTGCCATCGGACAGAAGCAGTCCACTGTGGCTTCGGTCGTCAATACCCTTCAGGAATACGGAGCCATGGAATATACCATCGTGGTCTCGGCTACAGCCAGCGACCCCGCACCCATGCAATATGTGGCCCCCTATGCAGGCGCTGCCATGGGCGAAGAGTTCCGGGACACAGGACGCCACGCACTGATCATCTACGATGACCTCTGGAAGCACGCCGTGGCCTATCGGCAGGTCTCTCTTCTATTGAGGAGACCGCCTGGCCGCGAGGCCTTCCCGGGCGACATCTTCAACATCCATTCAAGGCTCCTCGAAAGGGCTGCCAAACTGAATGATGAACTCGGTGGCGGGTCTCTTACGGCGCTCCCTATTGTGGAGACACAGGCAGGGGATTATTCCGCTTACATCCCGACGAATGTCATTTCAATCACCGACGGCCAGATCTATCTGGAGGGCGACCTTTTCTATGCCGGAGTCCGGCCTGCTGTCTCCGTTGGCCTCTCCGTTTCACGTGTGGGTGGAAATGCCCAGATTAAGGCGATGAAGAAGGTGGCGGGAATGCTCAGGCTCGACCTTGCCCAGTACCGGGAACTGGTAACCTTCGCCAAATTCGGATCCGAACTGGACAAGGCGACTCAGGCCCAGATCACCCGTGGAGAACGGTTGGTGGAAATCCTGAAACAGCCCCAGTATAACCCGATGCCGGTCGAAAATCAGATCATGATTATTTTCGTTGCCGAAAACGGTTATCTCGATGACCTTCCGGTAGACAGGGTTAAAGACTTTGAGGCAGGATTCTACCCGTTTGTCCGGGAGAAGTTCCCTCAGATTTCCAAAGAGATTCGAGAGACAAAACAGCTCTCTGATGAGATGTCGAAATTTCTCCATCAGGCAGCCCAGGATTATAAAAAGAATTTCGTTACCACATAAAGGGAGAAATTTCTAAATTCGAAGCACGAAATTCGAAACAAGCACAAATTTTCAAAATATCAATTTTGATGGTTTCGTAAAAAGTGAGGCAATTGAAGAATTCGGTTTAAGGGCGATGGATTGGCGTTTCCAGGGCAGA
>JASEHH010000029.1 GCA_030017685.1 Thermodesulfobacteriota bacterium | reverse complement strand
ATCATTGGAAAAAACATCCTCTCTCACCTCTGCATTAAGTTAGCGCTTATGCCCCCAGGGGGAGAGGGGAAGGGTGAGGGGCGTTTGGTATGTGTCTATGCGATATGAGTGGTTCATCGGCCTGAGATATCTTAAGGCCAAACGAAAACAGACTTTCATCTCCATGATCACCATCATCTCCATTGCCGGCGTGACGTTGGGTGTGATGGCCCTCATCGTCGTCCTGTCCGTGATGAGCGGTTTTCAAAAGACTCTGAAAGAGAAGATCCTGGGCACCCAGGCCCATCTCGTGGTTCTCAAGGCCAGCGAAAAAGGAATGGACCATTACGAAGAGGCGCTGAAGAAGGTGGAAGGGGTAAAGGGCGTGGTTTCGGCGGCCCCATTCATCTTCAGCCAGGTGATGCTCTCCTCTGAGTCAGGAACCTCTGGAGTCGTTCTCAAAGGGATCGATCCGGACCGCGTGGCCAAGGTGACGGAGCTGGCTCACAATCTCAAAGCCGGGCGCCTCGAGGATCTCAAAGAGGTGAGGGAGAAGGACCTTCCTGGCATCATCCTCGGTGTGGAACTGGCCAAACACCTCTCCGCCAACATCGATGATCCCATCCAGGTCATCTCTCCTCTCGGCACGATGACGCCCATGGGAATGATGCCCAAGATGAAACGCTTTCGTGTGAAGGGAATCTTCTATTCCGGGATGTATGAATATGATAACACCATGGCCTATGTCTCCCTCGAGAGTGCGCAGAAGTTTTTCGCTATGGAAGCCCGCGTCACAGGAATCGAGATCAAGACAGAGGACATCTATAAGGTGAAAGAGATCGGGAAAGAGATCCGGAAGGAGATGGGCTTTCCCTTCTGGACCAAAGACTGGATGGAGATGAACCGGAACCTTTTTTCCGCCCTAAAGCTGGAAAAGATCATCATGTTTATCATCCTCGTCCTGATTGTTCTGGTGGCCGCTTTCAATATCATCTCCACGCTCATCATGGTGGTGATGGAGAAGAACAAAGACATTGCTATTCTGAAGTCGATGGGAGTTCCTTCGGGAGGAATTCTGAAGATCTTCGTCATCGAAGGAGGGGTCATCGGTGTGGTTGGAACGGTCCTGGGAACGATTTCGGGCCTTGCGATAGCATTGAATCTGGAAAATCTGATCGATTTCCTTGAAAACCTTTTTGGATTCAAAATTCTATCGAGGGATGTCTATTATATCGAAAAGTTTCCCTCTCAGGTGAATCCCCTCGATGTGTCGCTGATCGTTATCACCGCCATCCTGATCAGTTTGCTCGCCACCCTCTATCCCTCCTGGAGGGCTTCGAAGCTCGACCCGGCTGAGGCACTGCGATATGAATAAGGAGCGGATCTCTTATAAAGATGACGCCCTTTCGTCTCTCTCCCGGGGGGAATGGAAGAAGGCCCTTCAATCTTTTCAAAAGCACTGTGACCAGGAGCCGACAGATCTTCGATCCCGGCTGAAGATGGCTGAATTGCTGGAGCGATTGGAAAAGAAGAAGGAGGCGATTGAGGAATATCGGGAGGTGGCTGAATCTTATGCCGGGGATGGCTTTCTGCTCCAGGCCATCTCGGTGAACAAGATGATCCTGAGGATTGATCCCTCTGCAAAAGATGTCAATGCGCGGCTGGCTCAACTCTATATGGAGAAAAGCCGCGAATCCAAACATCTTCGGCCATTGCCTTATATTCCCCTCTTCTCAGATCTGAGCGAACAGGAACTCCGTTCGATGCTCGATCGCATCCAATCGAAAACCTTTCCCAAAGATACTTTTATCTGTCGGGAAGGTGAGGCAGGAGATTCTCTCATGATCATCTGCCGTGGAGAGGTGGGAATCTACAAACAGAGTCTGGAGGGAGGCGAGATATGGATTCGTAACCTCGGGGAGGGGGATTGTTTCGGAGAATTCGGTTTCTTTCTCGACCAGAAAAGGCATGCCAGCGTGAAGGCCCCCACTGAATGCGATATCCTGGAGATCTCCCGAAACGAACTGGAGGGGATCATCAAAACGTATCCCCGTGTGAAGCAAGTCCTTCAAGACCTTTTAAAAAAACGTGTCCTGGACTTTATGCTCGCCCTCTCTCCTATTTTCTCCTCTCTCAGCCTATTGGAGAGAGAGGAAGTTTTAAACCGGTTTCGCCCCCTTAAGATCCCTGAAGACACCTTCGTCTTTAAAGGGGGAGAACCTTCCCACTGCCTCTATATAATTCAAAGCGGCGAGGTGGAGATCTTTATTCAAGGCCGCAGGAAAAAGAGGGTCGTTCTGGGTCGATTGGGAAGCGGTCATCTCTTCGGAGAGATTGGGGTGCTTCTCAATACCCCTCGAATGGCCTTTGCCAGGACAACCCAGCCATCGAAATTGTTGGAATTGGCAAAAGAGGATTTTGACGACCTCCTCCGCTTGTTTCCGAAGCTTCAATCCATAGTGAAAGAAATCTCCTCAAAACGCCTCTCCCGAATGAGAGAGATCCTTTCCCGGGAGTCGGTGGAGAAGGCAAAGGAGTCCATGGTGTGAAGGAATTGATTCAGGTTCAGCAACTCTTCAAGTCCTTTGGAAACGGGGCCAAGAAGGTCGAGGTCCTCAGGGGAATTGACCTCACTTTTTCCCAGGGGGAGAGAGCAGCCATTGTGGGCGCCTCCGGCGTGGGAAAGACGACCCTGCTCCATATCCTGGGGACGATTGACCGGCCCACCGCTGGAAAGGTGCTTCATGGAGGAAGAGATATTTTCACCCTGAATGAAAAGGACCTCGCCCTTTTTCGAAACCGGGAGATCGGATTTGTCTTTCAATTCCACCATCTCCTCCCGGAATTTAATGCCCTTGAGAATACGATGATGCCCTGTCTCATCCAGTCCATTTCAAAGAAGGAGGCCGCCCTTCGTGCTGAAAAAATCCTCACCCTCGTGGGTTTAAAAGAACGCCTCTCCCATAAACCGGGGGAGCTCTCCGGAGGAGAACAGCAGAGGGTGGCTGTGGCCAGGGCCCTGGTTCTGGAGCCGAAAGTCCTTCTGGCCGATGAGCCCACAGGAAATCTCGATACCAAAACAGGAGAGTCGGTCTTTGCCCTTCTCCAGGAACTCAACCGGATCAAGGGCGTCACACTCATCATCGTGACGCACAACCCGAATCTGGCCGCTCAAATGCCACGCCAGATCCTCCTCACCGACGGAAAGGCCGCCGGCTAAAGGATTCCCTATTTACCCTTTTAGAAAACGGCTCCGTTTCTAAAGGGGTTTACAAAAGGGGAAGGATTTGATATGGAAGATGGAACCCAAATGAAGAAAGGGCTGATAAGAATAAAATGATGATAAAAAAAATCTGGATCACCCTTGTTCTCCTTCTCCTCTCCGTCGGGATATGCAGTGGATCGGAGGAGGTCATCCACAAAATCACCATCCTTGGAAATATGAAGATCGAAGAGGGGGTCATCCGGGCCGCGGTAAAGAGCCGGGAGGGAAATCCCTTTTCCGCCGACCAGGTCCGGGAAGATCTCCGCTCCGTCTTCGGTCTGGGTTACTTCTCCGATGTCCAGGTCGATATCAAGACCACCCCGAAGGGCAGAGAGATCATCTTTATTGTGATGGAGAAGCCAGCCATCAAGGAGATTCTCATCACCGGAAATCAGAAGGTGAAACTGGACGACATCAAGGAGAAGGTGACCCTCACCACACGCTCCATTCTCAACATCGAAAAGGTGAAGGAGAACGGGGAACAGATTCAAAAACTCTACTTCTCCAAAGGTTATTATGGAGTGAAGGTGGCCCATAAAATCGACTATCTCGAGACGAATGAAGCTGTGGTCACCTTTCAGATCGAAGAGGGAGTCAAGGGACATATTCAAAAGATCGTCTTCAAAGGAAACAAGAAGATCAAATCCTCCGATCTGAAGAAGATCATGCTGACGAAACAGAAGAATATTCTTTACATTCTTACCAAGACCGGTATCCTCGACGAAGACATCCTGAAAAATGACATCCAGATGCTGGCCGCTTATTACATCGACCATGGCTACCTCGATGTGAAGATCCCTGAACCTAAGATCGATCTGCAGGATCCCAAAAAGATTCAAATCGAGATCGAGATCTCGGAAGGCCCTCAATATCGTATTGGAGAGATCGACTTCAAAGGGGATGTCTTCACCACAAAGGAGGACCTCTTCAGAAGCATCAAGATCAAACGAAATCACATTTACAGCACCTCAGCCATCCGGAAGGACATTAACTCGCTCACTGAAAAATTTGCCAACCAGGGCTATGCCAATGTGGAGGTCACGCCAACCACCTCCATGGATGAGAAAAATCTTTTAGTTCATCTGACCTTTGAGATCGAAAAGAAGAAGCAGGTCTCCTTTGAGAAGATCCAGATCGTAGGAAACACGAAGACGCGTGATAAGGTGATTCGACGGGAACTCCGGGTGGCTGAAGAAGAACTCTACAGCGCCACCGGCCTCAGTAAGAGCAAGGATCGATTGAAACGGACAGGCTTCTTTAAGGAAGTGGAGGTGACCACCAGCCGGGGAAGCACAGAGGAGAAAACCAATCTTGAGGTAAAAGTGGAGGAGGCGCCCACCGGCGCCCTTAGCTTTGGCATCGGTTACAGTTCGATCGAAAATGTGGTGGGCTCTGCCTCGATCTCGGACCGAAACCTCTTCGGCCTGGGTTATCATGGACTCCTCAAATTCAGATTGGGCTCCGAGACCCGCGACCTCAGGCTCGGTTTCACGGACCCCTACTTTCTTGGATATAACTTTGCGGGAGGCATTGACCTCTACAATGAGAACCGCGAGTTTGATACCTATTCTTATAAAATTCTGGGAGGAGATCTCCGATTCGGAAAGGAGTTGACCGAAACCCTCCGGGCTGATGCCTTGTATAAACTGGAGAGGATCAAGATCAGTGATGTGAGCCTGGATGCCTCCCGATTTATCAGAGAGCAGGAGGGAAGTAAAGTGACGAGCGCCCTTTCTTTCGGTCTATCCATGGATACCCGGAATGACTACTACAATCCTACCAAGGGGGCCCGTCACAGCATCTCCCTTCAGAACGCAGGAGGAATCCTGGGAGGAGACAACTACTTTGTTAAGGGGTCGGTGGAAACCAGTTGGTTTTTTCCCCTTCCTCTGAAAACAGTGCTCAACCTCAGGGGAAAGGTGGGGTTTGTTGAACCTTACGGTGGCAGAGAAGTTCCCATCTATGAAAAATTCTTTGTTGGTGGTCTCCATACGCTCAGGGGTTTCGAATATGGAATGGCAGGTCCATTTGATATAAACAAAGAGCCGCTGGGCTCAAAAAAGATGGTATCCTTCCAATCCGAACTGATCTTTCCCCTTTCCTCCGAAATCGGTCTGAAGGCAGCGATCTTCTGGGATGTAGGCAAGGGGTTTGATCGATTCAGCGACATCACGCCGTTGAAGACAGGAGTGGGAGCCGGGATCCGCTGGTTTTCACCTTTCGGTCCTATCCATATCGACCTCGGTATCAATCCCAATCCAAAACCTGGAGAGAAACGGAGGGTCTTCGACTTTACGGCAGGAACCGTCTATTAACCCTCCCTTTTTTCAAGGAGGGAGATATGAAAGGCATCATTGATCAAATCTAATGAGTAAAGGAGCAAAGGCAATGAGAAGTAAAAAGATGGTGGCAGCAGTTGGGATTCTGATCGTGCTGGGATGGTTCGGACCGGCATTGGCTAACAACCCGAAGATCGGCTTCGTCGATATCCAGAAGGCGGTCAATGAATGCAACGCAGGCAAAGAGGCCAAAAAGGTGATCGTGAAAGAGGTGGAGAAGTTTCAGCGTCAATTTGCGGATAAACAGAAAGAACTCCAGACGATGAAGGAGTCCCTCGACAAGCAGGCGCCGATGCTCAACCCGGATGTCCGGGCAACCAAAGAAAAGGATTTACAGAACAGGGTCAGGGAATTTCAGCGTTGGCAGGAAGATGCTCAGAATGAGGTGAATCAGAAACGGATGGAGATGGAGCGAAACATCGCCTTGGGATTTCAGAAGGTGATCCAGAAATTGGGTGCGGATGAAGGATATACCTTCATCATGGAGTTAAATGAGAACATTGTGCTCTTCGCCTCGAAAGCCGTTGACCTCACTGACCGGGTGATCAAGGTCTTCGACGCCCAGAAGAAATAATTAGGTTTAGGTCGAGGCTAAGGTTTAGAACTTTATTATTTAAACCTCAACCTTAACCTTCAACCTTTTGGATTTCAAAGAACATTTGAACGGATAAGGAATGAAGAAGCTGAAGGAGCTGGCCGGATTTGTAGGTGGAGCCGTCATCGGAGATGGCGAAGTGGAGATTTCCGGTGTGGCATCCATCGATGAGGCTCAGTCCGGCCAGATCACCTTCATCGCCAACTCTAAGTATCTCCGAAAACTGAGCGAAACCAGAGCTTCCGCGGTCATCGTTCCAAAAGAGGTCACGTCCGCTGATAAGCCTCTGATCTACGCAGCCAACCCCCAACTCGCTTTTGTAAAAATCCTCAACCTATTCCTCGCCAAACTTTATCAGCCGAAGGGAATCGATCCGAATGCCCAAATCAGCCCCACCGCCCAATTGGGCAAAGACCTCACCATCTACCCTTATGTCTATATCGGAGACCGATGCCAGATCGAAGACCGGGCCACCCTCTACCCGGGTGTCTATGTGGGTGAGGACTCTGTCATCGGAGAGGATTCCGTTCTCCATCCCAATGTTTCCGTCTATTCGGGCTCGGTCATTGGAAAGAGGGCCATCCTCCATAGCGGCGTGGTGATAGGGGCTGATGGATTCGGATTTGTTAAGGACGGGAAGACGAATGTGAAGATTCCCCAGGTGGGAATAGTGATCATTGAAGACGATGTTGAAGTCGGCGCTAATTCCACAATCGATCGCGCCGCGCTGGGTCAAACGATTATCCGGAGGGGTGTGAAGATCGACAACCTTGTCCAGGTGGCTCATAATGTTGAGATCGGCGAGGATTCGATCATCGTCGCCCAGGTCGGTATTGCCGGCTCGACCAAAATCGGGAAAAATGTGATCCTCGCCGGACAGGTGGGAGTGGTCGGTCACATTGAGATCGGAGACAATGTGCAGGTGGGCGCCCAATCCGGAGTGGGCCAGAGCCTGCCTGCCGATCAGGCGTTTTCGGGAAGTCCTGTCATGCCCCACCGTGAGTGGCTCCGGATGGTGACGACTCTTCCAAAATTGCCCGGGATGAGAAAGATCCTCACCGATATCGAAGCCCGGTTAAAGAAAGTTGAAGAAGCAATCTCTCAAAAAGGGAAGGAGAAATAGATGATAGAGGCTAAAGAGATAATGAGCATCCTCCCTCATGCTTACCCTTTCCTGCTCGTTGACCGGATTCTCGAGATCGAACCGGGAAAGCGGATCGTTGGCATCAAGAATGTGACTTATAATGAACCCTTCTTCCCTGGCCATTTCCCCGGTCAACCCATCATGCCCGGCGTGCTCATCGTGGAAGCTATGGCTCAAACCGCCGGCGTCCTCGCCTTTAAATCGATGCCAGAGGGGGATCAGAAAAACACGGACGAGCATCAGAAAAAGGCCGTCTACTTTCTTGGAATCGACAACGTCCGCTTCAGAAAACCGGTCATTCCGGGCGATCAACTCCGCCTCGAACTCGAGGTGACCCGCCAACGCCAGTCCATATGGGGGTTCAAGGGAAAGGCCCTCGTCGATGGAAAACTGGTCGCCGAGGCAGACCTTTTGGCCATGATGGGAGAGGAGAAATGATCCATCCCTCTGCGATCGTCGATCCAAAAGCTGGAATCGATGGAGGAGTTGAAATCGGTCCCTACTCGATCATCGGAAAAGATGTCCTCATTGGAGAGGGAACGAAGATCGGCCCTCATGTGGTCATTCGGGAGGGGACGACGATTGGAAAACGATGCCAGATCTTTCAATTCTCTTCCATTGGAGAGGCTCCCCAGGCCGTTGCCTATAAAGGAGAGAAGACCTCTCTCATCATTGGGGATGATAATATCATAAGGGAATTCGTCACGTTCCATCGTGGCACAGTCAAGGGTGGGGGAAAGACCGTCATCGGCGACCGCAATTTCTTCATGGCCTACTCCCATGTCGCCCACGACTGTCAGATCGGCCATCAGGTTGTCATGGCCAATGGAGCCACCCTGGCAGGACATATCGTGATTGAAGACTATGCCGTCATCGGCGGTCTTTCAGCCATCCATCAATTTTGCCGTGTGGGCGCCCATGCTTTTATCAGCGGGCTCACCGGTGTGGTGCTCGATATCCCTCCTTACATGCTGGCCGCAGGAAGCCGGGCTAAACTGTTCGGCCTCAACGCTGTGGGGCTTAAACGCCAGAACTTTCGTGAAGAGACCATCAAGGCTCTAAAGACAGCCTACCGCATCATCTTTCGATCCGGTCTGACACTGGAGAAAGCGATTAAAAAGGTGGAAGAGTCTGAAATCTCTCAGATACCGGAGGTCGAGCATCTCCTTCGCTTCATCCAGCAGACCAAGAGGGGGATCTGCCGATAAGTGGAAAAGATCAGGGTGGGTGTGGTCGGCGGGGGTTACTTCGGCCAATTCCATGTAGAAAAATATTTGAAAATGGAAGGGGTGGAATGGGTGGGGGTGGTCGATATCGATCCTTCCCGTTGCAGGGAGATTGCAAAACGATACCCTGTTCAAACCTTCTCCCGTCATTCTGATCTCTTCGGTAAAGTCCAATCCGTCTCCATTGCCGTCCCCACTCCCTTTCATCACTCCATCGCCAGAGATTTCTTCCTTCAGGGAATTGATGTCCTTCTCGAGAAACCCATTGCCGCTACGCTTGAGGAAGCCGATGAGCTGATCGCCCTGGCGAAGTCGAGAGGTCTCATCTTGCAGGTGGGCCATCTGGAGCGATTTAACGGAGCCCTCCTCGCTATAGAAGGAATGATCTGGAATCCTTTCTTAATTGAATCTCAAAGACTGAGCCCTTTCTCGGGAAGAGGAGCCGAGGTGGATGTGGTCCTGGATCTGATGGTCCACGATATCGATATCGTTTTGAACCTGGTCAACTCAAGGGTGAAACATCTTGATGCCACCGGGCTTCCCATTCTCACCCCTTACTTCGATGTGGCCAATGCACGAATCGAATTCGAAAATGGGTGCGTGGCCAATCTGACCGCCAGCCGTGTATCCCAGGAGAAGACGCGTAAAACAAGAATCTTTCAGCCTGACGGAACATTGACGATCGACTACCTCTCCCAGAAGGCCTCCTCTTCTAAAAAGGTGAGCCGGTCTGAAAAGGACCTATCTCCTGAAATGCGGGCAGAGGAGATTCCGGTCACAAAGGTCGATCTTCTCGAGGAGGAAATTCGCTCTTTCCTTCAGAGCGTGAGGGATCGAAAAGAGGCGAAGGTCTCCGGCAGGGATGGAAGGCAGGTCCTGGAGGTCGCCCTCCGGATCATCCGCAAGATGGAAGAACGGTTCAACCATAAGACTTTGGGATAAATGAAATCTAAGAAGATCATGCTTGTTGCCGGAGAAGTCTCAGGAGACCTCCACGGGGCCCATCTCGTGCAGGCCATCCAGGAGATCGATCCGGAAATCCAATTTTTCGGTGTTGGTGGAGAGGGTCTGGAAAAGAGAGGGATGAAACTTCTCCATCATGTCCACTCCCTTTCGGTCGTCGGGATCTCTGAAGCCTTCCGAAAACTGAGAACAGCCCTCAAAATCCTTCGGGAGTTGAAGAAAGCGATGGAGCAAGAGAGACCCGATCTGATCATCCTGATCGACTACCCGGAATTTAACCTCCGACTCGCCGGAATCGCCCGTAAAAAAGGGATCCCCGTCCTCTACTATATCAGTCCCCAGATATGGGCCTGGAGGCATGGAAGGGTCAGATCGATTGCAAAGCGGGTGAGGAAGATGGTCGTCCTCTTTCCTTTCGAAGTCCCCCTCTACGAGGCGGCAGGAGTTGATGTGGAGTGGGTGGGACATCCTCTCCTCGATATCGTCAGGCCATCACTTTCGAGAGAAGAGGCCCTTAAACAATTCGGTATCGATCCTGAACAAAAGACCATTGCCCTTCTCCCGGGAAGTCGGATTGAAGAGGTGGCGAGGCTTCTTCCTCCCCTTTTAGATTCAACCATTCTGCTCCGGAAGAAGATGTCGGAACTTCAATTCATCATCCCTTTAGCTCCTGGCATCTCCCGAACCAATCTCCATCCCATCTTAAGAGATGGACTTGTTCCAATCAGAGTCGTCAATGGGTTTAGCTATGATGTAATGGCTCTCTCCGACCTGATTATCACAGCCTCCGGAACAGCAACCCTCGAGGCCGCCATTCTCGGGAAACCGATGGTCATCGTTTACAAGGTCTCTTCTCTCACCTACTGGGTTGCCAGGGCCCTGATCCGGGTGAAACATATCGGGCTGGTCAATCTGGTCGCAGGAAAGGAGATCGCCAAAGAACTCATCCAGGAGGAGGTCAATCCTGAGAGGATTGCCGAGGAGGCTCTTCGCCTCTTGAAAGATCCGGTTCTTTACGAAAAGACCGTAGAATCGATGGTAGAGGTGCGTCAGAGCCTTGGAGAACCGGGCGCGGCCAGCCGTGCCGCCCGCATCGTCCTCTCCTTGCTTCAAGAGAACAAACTGTGATAGAAATATAACAAGTCTGCGGGTTAAGGTTAAGGTGACGAAGCCCGTTTCGGTTATTGGTTACGGTTACGTGCAAAGAATTAAGAGACGATAAACGTTGCCTTTTATTGACGATACGGGCATCCCTGCCTACCGCCCCCGGTCCCGACCGAGGGCGGAGCAGGCAGGTTAGCCCTGACCGTTTAACGAAACCCTTATTTTCTGAGTAATCCATATGGTTCTTTACCGCCGCCTTCTTCAACTCGTCAAACCTTACTGGGTCAAACTGGTCCTGGCCATGGCCTGTATGATCTTCGTTTCCCTCCTGACGGCGAGCCAGGCCCTCCTGGTCAAGCCAGCCATGGATGGCGTCTTCTTCAAGAAGGAGGGAATTCCACCCGTCGTAAAGAATATCATCATCCAGCTTCACCTCGGAGACCTGTTGCTCAAGAAGGATATGGAGATGCTCCTTCTGCTCCCTATTGCCATCATTCTCCTCTTTCTCCTGAAAGGCGCCTTCGATTACGGTCAGGCCTATCTGATGAACTTTGTCGGTCTGAGAGTGGTGGCTGATATCAGGCAGAGGCTTTATGACCACCTTCAGAATCTCTCCCTCTCCTTCTTCACCCGAACGCCCACCGGCGTCCTCATCTCCCGGATCACCAATGATGTCAATCTCGTCCAGGGATCGGTTTCCAATGCGATCACCGGCCTCATTAAAGATGCCGTGACCATCCTGGGACTGACCGCTGTTGTCTTCTACCGGGACTGGAAACTGGGCATGATCGCTTTCATCATCTTTCCTATTGCCATCATACCCATCAAAGAATTCGGAAAGAGGCTCCGGAAGTTTAGCCGGAAAGGCCTTCAGAGGATGGGCTCTCTCACCACTTTTCTTCACGAGACGATCACCGGCAACCGGATCGTCAAGGCCTTCACTATGGAGGAATACGAGAAGCGACGGTTCGCTGAAGAGAATGAACGATATTTCAAAATCTTCCTCAAGCGGGTCAAGATCAGGGCTCTCTCCCATCCCCTGATGGAATTATTAGGAGGAATCGGGATTGCCGTAATCATCTGGGTGGGCGGATACAGTGTGGTCCGGGGAGAAGTGACTCCCGGAACTTTTTTCTCCTTTATGACTGCGCTTCTGATGCTCTATGCCCCGGTCCGCAATCTGAACAAGGTGAACCTTGAGGTGCAGGAAGGGTTGGCCGCAGCAGCAAGGATATTTGAACTCCTCGATACGGTGGCGGAAGTGAGAGAGGAGAAGGATGCCGTTTCGCTTCCTCCGATTTCAAAAGGAATTGAGTTTAAAGAGGTCACCTTCAAATATGATTCAGCGCCGGTGCTCAGGGCGATCTCCCTCCATGTCAGGGCCGGTGAGATCATCGCCATCGTCGGGATGAGCGGAGCGGGAAAGACCTCTCTCGTCAATCTCCTGCCCCGCTTCTACGATGTGGAGGAGGGCCGGATTCTGATTGACGGTTTTGATATTCGAAAAGTCACCCTGAAATCATTGAGGGAACAAATCGGATTGGTCACCCAGCAGACCATCCTCTTCAATGATACGGTTAAAAACAACATCGCTTATGGAAGCCTTCTGCGATCGGATCAGGAGATCATTGAGGCCGCAAAAGCGGCCAATGCCCATGGCTTCATCCAGAGGTTTCCTCTGGGATACGACACCGTGATTGGAGAAGGAGGGGTTAAGCTCTCCGGCGGAGAACGCCAGCGAATCTCCATTGCACGAGCCATTTTAAAAAATGCCCCCATTCTGATCCTCGATGAGGCCACTTCTTCCCTCGATTCCGACTCCGAGACCGAGGTTCAGATGGCCATGGACAGTTTAATGAGAGGCAGGACGGTCTTTGTCATTGCCCACAGGCTCTCCACCATCCGGAATGCTCATCGCATCATCGTCCTCTCCGATGGAGGGATTGTGGAGGAAGGAACTCACGAAGCGTTGATGGCTTTAAACGGAGAATACCGGCGGCTTTATGATCTTCAATTCAGAGATGACGGGATGAGGGGCTGGAAGTCAGTGAAGGCGAAGAAAATCTATTAAGTTTTGAGTTCGGAGTCAGAGTTCGGAGTCGAAAAATTAAAAATCTCCGAACTCCGAACTAACCACTCCGAACTATAGTATGATCCCCATAATCAAGAAATGCATTTTGCCACATGACCCTAAAGCGTCTGAAAAAAAAATTGGTGGAAAAGTTCGGTCCCTGGCTGGCTTACCGGGTCATCAGGATTCTGGGCCGGACCATGCGATTCGAAGTGGTCAATCCGGAAATCCAGAGATCCTTCTTGGAGAAAGACATCCCATACATCGGCGCCTTCTGGCATGATAGGCTCTTGATGATGCCCTTTGGTTATGAGGGAAAGAAGTTGGGCTTTCTCGTCTCGCCCCATCGCGATGGCCAGATCGTCGGAAGGGCGTTAAAGCGATTCGGCCTCAATCCGATCTTCGGTTCCTCATCCAGGGGAGGTGCTTCCGCAATCAAAGAAATGGTGAGGGCGATTCAGAATGGATCGGATATGGCCATTGTCCCGGACGGCCCCAGAGGGCCGCGCCACCGCCTCCAGTTTGGTGTGATCGAACTGGCCAGGCGGACAGGAAATCCCATTCTTCCGCTCACCTTCAGCGCTTCAAAAAAGAAGATCTTTAAAACCTGGGATCGCTTTCTCCTTCCCTATCCCTTTTCAAAAGGGGTTTTCGTCTGGGGAGAACCCATTTATGTGGATCGTGACGGAAACCGGGACTATCTTGAGGAAATGAGGCTTCTTGTGGAGAGGCGATTAAACGAATTAACCGAAGAAGCAGACCGCTACTTCAATGACTAAGATCAAATTTCGAAGCACAGGCGAAGCATCCCGGAGGGATCAATTCGAAACCATGGTGTTAAATCCTAAACTCGAAAACCTAAACTCTAAACAAACTTAAATGTCCAAAACACAAAACCCAAAACGGCATGACGTAGAATATAATCGGTTCAATTGTTGGAAAGTCAAAATTGTATTTTGAGCTTTATATTTTGGATTTGTTTAGGATTTAGAGTTTAGTGTTTAGAGTTTAAACAACTTCGGATTTCGATATTCGTATTTCGGATTTATAAATTTTGATGGTCCCATGATCCACTTTCTTTACAATGTCATTCTGACCTGTTTTTTAATCCTCCACATCCCCTACCTTCTTCTCCAAAGCCTCCTCAGGAAACGACCTCAAAAACTAATGAAGGAGCGATTGGGAAGTTTCCCGGATCTCTCCTCAAAAAAACCGATCTGGATCCATGCCGCTTCCGTCGGAGAGGTCCTCTGTTCCATCCCTCTCCTGAAGAGGATCAAGAAGGAAGTTCCTGACTGCGAGATCGTCCTGACCACAATGACCTCCACGGGCAACGAGACGGCAAAGAAACTCATCCCTGAAGCCGACCGGATCCTCTTTTTTCCTATTGACCATCCTTTCACCATCCGAAGGGCCATTCGAAAAATCAGTCCCCGTCTTCTCCTCATCGCGGAGACGGAACTCTGGCCCAACCTCCTCCGTTCCTGCGGCAGAAAGCAAATTCCTGTTGTCCTCTTCAACGGCAGGATCTCTGGAAAATCATTCCGGGGATACCTTTTCTTAAAATCTTTCTTTAAAAGATGTTTGAAAGATATCTCCTTCTTTCTGATGCAGACAGAGGAGGACCGGAGCCGAATCATCGAGATCGGCGCTCCACCGGACAGGACAAGGGTGGCGGGAAACATAAAATTTGACCAGGTTTTCCCATCCATCAACCTGGAGGCAATAGTTGAAATGTCCGGTTTCCTTGGCCTTCAGGGAAACGAGACCATCCTCCTTGCGGGTTCGACCCATCAGGGAGAGGAGGAGATCTTTATCCAGCTCTTCAAGGACTTGAGAAAGGCCGATCCCCATCTCATCCTCATCCTGGCTCCGCGCCATCTCGATCGCCTCGAGGAGGTGGAGAAGGTTTTAAGAAACGAGGACCTTTCATGGAAGAGAAGATCGTCCCTTTCCGGTCAGGACCGAAAGGAGATCTCCGGCGTGATCCTCCTCGATACCATGGGCGAACTGATGAGACTTTATAGCCTCGGGACAATCGTCTTCATCGGTGGAAGCCTCGTGCCGGTGGGTGGTCACAATCCCCTTGAACCCCTCTTCTTTAAAAAATGCGTCCTCTTCGGGCCTCATATGTTTAACTTCCTCGAAATCTCTCGTCGTCTGATAGCGGAAGGAGGAGCCATTCTGGTGAACGACAGAGAGGAACTCTCTTTTCAGTTGAAGCGACTTCTTTCCGATGAGAGGGCGCGAAATGAGGTCGGACAAAATGGTTATCGATTTCTCATGAAACATCGCGGAGCCACAGAAAGAATCTTTGAAAAAATCAAACCTTTTTTAGTCTGTTAGTCGTATAGTCTTATAGTCTTCGACTATCCGACTAACAGACTAATCGACTACGAGACTGCTATGACCAAACTATTTTAAGATATGAGCTGTCGCCTCGATCAAATCCTTTATCAGAAAGAAAAACCATTGGGGAAAAGAATTCTCCTCTTTCCTCTCTATCTTCTCTCCCTTCCTTATGGGTGGGCAGTCCGGACAAGGACATTTTTATACACCCTCGGTCTGTTGAAGACCAAACAACTTTCCCGGCCTGTCATCAGTGTTGGGAATATCACGGTGGGAGGAACCGGAAAAACCCCTCTCGTCATGGCTCTATCAGAAGGGGTGATGGAGAGAGGTATTCCCACTGCCATCCTGAGCAGGGGTTATCGTGGAAAGAAGGGCTCTGGCCCGCTTGTCACCGACGGCCGGAGGGTTCTTCTTTCTCCGGAGGAGTCAGGCGATGAACCCTTTCTCATGGCCAGTGCCCTGAAAGGCATTCCCATTCTCGTCGGAAAAGATAGGTTGAAAAACGGAGAGATGGCTCTCGACCGATTCCCTGTCCGCGGCTTCCTGCTCGATGATGGCTTTCAGCATCTTCCTCTCCGTCGGGATCTGAACATCCTCCTCATCGACTCGCAGATCGGTTTCGGCGATGGTCACCTCCTGCCAAGGGGTATCCTGAGGGAACCCTTGTCACATCTTCGAAGGGCAGACCTCTTCCTCATGACGAAAGCAGAAGACCCCGAAGCCTGCCAATCGCTTGAATCAACACTTCGCGAGATTCATCCCTCCGCACCGATATTCCACAGCCATTACGAACCCGCCGGATTGATTCGCCCTGACGGAAAGTTTGAACCGCTCCATCTTTTAAAGGGAACGAAGGTTCTTGCCCTTTCCGGAATCGCCAACCCGGTTTACTTCTCTTCATTATTGAGAAAATGCGGAGCGGAGGTAGCCGGAGAGATGGTTTTCCCGGATCATCATCTCTACACCGCTCAGGATTTGACTTCCATCTTTGGAAAAGTTAAAAAGGTGGATTGGATTGTGACAACGGAGAAGGATATGGTAAAATTAAAAAAGTTACCCCTTGATCCCCTTCCCCTCTTGGCCCTTCGCATCCAAATGAAGATACGGGAGGAAGAAGAATTTTACAAAAGGGTAATGGAAGTATTTAGAGTTAAGAGTTAAGAGTTAAGAGTTATGAGTTAAGAGTTATGAGTTATGATGATTTCGTAAAAAGTCGTCATTCCCGTGAAAACGGGAATCCAGAGAATTCTAACTACATAAAAATACTGGATTCCTGCTTGCGCAGGAATGACAAAAAATCACCTTTTCAGACTTTTTACGAGACCATCAATTATGAATTATGAGTTTAAAGTTTATCGTTTTTCGTTCGTCGTTCATTGTTCATTGTTCATCATTTATTATTTAAGGAGAGTTAAGAATGAATGAACTGGTAAAGATTTTTGATACTACTCTTCGCGATGGGGAGCAGTCTCCGGGCGCCACGATGAATGTGGCTGAAAAGGTGAGGATCGCCGAACAACTTGAAAAATTGAATGTGGATATCATCGAAGCGGGCTTTCCCATCTCTTCGGAAGGGGACTTTGAGGCAGTCAGAGCTGTCTCTATCGCCATCAAACGTTCGCAAGTTGCTGCCCTGGCCAGAACAAATTCCAAGGATATTGATCGGGCCTGGGAGGCAGTCAAAGGAGCCAAATATCCACGGCTCCACACGTTTATCTCAACTTCGGATATCCATCTCAAACACCAGTTGAAGATATCGAAGCAGGAAGTGGTCCGGATCGCTGCCCAATCCGTTGCAAGGGCGAAACGTTATACACCCGATGTCGAATTTTCAGCCATGGATGCGACCCGAACGGATGTCGAATTTCTCATCGCTGTCTGCGAAGCAGCCATCAAGGCCGGGGCCACCACCATCAATATCCCCGACACGGTGGGCTACGCCATCCCCTCCGAGTTTGGAGAACTGATCCGAACCCTGAGACAGAGAGTGAAGGGAGTGGAGAAGGTTACTCTCAGTGTCCACTGCCATAATGATCTCGGCCTGGCGGTTGCAAACTCCCTCGCCGCCATCCAGAATGGCGCCCGGCAGGTGGAGTGCACGATCAATGGAATCGGTGAAAGGGCAGGTAACACCTCCCTTGAAGAGATGGTCATGTCCCTCCGCACAAGGAAGGATCTGCTCGGTTTTCATACGAAGGTCATCCCCAGGCACATTTATGCTACCAGCCGTTTGGTTTCGAAGATCACCGGCATGGTGATTCAGCCCAACAAGGCGGTTGTCGGGGCAAACGCCTTTGCCCATGAATCCGGAATTCATCAGGATGGCATCCTCAAGGAGAAACTGACTTACGAGATCATGACGCCGGAGTCCGTAGGAATTTCGAAAACCTCTCTCGTCCTGGGTAAACTCTCCGGAAGACATGCCTTCAGGGAAAGGCTCAAAGACCTGGGTTATCGTCTCCCCGAGGCCGATCTGGAAAGGGCCTTCGGTCGATTCAAACAGTTAGCCGACAAGAAACGTGATATCTTTGATGAGGATATTGAATCGATCGTTGTGGAAGAGATTCTCCGCATTCCTCACCGTTTCAAACTGGTCTATCTCAATGTCATTGCCGGAAATGTCACTGTGCCCACTGCCACCGTTCAGATGGAGGTGGACGGTAAACTGATCCAGGAGGCAGGGTTTGGCGATGGACCGGTTGATGCCACCTTCAAAACGATCAAGAAGATCACCCGCACCAGATCGAAACTTCTGCAATTTGCCATCAATGCCATCACCAGTGGGACAGAGGCTCAGGGCGAAGTAACGGTCAGGCTGGAGGAGAAAGGCCAGACCGTGATCGGCCAGGGTGCGGACACCGATGTGATCGTGGCCAGCGCCAAGGCCTATATCAATGCCCTCAACAAGATAGAATTCAAGAAACAGAAATTGGTAGGCATGTAAAGGGGATTCGCAGGTTGAGGTTTAGGTTAAGATGAAGATCAAATGTTCTTTTCTTAACCTTAACCTGAGCCTCAACCTTTTTATGTAGAATAGGTAGCCAATGAAGAAATTACAATCGATGACCATCACGGAAAAGATTCTTGCTGCCCATACGGACAAAAAAGTGGTCGTCCCGGGCGAGCTAATCGATGTGCGGATCGACCTCGCCCTTGCCAACGATATTACCGTCCCTCTTGCCATCCAGGCATTCAGGGAGATCGGAGTGGAGAAAGTTTTTAACCGGAACCGGGTCGTCCTCGTTCCCGATCACTTCACCCCGGCCAAAGACATTCCCTCTGCCGAGCAATGCAAAATTCTTCGCGAGTTCGCAAAGGCCCAGCGCCTCACCCATTACTTCGAGGTCGGTCAGTGCGGAATCGAACATGTCCTTCTTCCCGAAAAGGGTCTCGTCCTTCCGGGAGAGGTCGTGATCGGTGCGGACAGCCATACCTGCACCTATGGAGGTCTTGGCGCTTTTTCAACCGGTGTGGGAAGCACGGACCTCGGAGCCGCGATGGCAACCGGAAGGCTCTGGCTCAAAGTTCCGGAAAGCATCAAACTCATCTATGATGGGAAATTAAACCCCTGGGTTTCGGGAAAGGACCTGATTCTCGCAACCATCGGCGACATCGGAGTGGATGGCGCCCTCTACCAGGCCATGGAATTTTGCGGAGAGGCCATACGGGAACTTCCCATGTCAGGCCGCTTCACCATGGCCAATATGGCGATCGAGGCCGGCGGAAAGAACGGGATCATCGAACCGGATGAGATCACCCTTAAATTTATCAAACCCAGAGTAAAAAGGCCTTATAAGATCTACCGCAGTGATCAGGACGCACACTATGCGAATGTGAGAGAATACGATGTCTCAAAGCTTCACCCACAGGTGGCCCTTCCTCATATTCCCTCCAATGTGAAGGATGTGAGGGAATGCGGAAAGATTGAGATCGATCAGGTGGTGATTGGATCCTGCACGAATGGTCATCTCGATGACTTAAGGGTCGCAGGAAGGATTCTGAAAGGGAAAAAGATCGCTCCCTCCTTGAGGCTCATCATCATCCCGGCCACTCAGGAGATCTATCGGCAGGCATTGAAAGAAGGCCTCTTCGAAATATTTCTTTCGGCAGGTGCGGCGATCAGCACACCCACCTGCGGTCCCTGCCTCGGAGGCTATATGGGTGTCCTCGCAGCGGGGGAAAGGGCGTTGGCCACGACGAATCGCAACTTCAGGGGAAGAATGGGCCATGTCGAAAGCGAAGTCTATCTCAGTGGTCCTGCGGTTGCGGCCGCCAGCGCCATCAAAGGAAGAATCTGTCATCCGGAAGAAGTAGTTAAAAAAGGGTCCTAGGGTTCAAGGGTTCCAGAGGTCCAGTGATGGCTTAAAAAAATGTTATTAGAAACGACCAATTTGAAATGATTGTAGTTATGATTTGAAGTTAAGCTTTTCACTCGAACCCTCGACCCCTTGAATCCTTGAACCCTCTGGAGAAGCAAACCATGAAACTCGAAGGCAGAATCTGGAAATTTGGAGCCGATATCGATACCGATGCCATCATCCCCGCCCGTTACCTTAACCAGTCCGATCCAAAGGAACTGGCCAAACATGCGATGGAGGATGAGCGACCGGAGTTTATAAAAGAAGTGAAGAAAGGGGATATCCTGTTAGCAGAAAAGAACTTCGGATGCGGCTCCTCGCGTGAACATGCTCCCCTTGCCCTGAAGGCTGCAGGCATTTCCTGTATCATCGCCAAAAGTTTCGCCCGGATCTTTTTCCGCAATAGTTTCAACCTGGGTCTCCCCCTCCTCGAATCTCCGGAGGCATCGGAAGCGATTAAGGACGGAGACCGGGTTCGAGTCGATCTCTCAACCGGTGAGCTTTTTGACCTCACCCAGCGGAAAAAATTCTCCGCAACCCCCATCCCCCCCTTCATGCAGGAACTGCTCCAGGATGGCGGCCTGATTCCCCACCTCCGAAAAAAAGGGCTAAAGAAGAAAAGATAAAATAGGATTTCTGAAAAGACGCTCTTTGCTACTACAAATTTCTTTATTAGTGAAAGGATGGGGTCAGGTCTATTTTGTTGTCATCGTCTCATCGTACATGATAATTATAAATGGTTCGTTCAACAATAACTGCTAAGAATATAGACCTGGCCCCTTATTCGACCGAATTCACCACTTGACAATAACCCCTTTTTTCTCCTATTTATAATACTACAGCGGCACTTTTTTCGTCATTCCCGTGAAAACGGGAATCCAGGATGCCTATGGGGTTTAAAATCCCACTGGATACCCGCTTTCGCGGGTATGACGGACAGGGAGGCAGCACTTTTTGTTGGTGTATTGCCGGTTTTTCTAAAAGTGCCGCTGTAGTAATAATACACTGATACAATGGGGGTATCTAAAGAACAGGGGTGTTCGGTTGAACATCTCTGTTTCTATAAACTGATGGAGGAATCTATGAAGAAAGAAAAATACAATGTGGCGGTGGCGGGAGCTACCGGTGCCGTCGGAAACGAGATGATCTCCATCCTCGAGCAGAGAAATTTTCCGGTGGACCGGTTAAAACTTCTTGCCTCTACGAGAGGAGCCGGCACAAAACTGGAGTTCAAAGGAAAGCAGTATACCGTTGAGGTCATGGATGAAAACTCCTTTGCCGGAATGGATATCGGACTCTTCTCTCCCGGAGGATCGGTCAGCCAGAAGTTTGCGCCCATTGCAGGAAAGGCAGGCTGTGTGGTCATCGACAACACCAGCGCCTTCCGCATGGATCCTGAGGTTCCCCTGATCGTTCCGGAGGTCAATGCCCATGCTATCGCCGGGTATCATAAAAAGAATATTATAGCCAACCCCAACTGCTCGACCATCCAGATGGTTGTGGCGCTGAAACCCATCCATGATGCGGCCCGGATCAAAAGGGTTGTCGTCTCAACCTATCAGTCTGTCTCCGGCACTGGAAAGAGGGCCGTCAAGGAACTGGAGAACCAGATCCTTGCTGTCTACAACCAGCAGGAGATCAAGCGGGAGGTCTATCCTCATCAGATCGCCTTCAACTGCCTTCCCCACATTGATGTCTTCCTCGAGAACGGTTACACCAAAGAGGAGATGAAGATGGTCAATGAGACGAAGAAGATCATGGAAGATGATTCGATCCGTGTCACCGCCACTACGGTAAGGGTCCCCGTCTTCTATAGCCATTCTGAATCGGTCAATATTGAGACCGAAAAGAAACTGACGGCGGATGAGGTGAGGGAAATCCTCTCAAAGGCTCCGGGCGTGGTCGTCGTCGATAACCCGAAGAAGTCCGAATACCCTCTGGCCATCCATGCCGCAGGAAAGGATGAGACCTTTGTGGGAAGGATTCGTGAGGATGAGTCTATTCCCAATGGGATCAATATGTGGATCGTTTCGGACAACATCCGGAAGGGCGCTGCGCTCAATGCCGTCCAGATCGCAGAACTCCTGATCCAGAAGTATCTGTAAAGACAAAAAACATAATGTAGTAGTAGCGTCGGCATTGACCCGCTGCGACAGCGCGACAGCGCGGCGAGTTGCCGACGTTAATTTACCCGCCCCCAGTAAATGGGGGCGTTACATATGAGGTGATGTGATGAAAAGAAAAATATTCCTGATGTCTTTCTCGATCCTTTTTCTCATGACCTGGATCTCTCCAGTCCATGCGGCCAAATCGCCCTATAAGATCGGAGTCAATCTTGAACTGACCGGCCCCTGGGCAGAAATCACCAAGACTCTGAAAAATGCCATGGTGATGGAAGTGGAGAAAATCAACGCCAAGGGCGGCATCAACGGGCGCCCTCTGGAACTGCTCTTCGAGGATAACGGCTTCGATGTCGGCAGGGCGGCCGCCAACATGACCAAGTTTACCCGTGACAAGGACATTCTTTTGGTCGTCGGCCCCTTCGAGGACAACCTACAGGCCACGACCCGGGCCATCGCCGAAAGGGAGAAGATCGCCAATATCATCATCTGCCCCTCCAATCCTATGGTCCGGGACCTAAAACAACAATGGGCTTTCAACATCGCTCAGAGCGATATCATCGTCTCTCAGAAATTGGTCGATCTTTCGATCGCCAGAAAATATAAGAAGGTTCTGGTATTCCATGGAGCGTGGCCTCTGGCCCAGAGTCTGGCTGAGAATTTCAAACGCTTCGGCGAGGCGAAGGGGATCAAGGTGATCATTTCGCCGGAAACCCATAAGCCAACTGATATCGACATGACCCCTCAGCTTACCAAAATGAAACCCGTCATCCAGAAGGAGAAGGTCGATGCCTTTTATGCCTGCACCGGAGGTCCCCCGGGACCTATCATTACCAAGAACTTACGAGCCCTTGGAATCAAGACACCTGTTCTCGGAACCCATGCCTTTGGATTTGGCTTCATCATCGCTCTCGGCGGAGAGGCAATGGAAGGAGTGGAGTTTCCGGCCGCCAAACCCGTGGTCTTTGATCAGCTCGATGAGAACGATCCTGTTAAGCCTGTCAACATCGATTTTGATAAACGCTGGACGCAGCGTTACGGAACGCCCTCCGACCAGATCGCCGGTTACGGTTATGACATCATCGGCCTGATCGAGGATGCCCTGAAGCGCGTGAAGGGAAAGGTGACCCGCTCAGGCCTGAGAGACGCCTTTGAGAATACAAAAGGGTTTAAGGGCACGCACGGAATCTATCAGTTCAGCCCGACGGAGCATGATGGTCTGAGCAAAAAGGATCTCGTCTTTGTCCGGATCGAAGGAGGAAAGTTCAAACGGATTCAATTCCCCGGAACTGAATAAAGGTTGAAGAAAGAAGAGAATAGAGATAAATTAAAAGGGTGGATGGTCTTAATGGCTCCACCCTTTTGTTTTGGAAACTGACGGCATGACTGATGGACCATTAGACGATTTGACTCCAGACGAATACAAAGGCATTAGATAATATGACAATAACCAAACACCAAATTCCAAACACCAAATAATAACCAATAATTAATTTCCCAAACATGCTGTTTTTTGGTTATTGGAATTTGGAATTTATTTGGTTATTGATTTATTGCATTCCTATTAAATCTTATGGACATCTGGGCCACTATTCCTCAGCTCCTCACATCCGGGATCACCTTCGGGGCGATCTATGCCCTGGTTGGACTGGGGTTCGTCACGATTGCAAGGGCCTCCCAGATCATCAACTTTGCACAGGGTGAGTTTGTGATGTTAGGGGGAATGATCACCTTCTTCCTTCTCAATAAGATCCATCTTCCCTATCCCTTAGCAGCCCTTCTCGCCATTCTGATTGTCGTCCTCATCGGTTTTCTTCTGCATCTGCTCGTCATCTATCCCCTGAGGAAAGCCTCCCTTCCCATTCTCCTCATGGCCACTCTCGGAGCCTCTCTCTTTCTGAGCAGTGCGAGCGCGTTGTTCTTCGGCACCCTTCCGAAGGCTCTGCCTCCCTTCTCTGCCAGAGCGCCCTTTGAGATAGGGAATATCTCCATCTCTCCTCAGAGCCTCTGGGTCCTGGTGGCCGCCTTTCTGACATTATTCTCCCTCTATCTTCTTTCCCACCGCCTGTTGTTAGGCAAGGCGATGGAGGCCAGTTCAACCGACCCCCTCGGGGCTGATCTCACGGGGATTTCAAGAAACCTGATGATCTTTCTTGCCTTCGGTGTAAGTGCAGGCATCGGCTCCGTGGCAGGAATCTTTATCACGCCCATCTTCTATGTCAGTTATTATTCCGGAACCCTCATAGGGCTGAAGGGATTTATCGCTGCGGTCTTGGGGGGCTGGGGAAAGCATAGCGGCGCCATCCTCGGCGGGTTTGCCCTCGGAGTCGTGGAATCTTTGAGTGTGGCCTTCATCCCTTCGGGTTATAAGGATGGAGTTGCCTTCGCCATTCTTCTGCTCATTCTCTATTTCAGACCGAAAGGAATTCTGGGTTCACCCTTTATCGATAGCCGGCGATGGTAGATCAAGTTCATAAAGAATTCAGAAAGAGAGACCTCCTCTATTCCGGAGCCCTGTGGCTTCTCTCGCTCATCCTTCCCGATCCTCAGCTCCACTACAGGAGGGAGTATCAATTCAGAAAGAGGGATCTCATCTACTTCCTGACCATCATCGCGCTTCCCATGATCTGGTCAGATCCGCACTTTCACCACATCATGGTCCTGGCGGGAATTCATGCCATTCTCGCTCTTGGACTGACCCTTTTTCTCGGCTATGCCGGACAGATTTCCCTCGGACAGGCCGCCTTCTTCGGAATCGGAGCTTATACCATGGCCATCCTCACCACCCGGTGCGGCGTTCCTTCCTTACCGGCTTTCTGGGCATCCGGCCTCACAGCCTCCTTCTTCGCCTATCTCATCGGAAGACCCATCCTGAAATTGAAGGGATATTTCCTGGCCCTGGCCACGCTGGGCTTTGGTGAAATCTTTCTCGTCATGGTGAGAGAGTCTCCGGGGCTTACAGGGGGAGTGATCGGAATCTTTGACATCCCTTACTTCTCACTTGCAGGATTCATCTTCGACACCTATCTCAAACAATACTATCTCATCTGGGGAATTCTGATGGGACTGGCCCTCTTCTCTAAAAACCTGATTCGATCGAAAATGGGCCGGGCTTTCTTGGCTGTGGCTTCAAGCGAGGATGGAGCCTCTGCCGTTGGAATCGATGTCAGCCGGATCAAGCTCAGCGTCTTTGTCATCGGTGCGGCCTTTGCCGGACTGGCGGGAAGTCTCTTCGCCTCTGTGATGTCCACAGCCAATCCCGAGACCTTCAGTCTCAACCTCTCCGTCCTCATCGTCATGATGGTCATTCTCGGGGGAATGGGAAACCTCTATGGCCCTATTGCGGGAGCCATCTTTCTCACCTGGCTGATCAATGGACTCAGCCGCTATCAGGAGTATAGCCTACCCATCTACGGAGTGATTTTGATCCTCCTTCTCGTCTTCTTCCCGGACGGGATCGGAACCCGTTTGAGAGTTCGATTGATCTACCTGATCAGTTACTCGGGGAGAAAGAGGAGAAGGGAAAAGGTGGAGCTCTGATGTTTCTGAGCGTTGAAGAGATCGTGAAGCATTATGATGGCGTCATGGCGTTGAACCGGATCTCACTTCAGGTGCGAAGGGGAACGGTGAAGGGATTGATGGGCCCCAATGGAGCGGGAAAGTCCACCCTCTTCCATCTCATCAGCGGAATGGAGAAGCCCGATTCGGGGAGAATCTGTTTTATGGAGAAAGAGATCACAGGCCTTCAAACCCATGAGATCTCCCGTTTCGGAGTAGGAAGAACATTTCAAACGCTTCAAGTCTGGGGGAATATGACGGTCGTCGAAAATGTCCTGACCGGAATGCACACGAGAATAAGAGGAGGATTTCTCTCCACCGGCCTCTATCTTCCATGGATCAAAAAAAGCGAAGAGATCGCCATCAAAGAGGCCAAAGAGATCCTCGAACTTTTCGGACTCTTCGGAAGGTGGAAATGGTTCGCCTCTCAGCTCTCCTATGGTGAGCAGAGAAGGTTGGAGATCGCCCGTGGACTTGCTGCAAAGCCCGATCTCCTCCTTCTCGATGAACCTGCCGCGGGTTTGACCTACCCCGAGGCAAAGCAGCTTGCCCAAACGCTCTCCCGTCTTAAGGAGGCCGGCCTCACCCTCTTCCTGATCGAGCACCATATGGGAATGGTGATGGAGATTGCGGATGAGGTGGCAGTGCTCAATAATGGTGAACTCCTCGCCGAAGGTCCTCCGGATATGGTGAAAAGCGATCCCTCAGTGATCGAGGCTTATATGCCTAGAAAATAAAAGTCTAACGGTAAGGGTAACGATGCCCGTATCGTTAATAAAAGGCTACGTTTATCGTCTCTTAATTTTTTACACGTAACCGTAACCAGTAACCGAAACAGGCCCTGAACCTATCATGGTACAGGGCGGGCTTCGTCACCTTAACCGTAACCCAAACACCCGGAGTATTTTCATAGGATGTGAGTGACGAACCTTTGACGATAGATTTAATAGACTAAAGCCCAATGTTTAAGATAAAAAAACTGACTGTCCATTACGGCCCTTTGCCTGCTCTCAAAGAGATCTCCCTTGAAATCGGAAGAGGAGAAACAGTTGCTCTCATCGGACCGAACAGGGCGGGAAAGACCACCCTGCTCCTCACCCTCTCCGGAATCCTTCAGACAACAGAGGGACGAATCTATTTCGAAGAAGAAGATATCACCAATCTCAACTCCCATCAGATCGTATCAAAAGGCTTGATCCACATTCCACAGGGCCGCCACATCTTTCCGACCCTCTCTGTCCTCGATAACCTTCTGCTGGGCGCCTACACAAAAAGGAAAGAAAAGGAGGGGATTGAAAAAGGCCTCGAAGGTGTCTATCGCCTCTTTCCGAAATTGAGTGAGAGGAAGGAGCAGAGAGCAGGGACATTGAGCGGCGGGGAGCAGCAGATGCTGGCCATTGGCAGGGGGCTGATGGGAAGGCCTAAATTATTGATGTTGGATGAACCCTCTCTTGGCCTTGCGCCCCGGTTCATCGAAGAGATCTTCGCCACCCTGAAAAAGATGAATCAGAACGGGCTTACCCTCTTCATCGTCGAGCAGGAGATCCATCTCACCCTCTCCATCTCGCATCGCGGCTACCTCCTTAAAAACGGCCGTCTGATCAGAGAGGGGCCAGCCTCCGCCCTCCTCGAGAGCCAGGAGATCAAGGACCTCGTCAGCATTTAGTCTTTAAATTTCGCCTGCCTGTCATTCCTGTGAAAACAGGAATCCAATTTCTTTGCGTGGTTCCCTGCTTTAGCAGGGACAAGTTCTGGATACCCGCCTTCGCGGGTATGACAAAGGGGAATTACACCTTCAACCCCTTCAGACCGGTCTTCTCCATCATAAGCTCGTAGAAACCTTCATCATCCAGTCTCAACCGTTCTCCTAAAAGCTCCTCAACAAATGGGCCCTTTGCATAAACCGCCTTTGGAGAGTCGGAGAGCACAGCCTCAACAATGAGATCAGCAATCAATTCCGGTCCCGGGATCGAAACATTCGTGAACAACTTTCCCATTCCCGCTCCATAGGCCTGATAGACAGGTTTGTAATCGGGATCGGTTCTCGAGAGGAGATCTCCTGTCAACTGGTTGGCTGTCTCATTAAATTCAGTGCCAATCATTCCAGGCCGGATCGTCACGACCCGAATGCCAAAAGGCCGGACCTCCAATCTTAAAGCGTCGCTGATCGCTTCCACGGCATGTTTGGTGGCAGAATAAGGGCCGCTCGTAGGAAAAGGAAACTTCCCCACGATGGAACTGAGGTTGACGATCGTTCCTTTCCTCAGGCGACGCATCCCCGGAAGACAGGCCTGGGTGATCTTAATGAGAGCAAAGAGATTGACCTCAAAGAGGCTCTTCACCGCAGAGACCGAAACATCCTCAAGAGCTCCCCGGAGGCTGAACCCCGCATTATTGATGAGGACGGTCACAGGCTCCGAGAGATTTAGCAGTTCCCTGGAGAAATCATTCAGAGCCTGTGAATCAGAAAGGTCCACCGGCCGTGGAACGATATTTGGATTCTGCTTTGCAAGTTCATCGAGACGTTCTTTTCTCCGCGCCGCCGCAATCACCTGAAAGCCCTCTTTAGCCAGCTTGATGGCCGTCTCCCTTCCGATCCCACTGCTCGCCCCCGTCACCAGTGCTATCCCTCTTGTCGTTCCCATCTCTCCCTCCTTTTCCCTCTCGATCTAATTTTCATCGATGAATTTAACCTGGTAGCCGCAGGCTTTAGCCTGCGTATATCCTTCACCCATTGGGTGAGAAATTCATTTGAAAGAAATCACGCAACCTACTCGTCTCGCATGCGCTCCGGCGCAGCGGGAAGGTTGCGGCTACTCCGAGACATTTAACTCACGCCATTCTAACAAAAGAAATCTCAAGATGTAAACCCCGTTAGAAACTCCGGTCCCGCTATAGCGGGACTCCAAACCGAGCGGGCCTTCGCCGCGTCGAAGTGCCGCGACGGTGCGCGAGCATGGCGGAAGTGGCTCCGGCCACGCAGGCGGGGCATTATTTCTAACGGGGTAAACCCAATCTCTATTTCTTCCTGCTTATTAATCAGTCCATCATTGTATGATCAGGTGTCCCCCTCTTTGGCCTCCAGCCTATAGGGCCTCTGGCCCGGAGGGCAAAGAGGGGTCAGGGGAGATTTTCATCCCGATTAAATCGGGATCAATTATGGATTCCTTAGTAATGATGAAGATTGTAAAAATACTTGACCCCCTATTGCCCGAAACATATAATATCCCAAAATCACCTAATATCTACCTAAGGAAGGTTATGGCCAAAGAAGCCAGGGCCAGAATCCGAATCAATGAACATCTCCAAAGGGCGGGGTGGCGATTCTTTGATGATGAGAACGGTCCTGCCAACATTAGCCTTGAAACCCATGTTAAACTAAAGAAAAAGACCCTTGATGATCTTGGCAACGACTTTGAAAAGACGGCCAATGGCTTCGTTGACTACCTGCTGCTCGATCAAAGGGGTTTTCCGATAACCGTCTTAGAGGCAAAATCCGAGCAGTTCGATCCTCTGGTGGGAAAGGAGCAAGCCCGAAAATATGCCCATTCGCAGAATACTCGTTTTGTTATCCTCTCCAATGGCAATCTCCATTATTTCTGGGATCTGGAACAGGGAAACCCCATTCTCATAACGGAATTCCCCACCCCTGAATCCCTTGACCATTTCCATACCTTCAAGCCCAACCCCGACAGTCTGATCCATGAGAAAGTCGAATCGGATTATATCGCAATTACTCAAAATCCGAACTACCATAATGACCCCCGCTGGGGCTACCCTGCAGAGCGAGACACCTTCATCAAAGACACCGAGTTGAAGTTTCTGCGGCCTTATCAACTTCGGGCCATAGAAGCTCTTCAAGATGCAGTGAAAAAAGGGCAGACGCGGTTTCTCTTTGAAATGGCGACCGGCACGGGTAAGACTTTACTCGCCGCTGCACTAATCAAGCTGTTCATGCGAACGGGAAATGCCAAAAGAGCCCTCTTCCTTGTTGACCGTCTTGAACTGGAGGATCAGGCCAAGAGAAGATTTATTCAATTCCTCAAAAATGACTACACGACCGCGGTCTACAAGGAGAACCGCGACGACTGGCGAAAGGCTGAGATCGTTGTAACCACGGTCCAGAGCCTCCTGTTCAACAACAAGTACCGTAGGCTTTTTTCCCCTACGGACTTTGATCTTCTGATTTCTGATGAAGCCCACCGCTCCATCAGCGGGAACAGCCGGGCCGTTTTTGAATACTTCATCGGCTATAAACTCGGCCTGACAGCCACGCCAAAGGATTATTTGAAAAAGATTGATCCGGCAAGGATCAACGCACGTGACCCACGCGAGTGGGAACGTCGCCAACTTCTCGACACCTACAAGACCTTCGGTTGCGAAAGCGGCACTCCAACATACCGGTACAGTCTCATTGACGGCGTCAAGGAAAAGTGGCTTCTCAATCCAGTGGTCGTCGACGCACGGACAGAAATCACCACGGAAATGCTCTCCGAAGAAGGTTATTCGGTCATGGTTGCAAATGAAGATGGCGAACTGGAGGAACAGACCTATTTTGGCAAGGATTTCGAAAAGAAATTCTTCTCGGATGAGACCAATAAAGTTTTCTGCGAGACCTTTCTGAAACATGCCCTGCGAGATCCTCTAAGCGGCGAGATTGGTAAGACGATTATTTTCTGTGTTCGGCAGGACCATGCCACTCGGATCACTAAAGTTCTGAATGAGTTTGCTGACGCCCTGTTCCCAGGCAGGTACAATTCTGATTTCGCCGTTCAGGTGACATCGATCATTCAGGACGCACAGCAGATGGCGTTGACCTTTGCCAACAACAATCTGAACGGGCATACCCGTTTTCTTGAAGGCTACAATAGTTCCAAAACCCGCGTCTGCGTCACGGTCGGGATGATGACGACGGGTTATGATTGTGAGGATATTCTTAATATCGTTCTCCTCCGCCCCATCTTCTCGCCAACCGACTTCATTCAGATCAAAGGACGGGGCACACGAAAATACGCCTTCCGTTTCGTTGAGAAGGAAGGCGGACAGATTGAAGAGCATAACAATCCAAAAGAGAAATTTAAGCTCTTTGACTTCTTTGCAAACTGTGAATACTTCGAAGATAAGTTTAACTACGATGAAGTAATCAAGCTTCCACCTTTGCGTCCGCCCGGGCCCGGACAGGAACCGCCACCTCCACCACCACCGGAATTATCTGGATACATGAATATCGACCCGGATCCGCTGAAAATTTACATAGAGACACCGGTTCCAGTCCACGGGATGAAGATAGACCGAAAATTCTACGAACAGTTCGAGGAGAAGGTAAAAGGAGACGAAATTATTCGAGAGCTCTATGAGAAGGGAGATGTTCGTGCTGTCGAAGAATATGTCCGAACCAACATTTTGGATAAACCGAAAGAATTTTTTAATCTCGATAAACTCCGTAAATCTGTCCAGCTCGACCGGAGACTTACTCTGCGGGAGATTATCGAAAAGATCTTCGGCGGCATTGCCCAGTTTAAAACGAAAGATGAACTCCTTGAAGAAGAGCTGGCCAAGTTTGTTTCGATCCACAAACCTGACGCCGCTCATATTTCAGTCATCCGGCAATTCTTTAAAGCCTATGTGACGGATGGTGAAATCCGTGACATCGTGGAAAAGAAGGAATTTAACCGCCTGGCCACGAATCCCAAGGTTTCACTGGAGGATTTTAAAGCCCTCAGCGAATGGCGGAACATCATCCCCGAATACGTAAAGGACTATGTCCACCTAAACCAATTTATGTAGAAGATGTCCGAAAGGAAAGTAACTTTGCTTGATTCCGAAACCAAATCAAGAATCGATTCTGCCCGAGATATCCTCGTGGGCAAAGTGCCCGACCCAAAGTCGCAGGTGGAGCAGATTACCATCGCCCTGATCTACAAATTCATGGATGACATGGACCGCCAGTCCGAGGAACTTGGTGGCAAGGCGACCTTCTTCTCGGGCGAATACAAGAAATACGCCTGGAGCCGGTTGCTTGACCACCGATTCAGTGGACATGAGCGATTGCTTCTCTATGCCGAGGGTATTGAGAAGATGAACGAGAACAAAAACATCCCGCAACTTTTCCGTGATATTTTCAAGGGAGTGTTTCTTCCTTACCGTGATCCTGAAACCTTGAATCTCTTTCTGAAAGAGATCAATGGATTTTCTTATGACCATAGCGAAAGGCTTGGCGATGCTTTTGAATATCTGCTTTCGGTCATGGACAGCCAGGGTAGCGCCGGTCAGTTTCGCACGCCGAGGCACATCATTGATTTCATTGTCCGGATCGTTGATCCTAAGAAAAACGAAACCATCCTTGACCCCGCTTGCGGCACTGCTGGATTTCTAATCTCGTCCTATAAACATATTCTCGCACAACATCAAAATATTTCTAATTTAGATAACCGATCCGCAGAATCAGGCATTGGAAATCAAAAATCATCAATCAAAAATCAAAAATTCTCATCCGATCTCACGCCGGATGAGAGGGGCCGGTTGATGACGAACTTCTGCGGCTATGACATATCCCCTGACATGGTGAGGTTGTCCCGCGTTAATCTGTATCTTCATGGTTTTGCTAATCCACGCATCCATGAGTACGACACACTGACAAGCGAGGAACGCTGGGATGAGCGCTATGATGTCATTCTCGCCAATCCTCCTTTTATGACACCAAAAGGCGGCATCCGGCCTCACAATCGATTCAGCATCAAAGCCAAACGGAGCGAAGTCCTTTTCGTGGACTATATCGCTGAGCATCTTAACGTCAACGGCCGCGCCGGTGTTATCGTTCCAGAGGGCATCATCTTTCAGTCACAAAACGCTTACAAGAAATTACGGAAGATGCTCATTGAGAATTACCTGTGGTGCGTTGTATCTCTTCCGGCTGGATGTTTCAATCCGTATTCCGGCGTGAAAACCAGCATCCTGCTTCTTGACAAATCACTGACGAAGCGCACGGATGAAATTCTTTTTGTGAAAGTGGAGAATGATGGTTTTGATCTGGGCGCCCAGAGAAGACCGAATGGGAAGAATGATTTGCCAGAGACGCTAAGCGCCATTTCGGATTTTCGATTGCGGATTGCGGATTTGAAAAAAGAGGTTTCTGACAATCAAAAATCAGCAACCGAAAATCAAAAACCCATCACCACTCACGCAGTGAAAAAATCCCGCATCCTCGAATCCGGTGACGTTAACCTCTCAGGCGACCGCTATCGCGACACAGGTGCTCATGTAAGCACCAAATGGCCGACAGTGAAGTTGGGGGAGGTGTGCGAATTTCAATATGGTTCAAGTCTGCCTGAAAGAAGGCGCGTTGGGGGTCCTTATCCTGTTGTTGGATCAAACGGTATAACTGGTTTTCACAACGAGTATATTGTTAAAGGTCCTACAATAGTCGTTGGAAGAAAAGGTTCAGCTGGCGAAGTGGTGTGGATCGATAATGACTGTTATCCAATTGACACGACCTATTACGTGGCACCCAAGTCACCTGAAGTTTCATTGCGTTACCTATATTACATTCTTAAACATATTAATCTTTCAAAGTTACGAGATGGTGCGGGCGTACCCGGATTGAATAGAAACGATGCCTATGGTGTCCAAATCCCTCTGCCGCCGTTGGAGGTGCAGGAGAAGATTGTTACGGAACTGGACGGCTACCGGAAAATCATCGAAGGGGCCAAACAAATCATCGCCAACTACAAACCCACCATCCGAATTGATCCCAAGTGGCCAACAGTTGAACTTTGCAGTGTTGCGGATATGAAGCGCGGGCCATTCGGCGGATCGTTGAAGAAGGAAATATTCGTGCGAAACGGTTACAAGGTTTACGAACAGAAACATGCTATTCAAAGAGATGTGAACATCGGGACGTATTTCATTGATGAAAAGAAGTACAAAGAAATGGAAGACTTTGCTGTCGCGCCAGGTGACTTGCTTATCAGTTGTTCTGGTACCATGGGCCGAGTTTTTATTCTACCGCCTGATGCACCCAAAGGGGTAATCAATCAAGCTCTTCTTAAAGTCACCACAAATCGTAAAAAAGTTCTGGGTGAGTATCTCGAGACGATTCTGACGACCGACCAAGTCCAAAACAGGTATTTCCGCAACACATCTGGTTCAGCGATTCAAAATGTAAGCTCTATGAAGGAATTACGATCAATTCCAATTCCCCTCCCGCCCCTCGATGTTCAGCGACGGGTTGTGGCAGAGATTGAGAGCGAGCGGGAGTTGGTGCAGGCCAACCGGAAGCTGATCGAAATTTACGAACAAAAGATTCAGGCCAAACTGGCGGAGATTTGGGGAGAAAATTAATTTTGGATCAAGCAAGCTTAATAGCTTTATTGAACCGCCTGCGGCATGAGCCAGTGGAAACGGAGTGGCTGGAATTCAAGTCCAGCCACTCTGATGCTCAGCACCTTGGCGAATATCTGTCTGCATTGGCCAATTCTGCATGTATTCATGGCAAAGCTCGAGGATATATAGTTTTTGGTGTTGAAAACAAAAGTCGTCAGGTGGTGGGTACAGCATTTCAACCGCAGAGGGAGAAAGGCAAGGGAAATCAGGATTTACTATTGTGGCTTACCCAAGGCATGCAACCCAATACTGGCTTTGAGTGTCATGAATTTGAGGTAGAAGGTGGACGGGTAGTACTATTCGAGGTCATACCCGCTCTGGATCGCCCTGTCAAATTTTATGACAAATCATGGATACGAATAGGCTCCAGTAAAACGCTTCTTGCCAATCACCCTGAAAAAGAAAGAATCATCTGGAAGCGCCGTGCGGATTGGTCTGGGGAAATTTGTGAACGAGCTTCCTTGGTTAACCTCGATTCAGAAGCCCTTGGTAAAGCACGGCAAGAATACAAGGGGAAATTCCCAGCTAAAGCCGCCGAGGTGGATACGTGGGATGATATAACTTTCCTTAACAAGATTGGCCTTGCTGTCCAGGGATCTATCACCTATGCCACGCTTCTTCTTCTGGGCAAACCAGAATCGGCGGCATTGATTTCCCCTGCGGTGGCGCGTATCAGTTGGATTCTCAAGGATGATCAAAACCAGGAAAAAGACTATGAACACTTCGACCCACCCTTCATCTTGAATGTTGATCGGGTGTTGGCTAGAATTCGGAACTTAACTATTCGGCAGTTGCCAAGTGGCACCCTGTTCCCGATCGAAATCCGTCAATATGACCCCTGGGTGCTCAGAGAAGCGTTGCACAATTGTATTGCTCATCAGGACTACAGCCTGAGCGGGCGTATCAACTTGGTTGAGATGCCCGACCAGTTGATTCTGACGAATGTTGGTAGTTTTCTTCCTGGGAATGTTGAAAATGTGATTAAGCGGGATGCACCAATGGAGGTGTATCGGAATCCATCGCTATCCCAAGCAATGGTCAATCTGAATATGATTGACACACAAGGCGGCGGTATCAAACGGATGTTCCAGACCCAGATGAAACGCTTTTTCCCATTGCCTGATTATAATCTTTCTGACCCGATACGAGTTGTTGTGACCATTCGCGGGACGATTTTGAACGAACAGTATACCCGGATGCTAATGGAGAGGACGGACTTAGATCTGTGGGCGGTAATATTGTTGGATAAAATTCAGAAAGGAATCAGGATTGGGCATGATCAACATACAAAACTCAAGAAGCTTGGGTTGGTGGAAGGGAGATATCCAACCCTTTATATCAGCGCAAGAGTTGCTGCGGCTACTGATCAAAAGGCCCGTCATATTCGACAACGTGGTCTTGACAGGCGGTACTATAAAGACTTGATTGTCGAACTGATCCGTCACCACGGTCCTGTTTCGAGGAAAGAGATAAACACATTGTTGCTGGATAAACTACCTGAAGCACTTTTACCTAAACAGAAAGATAGCATGGCTCACAATCTGTTAATGGCGTTACGGAGAGAGGGAATCATCCGAAATGCCGGGACGAGACGATCTCCGAAATGGATCATAGTTAAATGAAAAAAGGGATAAACAATTAAAAACTATTTCAAACAAAGAAAAACATAAACGGATTATTTAAAAAACCTTTATAAATCAAATTGTTAGGCTATTGTTAAAATTGGTTGTAAGGAAGTGAATTAACAAAAGAAAACAAATTCTTAAACAATTCAGACACAAAATAGACACAAATTGTTAAGAGAACCTCTTGAAAATTAAGGAATTTATTTGTGTGTTTAAAAAGATTTTGAACACAATACAGGCAAAATAGCTTTCTAAAAGAAATTTCTGCTTATCAAACAGAGGAGCGATTTATGCACCACCCTCAAAATGCACTACAGAACAATGAGACTGGTGCATAACCAATTGGGGCTGGTGCATAAGTTGGGGGGGAAGATCGGAAAGGGTATTAAACAATAAAAAGACTGTTTTAAACAAAGCAAAGCATGGGAGGTTTATTTATAACCCTTTTGAAATTAACAAGTTAGGTTATTGTTAAAACTGAATGTTCGGAAGTGGATTAACAAAAGGAACAAAATTGAAAACCATCAAAGACATGCCCGAACATGCCCGGCCGCGGGAAAAATTGAGAGAAAGAGGGCCTCAAGCCCTCACGGATGAGGAGCTTGTGGCGGCCATCCTCGGAATGGGGACAGCCGGTGTTGATGTGAGGACAATAGCTAAACAGGTGGCAGGCTTAATCCGAGAGCATAAAGATAAGCTATCGCTGGACCATCTGCTTACAGTCCCAGGTATGGGATTGGCCAAGGCGGCGCAGATTCTATCAGCCTTTGAACTCGCGCGAAGGCATCTATTGAAGGAAACGATTAAGATTGTTTGTGCTAAGGATATTCTGCCGCTTGTTTCTGACATTGCCGGAAAACAACAGGAGCATTTCGTCTGCATTTCACTCAACGGAGCAAATGAAGTCATCGAAAAACGCATTGTGACCATTGGCCTTATCAACAAAAGCCCGGTTCATCCTCGAGAGGTCTTTGCCGATGTCATTGCTGACCGTGCGGCAGCGGTGATTTTTGTCCATAACCACCCATCCGGAGAACTTCAACCGAGTGAATCTGATTTGAATATCCATCGTCAGCTCACCGAGGCAGGCAAAATTCTTGGTATTCAAGTTCTTGATCATGTCATTGTAAATCGAAAAGGTTATTATAGCTTCCGTGAGACAGGTTTATTGACTCACCAAACTTGATGGTCCCGTAAATAGTCTAAAAAATGCTATTTTTGTCATTCCTGCACAAGCAGGAATCCAGTATTTTCAGGTAGTTAGAATTCTCTGGATTCCCGTTTTCACGGGAATGACAACTTTTTGCGAGATCATCAAGCTTGATTAAGAAAAAATAGGTAACGTTCAAAAGGTGAGGCATCACATTATTTCAACCGATAGGACGTGGATGG
>JASEHH010000307.1 GCA_030017685.1 Thermodesulfobacteriota bacterium | reverse complement strand
TTTACGATGTGGACCAGCTTATCCTCCATCCCAATAAGGAGAATGCCAATGTCCCTCACGGGCCGGAGGCGACCAATCTCACCCTTGCAGAGAGGATCAAAAAGGAGTATGCCCTTCTCTCCGTCTTTTCACAGGAGACTGCGGATGCCCATATGCGAGGCGATATTCACCTCCATGATCTGGGTTTTGTGGATCGGCCTTATTGCAGCGGACAATCCCTCGAATATATCAAACGGTTCGGTCTGAGCCTTCCCAACTCCATTGCCATGGCCAAACCTGCCAAACATCCGGAAGTGCTCCTGGCGCATATGGTGAAGTTTGCCGCCGGCCTTCAGAGCAACTTTGCCGGAGCCATTGGCTGGGACGCTGTGAATCTCTTCTTTGCTCCCTATCTGGTGGGCATGTCGGATCGGGACCTCGAACAACTGGCGCAGATGATGATCTTCGAATTCTCTCAGCAGGCGGTCGCCCGTGGAGGGCAGGCGATCTTCACCGACCTCAATCTCTACTGGGAGATTCCAAAACACTTCGAAAATGTCCCTGCCATCGGACCGGGCGGAGAGAAGACGGGAAAGAATTACAGCGACTATATAAAAGAATCACAGCGCTTTGCATGGGCCCTCTTCAAAGTCTTCCTGGAAGGGGATGGTTCCGGAAGACCTTTCTTCTTTCCGAAACCACTGGTCCATATCACGGAGAAGTTCTTTCAGACCCCCGGTCACATGGACTTTCTTTATCATATCTGTGAGGTCGCTTCTGAAAAGGGCAACACTTATTTTGTTTTCGACCGCGGGGAGACAGCCAAAATCTCCGAATGCTGCCGCCTCAGCTTCAAACTCGATCAGACCGATCTCGAGGATGCAAAGGAACCCTGGAAGATGCGTTATTGCGCCCTCCAGAATGTGACCCTCAACCTTCCGAGGATGGCCTACCTGGCCAAAGGGGATGATACCCGGCTTTTCTCCAAACTGACGGAGTTCATAGAGGTTGCGGTCAAGGCTCATCTGGAGAAGAAAGGCTTTATTGAAAAGCTTCTCTCCATAGGCGAACGGGGCCCCCTCGCCCTCTTAGCCATGAACCGGGATGGCTCTCCTTATCTGAGGATGCATCGCGCCAGCTTCCTCATCGGCATGGTAGGACTCAATGAACTCGTCCAGGTTCATACCGGCAAGGAGATGCATCAATCGAGGCAGGCATTCAAATTCGGATTGAAGGTGATCGCCCACATGAAACTGCTGGTTGATAAGTTGAGTGAACGCTATGGAATGCACTTCGTCCTCGAACAGACTCCCGCTGAATCGACCGCCTACCGTTTTGCCAAACTGGACCTCCGATTTCATTCGCCCCAATCGGGCCACATCGTCAAAGGGGACATCTCGAAAGGGGAAGTCTATTATACGAATTCGACCTATCTGAACAACTCCGCCGTGCTCAATCCGATTGAACGGGTGAGGCAGGAGGGACTCTTTCATCCCCTGATTGAGGCAGGCGCATTGACCCATATCTGGCTGGGTGAGGCAAAGCCTTCAAG
>JASEHH010000120.1 GCA_030017685.1 Thermodesulfobacteriota bacterium | reverse complement strand
CTGAAGAATGGTTGGTGATGAATCGAACCGGATCGATCGATTCCTGGGTTGGACCGGCAGTCACAAGAATTCGCCTTCCTTTTAAATCCTTCGGGGATAGGATATCCTCCATCTTCTCCAGGACCTCGCTCAATTCAGCCAGCCTTCCCTTTCCATACCAGTGGCAAGCCAGCTCCCCTTCCCCGGGTTCCATCAAATGGTAGCCCCTTTCCATGAGGGTCTGAATATTCTTCTGAAGGGCTCTGTTCTCCCACATATTGACATTCATAGAGGGAGCAATAAGGACGGGCGCCCTGGAGGCCATTACCATGGTGGTGAGAAAATCGTCTGCTATCCCGTTGGCGATCTTTCCGATGATATTGGCGGTTGCAGGGAGAATCACAATCAGCTCTGCCAGGTCAGCCAGTGCAATATGACCGATTTGTGTCTCTTCGAGGAGGGCAAACGGATCAGTCACAACCGGATTCCCTGAAAGGGTTTGAAAAGTGAGAGGCGTGATGAATTCCTGTCCATTGCGGGTCATGACCACGCGGACACGGGCCTCCTGTTTGACCAGAAGCCTGACAAACTCAGCGGCCTTATAAGCCGCAATCCCTCCGGTTACCCCTAAAATGATCTCTCTTCCCTTCAACATGCTTATTTCTATATCACAAAAAAAGCCTATTCTCAATAGAGGTAAGCATCTCTTTTCCCGTGATAGAAATCCATGGGAATGCCAAATCCAGAGGGGTAGGCGGGCCAGCGTAGAAAGATTTAGGGCGGCACCGCTTAAGGGTTGACTCCAGACGCTCCAAGACCAATACAAACCTCATTTTCATTGACGACGAAAGTTTCCTTTAAACGTCTAATGATCCGCAATCCTAAAGATTTCGGAGTCTGGCCTGCCTGCCGGCAGGCAGGTCTGCCTACCCCTCTGGAGTCCATTCTCTCATCACGAAATTGGAGATGCTTCTTCAATAAAGCAAATGATTTGACATTCCCGTCATCCATTGCTATCTTCGACCTCAATGACGACAGGTTAAGGAGAGCGGGGGATGTCGGAGAGGGATCCAATCGACCTGATTAAAGACCAGTTAAACCGATGGGAGGGATTGGCAGGTCTTCATCCTGACCACGAACTCTTTAAGCAATGGCAAACCGAAACTCGAACGATACTGGAGAAGGTTTTCAGTCCCAAATCAACTCACTGCCAAAATTTTATGGCCCTTCGGTTTCGGGAGGTCAGCGTCAAAGCCTTTGACTCGCCGGAGATCGACAAAATGAACTCCGCACGCTACAAAAGAGACCTCGAGAATTCGAAAACCATCCTCCTATCAGCCATCAAAGAATTGACTCTGGATCGAACCCTCTTTAAGAAAATCCAGACGACTCCAAAAACAGTGGAGGTCTCCCTCAAGGGTGAATATTTCATCTCCTCTGGAATGACAGATCCTGAGATGAGAAGGGCTATCGAACTCGCTTTTGAGGGAAGTGGATTGACCTCCGTTTGTGGCGGTGACGCCCCCCGGGAAAGGGAATCCCTTGATCACCGTATAGATCAGATCAGGCGTGCCAGGTTTGGAATTTATGACCTTTCTTCTCCCAAAAAGGAGGAGGTCCTCATCGAACTGGGAATCGCCCTTGGCATGGGAAAAGAGATTATGATCATTTATCAAAAAGGTTCCAGATTCTCCGAAATGATGAGGAAATTTCCAAAAATCGAATATGAAAATCTCACCGAACTCACCGACCAATTAAAAAGAAGAATGGGCTGATACCTTAAAATCTCTCTCCTAAAAACCTTGACTTCGAGAAGGGCTTGGGTATATAATATTTCTTGTATACAGTATCCAAAAATTCGACCTTGAGGTTGTAGGGATGGAAGAGGTCAACCTTTTCAAAAATATTACGGTGTTAAGTCTGGAACAGGCCACGGTCCTTCCCTATCTGACCCTCCGCCTGGCTGAGGACGGAGCAAAGGTGATTCGTATCGAACATCCGATCTATGGCGACCCGAACCGAAGAGTGGGAGAAGACGTTCTGAAGGAAGACCGGATGTTCTCCTATTTTCTTCCGATCAACGCAGGGAAAAAGGCTCTGACTCTCGATATAGGAGTGCCGGAAGGTCAGGAGATTCTGAAAAAGCTGATCCTTAAGTTGAAGGTGGATATTTTTGCGACCAACCAACTCCCGAGAAATTATCCCAAACTCGGGATCGAGTATGAAACGCTCAAACAGATCAAAGAAGACATCATCTGGCTCGGAATGACCGGCTTCGGCCCGCAAAGCAATGAGGCGGCTTATGATCCTATTTTGCAGGCAAGAGGCGGGTTGATGGAATTGACCGGTGAGAGAGATGGAACTCCCCAGGTCTTGGGCATTCCTCTTCCCGACATGGGGGCAAGTGAACACGGTTATGGCCTCCTGATGAAGGCCCTCTATAAAAGGGCGGTCACGGGCAAAGGGAGCCGTATAGACCTCTCCATGTTTGAGAGCACAACTTCCTGGCTCACCCAGGCAATCACCCATACGGTTACTTTCAAGAAGAAAGTCAGCCGAAGGGGAAACACGCACGAATTCTTTGCTCCAGTCTCCGTCTATGAGACGAAAAATGGATATGTCTATGTCGCTGTGGGGAATGACCGGCAGTGGGAGACGATGACGAAGATCCCGGGATTTGAATCGCTTTACAGGAAAGAGTATGAACGGAATGCCGGCCGAATTGCGGATGTGAATCATTTAAATCATGCCATCAATGCAATCACCAAAGCATTTGCGACGGAGGAACTCATCGATATCTTCAACAAGGCCACGATTGCCATTTCCAAAGTGAATACGATCGAAGAAGTGGTTAATGACCCTCTGGTGAAACCCAATCTCATTCAGAGTAAAGACTCCAAGACGGGTCTCCAGGTCACTGTGGCGCCTCCTCCCTTTATGACCCCCTATCTCAAATCAACCAATCGGACCATCAGCTTTCCCCCTCGTTTCGGGGAACATAATGAGGAGATCTATGGTGGCCTGTTAGGATACAGCCCGGAACAGTTGAAGGAGTTGAAGGAGAAGAATGTTATTTAAACCTAAAAGGGTTCAAGGATCCGAGGGTCCGTGGGTTCAAGTGTTAATTTTGCAAGGAGCTTTTCGCTGGACCCCTTGAATCCTAGACCCCTTGACCCTTTTAGAAATGACGAAAGGAGTAGTCCATGGCTCTTGATTTCTCTTTTACCGAAGAACACGAGTTTTTCAGGCAGACAGTGCGGGATGCGGTGAACCGTTTGATTATGCCCCGGGTGAAAGAACTGGACGAAAAAGAGGAATTTCCCTGGGACCTCTGGAAAGAGTTTGCCGGCCTCGGATATCTCGGTTTAAGGCATAAAGAGAAATATGGCGGAATGGAGACCGATACGATCACCCAGATGATCTTTTATGAAGAACTGGCCAGAGGCTCCTGTGGATTTGCCATGTCGGCGATCATGCAGGTCCTGATGGGAACCTATTTCATTGCCCGCTTCGGAAACGAGGAGATCAAACAGAGGATCCTCGTCCCCGCAACCAAGGGTGAAAAGATTGGGACGATCTGCTTTACAGAAGACCAGTCCGGCTCTGACCTCGGTGGGACAAGAACGCTTGCCACCAAAGTGGATGGAGGCTGGAGGATCAACGGCCGAAAGCAGTGGATTACGAATGGGCCCATTGCTGAATTTACCACCGTGATGGCAACAGTCGATCCGAAATTGGGGTTGAAAGGCCTCAACTTTTTCTTGGTTGAAAAGAAGACGGCAGATCGTGATGGGTTCGTCACAGGTCAGAGGCTCCATAAGCTGGGCTCTCGCTGTTCGGTAACGGGCGAGTTGGTTTACGATAATGTCTTCATCCCTGATGAGAACTTCCTTGGAGAAGAAATCGGGAAAGGTGTTCAATATGCCGGAGAAATTCTCAACGAAGTCCGGGTGATGACCGGAATGAATGCCCTGGCCATTTCCAAAGAATCAATGGTGGATGCAAGGCAGTATGCCAATAACCGGATCGCCTTTGGAAATCCCATCAGCAGGTACCAGTTGATCCGGGAAAAATTTGCCAAATACTGGGCCTGGTATGAGGCTTCGCGGACCTTCCTCTACCGGTGTGCCTGGATGATTCAAAGCAACATTCCCTGCACGAACGAATGTATGCTGGCCAAGTATCATTCCACTGAGATGTGCATGTATGCCGTTGAGGAGGCGATGAGGATCTACGGCGGAAATGCCTTCTGCAGCGAATATCCCGTCCAGCGGTTCTGGAGAGATGCCAAATTCCTGCTTTATGGCGGCGGCACTCACGAAGTTCTGTGTGACTATCTGGGAAGGGTCTATTGCAAAGATTAAAGGAGCTAAATTTCCAATAACCAAATCCCAATCCCGCAGTGGCGGGACCAAATAATCACCAATAACCAAATTCCAATCATCAAATAACGATTATTGATTCAAACACAAAGTTTAAGGCTACCTCTAAAAATGTCATTCCTGCGAAAGCAGGAATCCACAAGCCTTTGAAATAACTGGACTCCCGCCTGCGCGGGAGTGACAAATTGGGAATTATTAGAGGTTCCCTTAAGTTTTGGTTATTGGAAATTGGAATTTATTTGATTATTGGTGCTGGTGTTTGGTTATTCACGAATTGGAGGTTGGGATGGAGATTTACGTCCTCGTGAAACAGGTTCCTGATCCGGAGGCGATCGTCAAGGTCAAATCGGATGCGGAACTGGAAATCGAAAATAAATATTTCACCAGCTTCTTTGATGAGATCGCTGTGGAGGCGGGCCTGAAACTGAAAGAGAAGTTCGGCGGTAAAGTAACGGTTCTGACCGTGGATAACAGGCGAGTGGACGCCCTGAGAAGGGGTATCTCAATGGGAGCGGATGACGCCGTTCAAATCGCAGATCCCGCTTTGGAAGGTTCCGATCAGTTTGCCATAGCCAGAACCCTTTCCGCCTATCTCAAAGATAAACCCTTTGATCTCATTCTGACGGGAAGGCAAGCCATGGACGATGACGCAGGCATTGTCGGGCCTGCGGTTGCCGAATGCCTTGGAATCCCTCATGTCCATTCCATCATCGGCCTCGAAGTGGACGATCAAAAGAGAGAGGCAAAAGTGATCAGGGAGGTGGAGAATGGGAGAGAAAACCTGGCCTGTCCCCTCCCCGCTCTCTTCACCTGTCAGAAGGGGCTCAACACCCCGAGAATTCCTCTGGTTATGAATGTGATGAAGGCGATGAAGGCACAGATTAAAAAGGTGGACCTGACTTCTCTTGGATTGGGCCAATCCGATGTGAGTCCTTATATCAAAATAGAGAAATATGTTCCGCCACCGAAGAGGCCCCCGGTGAAAATGATTAAAGAGGATTTTCCCGAGAATGTGAAGACGCTGGTCAAACTGCTCAGGGAGGAAGCAAAGGTCATCTGAATGCGGATTGTAGATTGCGGAATGCGGAATGCGGAGTGGAAATTAAGGATTTTAATTCCGAAATCCGCAATACGAAATTGAGGAGTAAGTATCATGTCTAACGACATATGGGTTTTAGCAGAGCATCAGGAAGGGAAGGTAAAAAAGATCATCTTTGAACTTCTCTCTGCGGGAATCGATTTTTCAAAAAAGACAGGGCAGGAGGTCGCCGTTCTTCTCCTGGGAAGCGGCCTTGAGGAAGCGACAAAAAGTCTAACCCCCTTTGCTGATAAAATCTATTTGATGGACGCTCCATCCTTCACACCCTATACTTCGGACGCCTATTTAGCAAGCATCGCCTCGCTGATAAAAGAACATCAACCCTCCATCTTTTTGGGAGGAGCTACATCCACCGGAAAGGACCTCTTTCCGAGACTGGCGATGCATCTTCAAACAGGCTATGCGCCTGACTGCACGGGTTTGTCTATGGGAGAGGATGGAAAACTGATTGCCAGGCGCCCCCTCTTCGGAGGAAAGGCCTTTGCCGAAATGGCTTTTTCAGAAGCCAGACCCCAGATGGCAACAGTGAGAAATAATGCCTTTCTGGTCAATGAAAATCCCGATCGATCGGCGAAGGTGATTTCGGTTCCTCCCCATATCGATCCCTCCTTATTAAAGAAGAAGGTGACCGGCTTCGAGAAAGCGGTTGGAGCGAAGCTCGATATCACTGAAGCGGATATTGTCGTGGCAGCAGGCAGAGGGATTAAAGCCCCTGAGAATTTTAAGATCATAGAGGATTTGGCCGATGCCCTCAATGCTTCGGTCGGGACAACACGAGCCACCGTGGATGAAGGCTGGAGGGATCTCAAAGACCAGATCGGAAAGAGCGGGAAGAACATCTCCGCCAAACTCTATATGGCCTTTGGTATCTCGGGCGCCATTCACCATGTCTTAGGCATTGGCACCTGTAAAACGGTCGTCGCTGTGGATACTGACCCGAATGCCCTCGTCTTCAACTATGCCGACTACGGCATCGCCGGAGACCTCTTCCAGATCGTCCCCGCCCTGACAGAGGAACTGAAAAGAGTATTGTCCTCCGAATAGTTGTGTAATTCCGAGAATCATCCTTCCTCACCAATCGCATCCTCATACTGTTCAACTATTCCACTGAAACGTCTTGATTGACAGGCATTTATTTGCAGCACCTTACCGTTAGTCCAGAAAACCAAACGAAAGATGTCTTGATTTTTCTCTGTAATTTTTGTAGGTTAGATCATCTTGATTGAAAGGGTGATTCATGCAGCGTAAGGACTATAGAACAATTGAAAGGTGAGGAGAGTTAATGAATGATAAAATGTCAAAAGACAGATCCTTGATTCCTCTTGAGCGCATAGAACGATCTATCCTGATGATTCGCGGTCAGAAGGTGATGCTTGATCGAGATTTGGCCCAGCTATACGGTGTGGAAACTCGTGCCTTGAACCAGGCTGTCCGCAGAAACAAAGACCGTTTTCCTGAAGATTTTATGTTTCGCCTGACCCGTGAAGAGATCATGAGGATATCACAATTTGTGATATCCTCGGCCCACCCCGGAGTCAAAACGTTGAAATTTTCAAAGAATGTGATGGTCTTTACAGAGCACGGTGTAGCCATGCTTTCCAGTGTTTTGAACAGTCCCAGGGCTGTTCAGGTCAACATTCAGATCATGCGGACCTTTGCAAAACTCCGGGAAATCATATCACTGAACAAAGATTTAGCCAGGAGACTGGATGAGCTTGAAAATAAGTATGATGCCCAATTTAAGGTGGTTTTTGATGCTATACGGCAATTGATGGCACCACAAGAGCCCCAACGGCCAAAAAGACGAATAGGATTCCTTGTTGAGGAAGCTAAAATTCCTTATGTCACAAGAGTGAAGAGGAAAAGTTAGGTGTTACGACTAACGCCTTGCTCTTTACGATGGGGGGCGCCATGCCTGCCTGCCGATAGGCAGGCGCCCTGCTCTATGCTTTTTTTACGGACACGCGATACGGACACGGACACGTTTTTTAAAAGGCCCCGGAGAAATTAAAGGGTGAAGGGAGATGAGGTCATAATTATTTCGGTGGGATGGGATGAAGTTGCATTTGAACCAACGTCCCCATCTTTTGTCCGTCCCCATCTTTTGTCAAAAGGGCGAACCTTCGGGACGTTTGTGCAGAGCGTGCTTGGAAGCATTAGGAATCAGGCGTCCTCCATAAAAAAGTTGGCCCTGCCCTGAACCCTAGCGCCGAGGGCATATCGCAAAGCAAGTTATTGGGTCTCAGATTCATTGAGTAGTGGTTGACTGAATTTTTCAGTCAAGTTAGAAAGTGGTTAAAACCGCTTTAAACGAATCTTATTCTAAGAGAGCATGAGCTACCTATCCGTCTTATTTCCTATTATCGCTTTCCTGGGCCCAATGTTAGTAGTGCTTGGTCTTTTATACCTATGTTTCGGGAGAAGGGGACATTGTTGACTGAGTTGAATTATTCTGAAATCGAGTTTAGGTGTCATCCATCAAAAAGTTGGCCCATTCAAATGCGGAATTCAGATTGCGGAATGCGGAATTCAGATTTATTGAAGAAACGATTGAATGAATGATTGGTTAAATTGGTAAGTCACAGAGTCGTTAAGCCGTTGAGTAACAGCTGACTTCATTTTGAAGTCAAGAACCCCAAAGCGCCTGACTGGCCGGTAAGGGGACTAAGACTTGCTTGATCAATAAGTGATCATGGATAATGATGTTTATATGGTGAAATGAACCCACTCCCCGGTCTAAACCCCGGGGTTTCAGGCCTCCGGCATACCTGTCATGACCTTCAGCCATGCCAGACATGCCGGAAAAGGCCTCCGCTTCGCTCCGAAAGGATGCCATTCATCCCCAGGTTTAAAAGCCTGGGGTTTTCTGGCATAGTTATAAAAATGGAAAAAGTAGATGTCATCATTGTGGGCGGGGGACTGGCGGGTCTCTCCTGCGCTTATGAATTGGCCGATTCGGGGATGACCGTGCTTGTCCTGGAGCGGGGCGATTTCTCCGGAAGCAAGAATGTGACCGGAGGAAGGATCTATCTCCGTCCCATTCTCCCTTATCTTCCCGACATCTGGGAGCAGGCCCCTTTAGAGAGGCATGTGACAAAAGAGGTCTTCACCGCCATGGGAAAGACCAACTCCACCACCTTCGAATTCTACAGCGACCGGTTCAATCAGGAGCCCTACCCCAGTTACACGAT
>JASEHH010000119.1 GCA_030017685.1 Thermodesulfobacteriota bacterium | reverse complement strand
CCTCTTCTTTCCCCCTTGTGTCCAGCAACCCAGGTTATGGGTAAGGATCAGTTTGCTAAAGGGGGGTAGAGGGATTGAACAAAGTTATGTCAGAGATCAGAGATAATTTTTTAAGGGTGATGGAGAGGATAGAGAAAGCGGCTCAAGGCGCAGGGAGAAATCCAGAAGAGATTAATCTGGTCGCAGTGTCCAAAACCGTGGAGTCTGCTCGAATCAAGGAAGCAATCGAGGCAGGCGTCTCTATCCTGGGTGAGAATTATGTGCAGGAGGCGCAGAAGAAGATTGATGAGATTGGCCGGACCGTTTCATGGCACTTCGTCGGACACCTTCAGTCCAATAAGGCGAAGTATGCCGTTCGTCTCTTTGATATGATACACTCTCTTGATAGCATCCCATTGGCAGAAGAATTGAACCGGAGGGCTGAAAAAGAAGGCCGGACGATGAACGCGATGATTGAGATCAATCTTTCCGGAGAGACAACCAAATTCGGAGCAGAAGAGGAAAGGGCATTCGATATCGCCCGGAGGGTTCTCAATCTCAGCCATCTATCCCTGGTGGGATTGATGACCATGCCTCCCTATTTTGATGATCCGCGACTGAGCCGGCCTTATTATATCCGGCTGAGAGAGTTGAAGGAGAAGATGATAAAGGAAGGCATTCCATTGAGAGAGCTCTCAATGGGTATGTCGAATGACTTTGAGATCGCCATTGAAGAAGGAGCGACCTTTGTGAGAGTGGGAACAGCGATTTTTGGAGAAAGGAAAAAATGATAGAGAGTTGAGGAGCATCCCGCAAGGCGGGACTAAAGGAGCGGGGACTCATATCCCCTTGAGGACCGACCTTTGGTCTCGAGGCTAGAGGCAAAATCGTCTAATGCCTCAAGCGTAGCGCTCCTCAAGCCCCGAAGGGGCGGTCCTTAAGCACAGCGGTCCTTTGCTTCTTGCGGCGAAGCGGTCGGCCAGGAGTTCCATAAAGCGAGGCTTAGCATAATGAATAGAAAGATAGTTATAATAATCTTCCTCATCTTACTCCTGGCCTCGGCCTGTGGTCAAAAGGCGCCTCCGGTGCCTTGGTCGACGGTTGTTCCCAAACGGATTGTTGACCTTGAAGCAAAACCGAGGGAAGAGCGGGTCCTTCTGGAATGGACCTTTCCCAAGGAGAATACCGACAAATCGGTTCTGACGGATTTGACAGAATTTAAGATTCTCCGCTCTGAAGGGGACCTGATCGGAGATCAGTGCAGGGGTTGCGGAGAGAAACCAAAGGTGGTTTTTGAAGCGAAGCTGGACAGGAAAGGAGAGGATAAAGGAAAGAGGATGTCCCTGCTGTTTGAGGATCTGGAGGCAAGAAAGGTCTATGTTTATCAGGTGGTGACGTTAAACCGGAGAGGGTACCCCGGTTCTCCTTCAAATCCTGTTACGGTCTACTGGGATTACCCGCCCCACACGACAAGAACAGTGAGAGCAGAGCGGGGAGATAAGAGGGTGGATATCGATTGGGAACCTGTACTGGGTGCGACAGGTTATAATATCTACCGTAAAGGAGAGGGAGAGGAATTTCCTTTCCAGTCTCTCAACAGGGAGACCCTGACAGTGGCCCAATATACTGATCTGGGTGTGGAGAATGAGAAGAGGTACATCTATTCGGTCAGGGCAGTGAAGCGAATCGTCAGGACGGATGTTGAGGGAAAGGGTTCTTTGAGCCTTTCCATCACGCCCACTGACCTGATTCCTCCCAGTTCTCCTCTCGGCCTGGTGGCGATTCCTCTAAAGAATGGGATGGAGCTCAACTGGAGAAGAAACAGGGAGCCGGATTTTTTAGGCTATCATGTTTACCGGAGGAAATCAGGAGAGAAGGAGTTTAAGGGACTCAACCCTGCACCCCTGACAAAAGAAACCTATCTTGATACAGAGGTTCAAATCGGGCAGGATTACGAATATGCCATTACGGCAGTGGATAACTCTGTTCGAAAGAATGAAAGTCCCCATTCGGAAGAGGTAAGGGTGAAGTATCTGTACTAATGCGGATTGCGGAATTCGGATTTCGGAATGAAAATATTAGAAAATGACTTCTGGGATTTGATTTTTTCGATTTAACTCCGCATTCCGCATTCTGCATTCCGCAATTGGAGGAAGGATGCATTTCTTCGAATATAAAAATCGGGAACTTCATTGCGAGGGGATTCCCATCAGCCGGATTGCCGAAAAGGTGGGGACGCCTTTCTATCTTTACAGTTATAAAACCCTGGTTAGACATTTTAATGTCTTCAATGAAGCCTTCAAAGGGATTCCTCATCTTGTCTGCTATTCCATGAAAGCCAATTCGAATCTGGCGCTCATCCGGCTTTTTGTTAACCTCGGTGGAGGGGTGGATGTGGTCTCCGGGGGAGAACTCTACCGGGCCCTCAGGGCCGGGGCAGACCCGCAGAAGATCGTATTTTCCGGAGTCGGAAAGAAGGAGGAAGAAATTGAGTATGCCCTGAAAGCCGGCATCCTCATGTTTAATGTCGAATCCTCGATGGAACTCCGGACGATCAATGAAGTGGCCGGCAGAACGAATAGGAAAGCGCCCATCTCGATCCGTGTAAACCCTGATATCGATGCCAGAACCCATCCCTATATCACCACGGGGATGAAGCAGAATAAATTCGGCATTGATATCCTCCGGGCGCCAATGGCCTATCGCCTTGCCTCAGAATTACCGAACCTGAAGGTCATGGGGATTGACTGTCATCTGGGATCCCAGTTGGTGGAGGTGGAGCCCTTTGTGGAGGCGCTGAAGAAGCTTAAGGGCCTGGTCGACGATTTGAGAAAAGAAGGAATGGAGATTCGCTACCTCGATTTGGGAGGCGGCCTGGGCATTACCTATAACGATGAGGAACCTCCGCATCCCTTTGAATATGCCTCAAACATCATGGAAGAGATTCGCAGTTTCGATTGCACCCTCATCCTGGAGCCGGGCAGAGTGATTGTTGGAAATGCCGGCATTCTGGTCTCAAGGGTTCTCTACACAAAGGAGAACGAGGAGAAACGTTTCATCATTGTGGATGCGGCGATGAACGATTTAGTCCGTCCCAGTTATTATGGCTCCTTTCATCAGATCCTTCCAGTGAGGGAGGAGGAGAGGGAGGAAATCGTGGCCGATGTGGTTGGTCCTGTTTGCGAATCGGCCGATTTTCTGGCTAAAGGGCGGAAGCTTCCAAGACCAAATCCTGGTGAACTGCTTGCAATCATGAGCGCAGGCGCGTATGGATTCTCTATGGCCACAAACTATAACTCCAGGCCCCGTGTTGCAGAGGTCCTCGTCCGGGATGACGAGATGCATGTGATCCGGAAAAGAGAAGATTATGAGGATCTGATCAGGGGCGAGGAGATACCGGAGTTTTTGGTTAGACCATAGAATTTTAAATTCGAAGCACGAAATTCGAAACAATATCGAATGACCAAAATCCAAAACTCGAAATAAACAATAAGTCAGGTTTAGGACATTGGGAAATTTGGATTTAGTATTTGTTTCGAGTTTCGATATTCGGATTTCGGATTTTCAAAACCGGAGGTTTTGGTGAAGATTCCTTTCATGAAGATGAGCGGGAGTGGAAACGACTTCATCCTCATCGACCATCGAAAGCCTTTCATTGATGGTGATCGAATGGCCGAGTTTGCCCGGAAGGTCTGCCGGAGAAGAATCTCCGTTGGCGCGGATGGTCTCATTTTCATTGAAAACTCAGAGAAGGCCGATTTTAAATGGCGGTTTTTCAATGCTGATGGAAGCGAGGCGGAGATGTGCGGAAACGGAGGACGGTGTGTCGCCCGCTTCGCCAACCTGAAAGGGATAACAGGTCAATCTTTGACTTTTGAAACCCTCGCCGGAACCCTTTCTGCACGGGTAAACGGGAAGACAGTCAAACTGGAGATGACCAAACCCCACAGCCTTAAACTCGACGAATCCATTCTCATCGACGGGAAGAAACAGACGCTTTCAAGCATCAACACTGGCGTTCCCCATGCCATCCAGTTTGTAGAAGATATTGAAGCCATCGATGTTGTCCAATTAGGAAGGTCCATACGATACCATGCCCATTTTGCTCCAGGCGGCACCAATGCGAACTTTGTTCGGCTTGAAAAAGGTTCTCAATTATCCATACGAACCTATGAGCGGGGAGTGGAGGATGAGACGTTAGCCTGCGGCACAGGGACTGTGGCCTCTGCTCTGATTGCCGCATTTAAAGGGATGGTGAGATCTCCGGTTTCTGTCAAAACCCGGGGAGGCGAGCTTTTGACGGTTCACTTCGAGATCGAAAGCAAAGAGGTGAAGAGGGTATTTTTTGAGGGGGAGGTTCACATCATCTATGAAGCAGAGATGTGGGAGGAGGCTTACCAATGAAAGAAAACGTAAAAGCGATTGTCGTCGGAGCGGCGGGCAAGATGGGGAACCGAATTATCCACATCATCAAAGAAACCCCCTCCATTGAACTTGTCCGGGCCATTGAGAGGTCAGATCATCCCTCTATCGGAAGGGATATTGGAGAGATTATTGGCTTAGGCAAATTGGGTATTCCATTGGAGGGAAAAATAAAGAAGGAGGGAGGAGATGTAGTCATCAACTTCTCAAATCCTCAAACCTCCTTGGAAAGTTTGGAATTTGCTAAGGAGAATGGTCTTGCCATTGTGATCGGGACCACAGGTTTTAATCCGGAGCAGTTGGAGAAGATCAAAGGACTTTCAAAAAGCATCCGTTGTGTCCTTGCTCCCAATATGAGCGTGGGGATGAACCTGATGTTCCGAGTCGTTCAGGATGTTGCCCGGGTCTTGGGTCCGGAATACGATATCGAAATTCTCGAAGCCCATCATCGTCTGAAGAAAGATTCGCCCAGCGGGACAGCGGTCAAATTGGGGGAATTGATTGCCGGCGCCATTGGACGCAGTCTCGATCAGGTGGGAGTCTATGGCCGCAAGGGGATGATAGGAGAAAGGACGAAAGAAGAGATCGGCATGCAAGTCGTCCGGGCAGGAGATATCGTAGGAGAGCATACCGTCCTCTTCGGAGGGATTGGTGAGCGGCTGGAGATCATTCACCGGGCTCACAGCCGGGACAACTTCGCCCGTGGTGCCATTAAAGCCGCCCTCTGGATCGTCAACCAGCCCAATGGCCTTTATGATATGCAGGATGTATTGGGGTTGAAAAAATGACTAATAACCAATAACCAAATCCCAATCATCAAATAATAACCAAGGTTCCAATGACAGAAACGGCGGGAGGAAGATTTTTAATTTAAAAATCTATTTTGGTTATTCGGATATTGGTGATTGAGATTTATTTGGAGCTTGCCTGCCTGTCGGCAGGCAGGGGATTTGGTGATTGGTTATTCAAAGCGGTTCTATTCTCAAGAAGTTTGAGGAGGCAAGATGAAGATTGTCCGATACAAGGATGGAGCATCAATCAAGTGGGGCGTTATAGAAGAGGGTATGATTCGTGAGATGGAAGGAGATCCTTTCGGACATTTCCATCTTTCGTCAAAGGCAAAGAAGCTCGAAGAGGTGAAACTGATTGCTCCCTGCCATCCCTCGAAGATTGTCGCTTTGGGATTAAACTACCGGGACCATGCCGAAGAGGTGAAGATGGCGATTCCGGAGCAACCTCTCCTCTTTATGAAACCATCTACTTCAGTGATTGGACCGGGTGATGCAATTGTCTATCCGAAGATGTCGAGGAGGGTGGACTATGAAGCTGAGTTGGCCGTGGTGATCGGGAAAATAGCAAAATCGGTTCCGGCGGAAAGGGCAGGCGATTACATCCTCGGATATACCTGTCTGAATGATGTGACGGCCAGGGATCTTCAACCCAAAGATGGTCAATGGACACTGGCAAAGGGTTTTGACACCTTTGCGCCTATGGGCCCCTGGATCGTGACGGATGTCGATCCTCGCCAATTGGAGATAGCCACTTATCTCAACGGTGAGAGACGCCAGCATTCCAATACGAAGAATCTCATCTTTGGCCCCCATCAATTGGTAAGTTTTATCTCTCATGTGATGACCCTCTTGCCGGGGGATGTAATCGCTACGGGCACGCCTTCCGGAATAGGGCGGATGGTTGTCGGCGACAAGGTGGATGTGGTCATTGAGGGGATCGGTACTCTGACCAATACGGTTATTGCAGGAGAATAATCGGGAGATCAAAGATGAACAGGAAAAAATCGATTGGATTATATCGCCGGGCATTGGAATTGATTCCAGGAGGGGTGAACAGCCCGGTCCGGGCTTTCAAGGCCATCGGCATTCCACCCGTTTTTATCGAGAGAGCCAGGGGACCGAAGATCTGGGATGTGGATGGAAATGAGTATGTAGACTATGTGGGGTCATGGGGTCCGATGATCATGGGCCATGCCCATCCGAGGATTGTGAGAGCGCTGAAAAAGACAGCTCCGAAGGGAACGAGTTTTGGCGCTCCCACCCCCCTGGAAGTTGAGCTTGCAATGAGGGTGAGAAAAGCCTTTCCCTCGATGGAATTAATGAGGATGGTCAGCTCTGGCACAGAAGCGGTGATGAGCGCTATTCGAGTGGCGAGAGGATATACGGGAAGGAACAAGATTCTCAAATTCGAGGGATGTTATCATGGTCACGGGGACAGTCTGCTCGTTAAGGCGGGCTCCGGCGCCGCCACCTTTGGCATTCCTGATAGTCTCGGCATTCCCGAGGATTTGGCCAGGCATACATTAACAGCCCCCTATAATGATTTGGAAAAGGTAAAACATTTGGTCAACCAGTTTCCGGAGCAGATTGCCTGTATCATTGTGGAGCCCATTGCCGGCAATATGGGGGTGATCCTTCCTCAAAAGGGATTCCTGGAAGGGTTGAGAAAGATCTGTGACGAGAAGGGGCTTCTTCTTCTCTTTGATGAGGTGATTACAGGGTTTCGAGTAGCTTATGGGGGCGCTCAGGAACTCTATGGGATTAAAGCGGATCTCACCTGTCTCGGGAAGATCATCGGAGGAGGACTTCCGGTGGGCGCCTACGGTGGCAAAGAGAAGATTATGGAAGGCGTGGCTCCTCTTGGAGGTGTCTATCAGGCAGGGACGCTCTCCGGGAATCCTCTTGCAATGGCTGCAGGAATAGAGACACTCGAAATCCTGAAGTCAAGAAGGGTCTACCAGGACCTGGGAAAAAAGACTTCCTATCTAACAGAAAGAATCTTTGAAAGCGCTGAAGAACAGGGGATTCCAGTTTCCATCAATCGGGCAACCGGGATGTTCACACTCTTTTTTACAGGTGGCCCTGTGAGAGATTATTTTTCAGCAAAGATGAGTGATACCAAACGATTCGCCAAGTTTTTTATCGAGATGCTGGACCAGGGGATCTATCTTCCTCCCTCCCAGTATGAGGCCTGGTTTATCTCATTGGCCCATACACAAAAGGATTTGGATAAAACTATCGAAGCCTGTGATACTGCCTTTAAAAAGATTTGATATGCCGGCTGATTGAAATTCATATTTTCAATTTGACACTCCTCATCCATTAAATACTCGAATGAAAGATGAACGGACCCGAGTCCTAAACGAGAAGTTTCATTTCTCCGGTTTTCGAAAGTGGCAGGAGGAGATCATCGATACCCTCCTGAGAAGGCGCGATGCGGTTGTGGTCATGCCCACGGGGAGCGGCAAATCGCTCTGTTATCAGTTGCCGGCGCTGCTCCTGAACGGGGTGACACTGGTCGTCTCGCCCCTGATTGCATTGATGAAAGACCAGGTGGATGGACTCGTGCAGAATCAAGTCCCTGCCACCTTCATCAACAGCGCCTTGACCCCTTCCGAACAGGGTCAGAGACTGAGGGAGATTCAACAGGGCAAGTATAAACTGGTTTATATTGCTCCTGAGCGGTTTCGGAATCCCGGATTTATGGAGGGGATTCAATCCTGCCGAGTTTCACTCTTTGCCGTTGATGAGGCACACTGCGTTTCCGAATGGGGGCATGATTTTCGTCCCGATTACCTTCGTCTCAAAGGGGTGGCTGAAAGACTTGGCCATCCGCCTGTTGCCGCGCTGACAGCGACAGCCACTCCTGATGTCCGTCGTGATATCATCACGCAGTTGGGTCTTCGGCAACCGGTCACTTTCGTTGCCGGTTTTGATCGGCCCAACCTCCGTTTTCAGGTCAAAAGGGTGGAGGGGGAGACAGATAAGATCGATGCCATTTTGAACCTGCTCAAAAGGGAGCCACAAAGGGGAATCATCTATGCCGCTACCCGTAAGAATGTGGAAACCGTAACCCGGGCATTACAGTCCATGGGCTACAAATCAGGAGGTTATCACGCTGGCATGGAGATGGAGTCCCGCAAATCTGTCCAGGACCGTTTTATGGAGGGAACCCTGCCGATGGTCGTGGCGACAAACGCCTTTGGCATGGGCATTGATAAGGCGGACCTCCGTTTTGTCGTCCATTATGACATCCCCGGCTCCATCGAGGCCTATTACCAGGAAGTCGGCCGCGCGGGTCGTGACGGCAAACCTGCGACCTGCCTGCTCCTCTTCAATTATGCGGATACCTTCACACAGGAATTTTTTATCAACGGAAGTTATCCCCCGCGTGACATGATCGAACGGGTGTATGAGGTATTATGCGATATCGGGACGGATGAAATTGAGATGACCCAGAAGGCCCTGGCCGGGCG
>JASEHH010000118.1 GCA_030017685.1 Thermodesulfobacteriota bacterium | reverse complement strand
TCCTGATAGACCCCCCTCATAAAATCTGGACCATTCTTCGAGCCTGGGTGCCCTCCCCAGGTTGCCTCCAGTTACTGGCTTATCTGGAGAGGGAAAGTTTAGACATCGATTACATGGATTGCACCATCAATGAAAATCCCTGGGGGGATCTCGAAGAAAAGATTCGAAAAGAGAAACCCGATGTGGTAGGCATCTCCGTCACCTGTACCGCCTTCACCTATGATGGAATGAATGCCGCTAGTCTGGTGAAGGTCCTCAGCCCCAAAACGATCATTATCATGGGCGGAGAACATCCCTCCTTTATGGCTGAAGAGACGCTCAGGGACTGCCCTGCCATCGATTACATCTGCGTTGGAGAGGGAGAGGTGACCCTGGCCGAATTTCTCAAGACTGTGGAGAAGAAAGATGATCTCTCAAAAGTCCTAGGCCTTGCTTTTCTCGACGAGAAAGGAAATTTCATCTATACAGGAGATCGGCCTTTCATAGAGGACCTCGATACCCTGCCCCTTCCCGCCTACCATCTCGCCAGAATGGAACACCCCTATGTGGGCCTCCCATCGGAAGGAAAGAGAGGGCTCGTGGTCAACTTCTCAAGGGGCTGCACGTTTGACTGCTCTTTCTGTTCGGAATCGGCCTTCTATAAAAGGAAGTGGAGAAGAAAGAGCCCAAAACTGATCGCTGATGAGCTCCAGCTCCTCAAGGAAAAATATAATCGTGACATTTTCTATGTGGGAGACAACACCTTCAATATCACCCGTGATCAGGGAATCGGATTCATCGAGGAGATGCTCAAACGAAAGACGAACCAGCGCTTCTGGCTTCAGTCGAGGGCTGACCTGGTCATTCGGGACCAAGACCTTTTGGACGGTTTTCGGGAGGCAGGGGTCTACCAGTTCATGTTGGGCCTGGAATATCATAAAGATGATGTTCTTCGGGATATTCGAAAGCGCCACTCTGTGGATGAGGCTTTGAAGGCAATGAAGCTCTTAAAGAAACATCAACTGATGGTGATGGCCACTCTGCTCATTGGCCACTGGGAGGAAACAGAGGAAGATCGTGATGCCTTTTTAAAATTCTTCGGAAAGTATGTGGACCATTTCGGTCTCAACATCATCACCCCTCTTCCTGGGACGCCTTTTTTTAATGAGATGAAGGAACTGGGGAGAATCAAGGACTGGGAATATCGAAATTTCGACTATCTCCATGCCGTGATGCCGACACGGGAGGTGGATGATCTTGAACAGCTCAATTTCATCTATAAAAACCTCATGAAACGTTACTACTGGCGTCCACGCGAACTGATTAAGCTCTTCTCACAAAACCCGATTCTGAGGCACCATCACCGGTTCTATATCACCCAGGTGGCTTTCAATATCATGATCCACGAAATTTTCGGAAACCCTCTTTGGGTCCAGCCCAACTATCAGGAGTACAGGGATTATCTGGTGGAAAGGGGCGAGGCGCTCCCCCCTGAACTGATGAGACTGGCTAAATAGCCAAACCATTCCTTCTGAAGAGCGATCCTCCTTCGTGGAATGAGGGTAACCGGCGCAAACCGTAGGGTGAAGGATTTTCCGTCTTCATCTTGAAAGGTTAGATTGAAAAGCGTCGTATCGGTTCCATAATAATTGTCCCGGGTGAGAAAGATCTTCTCCATCTTACCAAAAGGAATTCTCAAATCGATCTTTTCGCCCCCCTTCCCTTCCGGCACATTGAAGCGAAGCGTTTCTCCTTCCGCCCATAGCCGCCCCTTTCTTCTCGTCCCTTTGATGGGGAGCCCTCCGTAATAATAGGCTTTGCAGGACCTGGGGGTCATGTTTTTATATATAGCACTGGCACTCCCCTTTATCAATACGGCTAAAAATATCGAAAACCATTTGTAAAAGTCTTTGTTTTGCCTTAAAATAATTTCCAATCTTCAAAATGTGGAAAGAGGCCCTGGGTACGCTCCGGAGAAAAGGATAGAATGATTCGGATGGATCCTCTCGTCATCATCTCAAAAGGTAAAGGCCCTTACGACACCACGAGAATGGCCCTGAAACGTTTTCCCCTCCCCGACCTCAAAAAGAGAAGAATTCTGATCAAACCCAATGCCGCTCGATTGGCCTCACCGGGCAATGGGGTGACGACCCATCCTCTCGTTGTCTCAGCCACCATCGATCATTTGAGAGAGAATGGAATAAAGGAGATCGCCATCGGAGAGGGCTGTATCTTTGGGGTCGATCCCCGGGAAGCCTTTAGAAAGACAGGATTTGAGGAAATGTCGCAGAAAAAAGGGGTGAAGCTTATTGACCTGGACCGGTTTGATCCAGTGGAAAGGATCATCCCTGGCGGAAAACTTCTGAAGAAAGTGAAGGTCTCCTCCGCCCTGAACGACTTTGACTGGATCATCTCCATTCCCGTGATGAAGACCCATATGCATACCCATGTCTCTCTGGGCATCAAAAATATGAAAGGATTGCTCTGGCGAAGAGAAAAAGCCCGGCTTCATCAACTCCGTTCTGATGAAAGCATTGGCCGCGGCCATAAGGCGCTCGATCTTGCCATTTCAGAGATGGCCACAATTCTCATGCCTGACCTCACGATTATTGATGGCACGGTGGGAATGGAGGGAATGGGACCGGCTTATGGAAAGTCAAAAGAGATGGGAATCATTCTGGTCAGCGATCACGCCCTTTCTGCGGATGCAGTAGCCGCACGATTGATGGGGTTTAATCCGGAGAGCATCCCTCACCTCAAACTCTGCTCGGAGATGGGGATGGGAGAGATTCAACTTCAGAAGATCGCGATCAAACCGAAGGACTATCTGAAATGGGAGATACCTTTTGAACCCTCTCCCCCAACCCTCTCCATCTCCTTCCCTGATGTCGTTGTCTATGATGAAGGATCGTGCAGCGGTTGTCTTTCAACCCTCCTGGTCTTTCTTCGAGAGTATCATTCACAACTCGATGGCTATCATCTAAAGGATAAAAATATCCATATCGGGATCGGTAAACATTTAAAAAAATGTCCAAAAGGAACCATCCTGATCGGAAACTGCACGATGAGAATGAAGAGGGGAGGGATATTTGTGCGAGGATGCCCGCCCGTATCCTCCCAGATCATGAGGTCTCTCTCAAAAAAGGAGCCGGTAAAATTTTAAGAACAGGCCCAAGAATGGAATCCAACCCCTTGTCTTCTAATCCATCTTGGGGTATTTAAAAGATCATCAATAGGAGGTAAAGCCATGAAGAAGAACATCATTTTGATCGTTTTATGGGGTCTTCTCTTCTCTTTCTTCCCATCCGTTCCCTCTTGGGCATTGACGACGGTAAAAGTGGGCGCCCTTAGGCTCTCCAGTACCGCCCCCATCTTCATCGGAATGGACAAGGGTTTTTTTGAGGCGGAAGGGATCAAGGTGGAGCCTGTGTGGTTTAAAGCGGCGGCGCCCATTGCCGTGGCCATGGCCAGCGGAGATATTGATGTGGGGGCCACCGGATTGACCGCCGCCCTTTATAATTCCATTGCTCAGGGGATGAAGATCACCGTGGTCGCGGATAAGGGGCGGGAGTGGCCCGGATATAAACTGACGGCCATCATCGTCAACACGGAACAATGGAAGGCAGGAGTCAGAGATTTAAAGGATCTGAAAGAAAAAAGGGTGGGGATCACTTCGATCGGATCAACTTTCCACTACATTCTTGGAAACCTCCTTGAAAAAAGAGGGATGTCTCTAAGCGATGTGAAGGTGGTTCCCCTCGGAAGCGTGGCCAGCATGAGAGATACGGTGATCACCCGTCAGATAGAATCCGCCTTCCTCGTCCAGCCCCATGTGACAGCGGTGGAAAAAGATGGAAAGGCAAATGTCCTACTCTGGGCGGGAGATCATCTTCCCTATCAGATCGCCACAAACTTCTACGGAGAAAAGTTCACGAAGAACCGATCGGCGGCCGTAGCCTTCATGAAAGGCTATATTCGGAGCTGTCGCTACTACTACGATTTCGCCCTTATGAAAAAGGAAGGACCCCAATATCAGGAAGTCATTAACCTCATCTCAAAATACACTGAAGAAAAACCTGAGGCCGTTGTCCTGGCACTCCCCTATATGGATAGAAATGGGGAGCTTTATGCGGAGGACATTCAGAAGCAGTTGGATTGGTATGAGCGCAATGGGATGGTCTCAAAAAAGATGTCCAGTTCCGAGATAGTGGACCTCTCCTTCTGGAAGGAAGCCATGGGACAATTGGGAAAATAGAGGAGTTAAAAGTTAAGAGTTAAGAATTAAGAGTTATGAGTTATGAAAGTTCTTATCGACCATATCTCCAAGGTTTATATCGACCGGCGGGGAGAGTCTACGGAAGCCCTCCGGGATATCCATTTCGCCATTGAGGAGAATGAGTTTGTCGTTGTGGTGGGTCCCAGTGGCTGTGGAAAATCGACGCTTCTCAATATCATCGCCGGGCTCCTGAGTTCCAGTTCCGGTCAGGTCATCTTTGAGGGAACTCAAACCGATTCGAGACCCCATACGGCTGTCGTCTTTCAGGATTTTGCCCTCTTTCCATGGAGGACCGTGCTGAAGAATATTGTTTACGGCCTCGAGGAAAGGGGGGTCAAGTGGCAGGAGCAGGTGGAGATTGCAAAAAGATATATCACCCTGGTTGGGCTTCAGGGATTCGAAAACAAGTATCCCCATCAACTCTCAGGAGGAATGAAACAGCGAGTTTCAATCGCCAGGGCCCTCGCTAACGACCCCCTGCTTCTCCTCATGGACGAACCATTCTCCGCCCTCGATGCACAGACCCGAACCCTGATGCAGTATGAGCTTTCCAGGATCTGGGAGGAGACCCATAAAAGTCTCCTCTATATCACCCATAATATCCAGGAGGCTGTTTTTTTAGGGGATCGTGTGGTGGTCCTTTCGAGAAGACCGGGCAGAATTTTGGACATCATCAAGATCGAACTCCCCAGGCCAAGAGGCGAGCATCTCACCCTCGAAAAAAGGTATTTGGAATATGTGGATGCCATCTGGGGTCATATCAAGAAGGAGGCCAAAGAGGCGATGGAGGAAACAGGATGATAGGAGAAGTGGATCAACCCAGGGTTGAAAAGGCCATTGTGCAAGACAAGACCCATTTCCTTCAGATGAAAGAGCACCCCTGGCTGAGCATTGCCTCTTTTATCGCAATTCTTCTTCTGTGGGAATGGGTGAGCCAAATGGCGTGGGTCCCCCCCCTCTTTCTTCCCGCTCCGAGCTCCATCCTTTCCGAAGGGTGGACAATGCTTAAGACAGGGATCATCTTCAAGCACATCTTTTCAAGCCTCACCCGGATCCTCTGGGGATTTGTGATTGCCTGCAGCCTCGGTGTCATGGTGGGTATCCTCATCGGATTCTTCAGCATTCCTGAAGCCGTTGGGAACCCCATCATTGCAGCGACCTTTCCGATCCCTAAGATTGCCATCCTTCCTCTGTTGATCCTCTGGTTAGGAATAGGAGAGGCGTCGAAGGTGGCGGTCATCGCCCTGGGCGTCTTTTTCCCGATGGTGATCAATGTCTATACAGGGGTTAAGAACGTGGATCCCCTTTTGATCAAGGCGGCATTGAGCCTGGGGTCGAACAGGGCAAGGATTATCAGAAAGGTCATCCTTCCGAGTATCTTGCCCATGATCTTTGCCGGGATGAAACTTGGAATCGGGATTGCTCTATTGCTTGTCGTTGCCGCTGAGATGGTGGCTGCGGATGCGGGAATCGGGTTTATGATCCTGACCGCTGCGGATCTCATGCAGACGAAGAAATTGATGGTGGGTCTCATCATCCTTTCACTTCTCGGGATCTTCTTTAACTGGCTATTCCAAAAATTGGAGCGGTTCTTCGTCCCATGGAAACAGTGATCTTCGAATGAAAAGGAGGAGCAAGAATATGAAGTTCATCGTGAAGAGATCGAGTTTGCATGGCACCACTCAGATACCCGGTAACAAATCGGCCAGCGCCCGCGCCATTGTCCTGGGCGGTTTGGCCGAGGGTCTGTCGCGTGTCAGCAATTCCCTTCCCGGTGTGGACAGCTTCTCCATCGTAGGCATGATGCAGGCCTTAGGCGCTAAAATCGATACCTCCAACCCTCAGGAGTGGGTTTTCGAAGGCGTAGCCAACCAGCCCCGTGTGCCGGGTTGCGTGCTCGACGCCGGCAACTCCGGCACTGGCTACTATATCCTAACCGCTATCGCCTCCCTCATCAACGGCTACTCGGTCATTTCCGGCGACTACCAGATCTGCCGGCGCCCGGCCCAGCCCCTTATCGAGGCCCTCAACGACCTGGGCGCTCAGGTCTTCTCCACCCGTAATGCGGGGGTAGCGCCCCTGGTGATCAAGGGCCCTCTCAAGGGCGGCCGCACCAAACTGCCTGGCATCAACTCCCAGTGGCTGAGCCCATTGCTCATCGCTGGCGCCCTGAGCCAGGAGGGAATCACTGTCATTGAGGACAACCTCATGGAGCGGCCCTACATCGATATGACGATGTCCTGGATGAAACTCGCCGGAGCCACCTGCAGCCACAAGAACTACGATGAGTTTAATGTGCCCGGTGGCCAGCGCTACAAGGCCTTCACCGCTCACGTGCCAGCAGACTGGGGCAGTTCCGGCTATCCCATGATCGGTGCGGGCATCACCGACTCCAAGGTCACCTTTGTGGGCATGGACCCGGACGACTTCGCCGGCGAGCGTAGGTACCCTTACATCCTTCAGGAGATGGGCGCCAAGGTCACTTTCAATGACGGTGGCCGTACCGTGATCGTAGAAGGCGGCAGCGATCTGCACGGCATCGAGATCGACTGCTCTGACACCCCGGACGCCGTGCCCATCCTGGCAGTGCTGGGCTGTAAGGCCAAGGGCAAGACTGTGCTCTACAACATCGGCGCCAGTCGCCTCAAGGAGACAGACCGCACCCGCTCCATCAAGGAGGAGATGACCAAGATGGGCGGCAAGTTCGAGGAGACGCCCGACAGCCTGACCATCTACCACTCCGAACTCAAAGGCGCTGACATCGACGGCCGGCACGACCACCGCATCGTCATGGCCACGGCTGTGGCGGGTCTGATCGCTAAAGGGACCACAACGATTGACCATGCCGAATATGTGAAGGTATCCTTTCCCAACTTTTACGAGGTCATGAGAGGGTTGGGCGCTCAAATAGAATGGGTAGACAAGGTGGGATGATGAAAAAGGGAGTCAGATCCCAATCGCTCCAAGCATTGAAAGAGAGAAGAAAACAGATCGATCTCATCGATCAGAAATTGCTTTTTCTGCTCAACCGACGCCTCTCAATTGCATTGGAGATTGGAAAGATTAAGAAAGAGAGGAGAGAAAAGATCTACAATCCCAAAAGGGAGGATGAAATTTTAAAGAGACTTAATTTAAAAAATCGAGGTCCCTTGAAGGAAGAAGATCTGAAGAAGATATTCAAAAAGATCATGAGGGTGTGCCGTAAGTCGCAAATCACCTAACCTGAGGGATGTTCAATAAAGGCATCCCTCAGGAGTTTGGCAATTAGCATTGGGGGACGTTGTTGACAAAGTTGAATGACTATGGTATAGAAGTAACTATTCCAGAATCCGAAACCCTAAAGGAAAGTTTATGCCCCGCCAGGCAAGACTCGATGCTCCCGGAACCCTTCACCATATTATCCTCCGGGGGATCGAAAAGCGCAGGATCGTCGATGATGACAAGGACCGGCAAAACTTCGTCAAACGATTGGGCGATCTTGCCGAAGAGACAGAAACCAGGATTTATGCTTGGTCCTTACTGACCAATCATGCCCATCTCCTCTTACGAAGTGGCCCTTCGGGTCTTCCGAAATTCATGAGACGGTTCCTCACCGGCTACGCTGTGACCTACAATCTTCGCCATCATCGGTATGGACATCTGTTTCAAAACCGTTATCATTCCATCGTCTGCGATGAAGAGGTCTACTTTCGGGAGTTGGTCCGTTACATTCATTTAAATCCTCTGAGAGCCCATTTGGTGAGCAACCTATTGGAATTGGATCGATATCCCTGGTGTGGGCATGCGGTGTTGATGGGACGGATCGAAAATGATTGGCAGGATCGGGATCATGTTCTATCTTGGTTTGGCAAGAGAGAGGGAGAGGCACGAAGGGCTTATCGGAGATATCTGGCAGAAGGGATAAATCAGGGGAGGCGTCCTGAGTTAGTTGGCGGAGGAGTGGTGCGGTCCTATGGGGGGTGGTCAGCGGTCCTATCGTTGCGGAGATCCCAGGAGAGAATAAGTGGGGATCAGAGGATTCTGGGAACTGGGGATTTCGTGGAGAGAGTGTTGAGGGAATCAGAAGAGCCATTGCGCCATAGGTTCAGCCATGCAGAACGAAGCAAAAGGATTGAGACCATCCTGAAGGAAGAATGTGAAAAGGGAAAGATAGAACTTGGAGAGCTACGGATGGGAAGCCGACGGTGGGAGATCTCGCGGGTGCGTTCGGGGATTGCGCAGCAGTTGGTTAGAGAATTAGGAGTGTCATTAGCTGATGTGGCGCGGTTATTGGGGGTTTCCACATCGGCCATATCTAAGATACTACAGAGAAGCCCTCAAGGGAGCAATGAATAATTCAACTCAGTCAACAACGTCCCTCTCATAACTCTCATACTTGTCCATGAATTCGTAACAGTTTAGTCCTTTTGGGACTTTTTTGATCACGCGCCCACAATTCTCTTGA
>JASEHH010000306.1 GCA_030017685.1 Thermodesulfobacteriota bacterium | reverse complement strand
TAGTTTTCATCCGGAAACTCTAAGAATTTGAATTTATTTTGAAAGTAGGTCATTTTTGTTTTGTATTTTGGGGTCTTTTTTGTTATTCTCTCGCGGAAATGCCTGTAAACAATGGCTCTGCGAGGAGATTATGCGTAAAAAATGGGATGAGCAAGCAAGCCTTTTTCATATCCTCCCTCGAAATAAAATTGCCCGGGAGGTGGAGGCGATCTCGGAAATTCTTGATACCCAGCCGCAGATCTTGGATCGAGTATACAAAGATCTTTTGCGGGTTCGTCTCGCCGACACGGGTCGCGAGGGGATGAGCGCGGAGCAGGTTCTGCGCTGTGCGATTTTGAAGCAGTATCGGAATTTGACATACGAAGAGCTGGCGTTTCATTTGGAAGATTCGCAGAGCTTTCGGGCTTTTGCCAAGATGCGGATGGGGCAGTATCCGTCCTCTTCGACGTTGCAAGAGAACATCAAGGCTCTTTCCGTAGAGAGTTGGGAGGCGGTGCATCAGGCGATTCTGGGGTATGCGGAGATCCAAGGGTTGGAGAAAGGCCGAACCGCCCGAATGGATTCTACGGTGGTGGAGACGAACATTCATCAACCGACAGATTCCACCTTGCTGCAGGATGGGATTCGGATTATCACTCGGTGGTTGGCCGGGGGAAAGAGTTTGCTTCCCGTCCCGGAGTATTCGTTTGTGGATCACAACCGCAGAACGAAGAAGCGGGTGATGACGATTTTGAATGCCCGTAAAGAAACCATTCGTCAGAAGGCCTATCGGGATCTTTTGGATTTGGCGGGGCGGGTTCGGGGGTATGCCCTGGGGGCGATTCCGGTCCTGTATGGTTTTATCAGCGCCGATGCGCCGATGGGTTTGCAGGCGTATGCTTTGGCGGAGAAGCTGGAGCGGGCGGTGGTGATGTTGGAAAAGGTGATTTCGCAGACGGAGCGTCGGGTCTTTCAGGGAGAGAAGGTGCCGGCGGAGGAGAAGTTGGTTTCGTTTTTTGAGTGTCACACGGATATTATTGTTAAGGGGTCGCGCGAGGTGGAGTATGGGCATAAGGTGTTTTTGACCGGTGGCAAGACAGGGATGATTCTGGATTGTGTGATCGAGCGCGGCAATCCCAATGACGCAGTTTTGTTTCCGACTTTGATCGAGAGGCAGGAAAAACTTTATAATCGGCCCCCGCGTCAGGTGGCGACGGATGGAGGTTTTGCTTCGCAGGACAATCTGGAGAAGGCCAAGGAACGGGGGGTTCAGGATGTTGCCTTTGCCAAGAAGAAAGGTCTTGCGGTGTTGGAGATGGTCAAAAGCCACTGGGTTTATAAGAAGCTGAGAAACTTTCGGGCGGGGATCGAGGCGAATATATCCCGGTTGAAACGTTCGTTTGGGTTTTCCTGTTGTGATTGGACAGGATGGGTCGGTTTTAAGCAATATATTTGGAGCGCAATTGTTTCGTATAACCTGCTGGTGCTGGCCCATTTGAAGTTGGCGGCGGCATAAGGTCGTCCATTTATGGCGATTAAAAAGTTTCACGAGGGACTCGTATGTCTT
>JASEHH010000305.1 GCA_030017685.1 Thermodesulfobacteriota bacterium | reverse complement strand
TGCGATCATCATAACGATCAAAAGCGACAAAAGGATCTTTGACCTCTCCATTGGTTACGAAAACCACTTGTTTATCCACCGGGGGCGTCTGATTGTTCCAGGTCTTGACCACCACCGCATTCAAAGGGATAGGCTCATAATCTTTCTTAGCCGTATTCGCCTCAGAACCTTCGGGGTTAAACCAATCGCAGCTCAAAAGCCCTGGCACCCCTACCAAGGTAGTTAAAACCTTTTCGTCAAATTTCTTCTTCCCATAACCATGAGTCACCGTCACTTCCCGCGTGCTCTCCATCGAGCAAGGAGCCTCCAGGGCAAGCGCCCGGGCATCCCGGGTCGCTTCCATATTGCTCTTTAAAGGAATGACAAATTCAATCCCTTGCTGATCGATCGCATATAAACTCTTCCCATCCAGAAAGGCTCGATCCACCACCAGGGAACGGATCACACTGGTCTCCTTCACATTCTCCTTGGCCTGCTCCAATACCTCAAGAACGTGCAGATTATCCGGCTTCTCGATTGTATCAATCTTAATCGCCAAGGGAATCCCCGTCTGAACCTCATAGATCGCCCAGATCTTCCACCCATAGAGCCATACCTTGACTGCCTTGATCTCCCCGGCTTTACGATAACCCCGAGCCTTGACCTTCCGCTCTCGCAGAACCGAACCACACCCCTCATACTGATCGGTCGTCTCATAAAGCGTCGTATCACAGGCCGCATGAATATATTTGGGAAAGACCCGAGCCTTGGCTAATCTCTGGATACAGTGGTTAAAGAAATTCTCTAACCGCCGAGGGGTTATCTTCACAATCTGGTTGGCCAACGTATCCACACAAAGCGCCCCCCGAACCTCCGGTATGGGCGTCTTACGCAGCTTCGTCCCCCTCTCACAACTGCCGTTCTTCACTTGGTACGCATTAAAGCCACACAGACCCATCAAAAGTTCATCGGTCAATCCCGCCGAGGCGGGACTCCCAGACGGGCTCCATCTTGGGTATCGAGCCAATCACTTTCATCAGATAAATGAGAACAAACTGTAAAAAAGGAAGGTTCTCTCTCTTCTGAGTCTGGGGATCGAGATCTTCGATAAGAGGGAAGACATCGATCTCTCGTAAATAATGGAAGAAGAAATCGAACAGGGTGGCTTCGTCCAACGTATAGACGGTATCCATCTCTTTAGAACAAAAAAGGTGATCAGCCACCTTTGCTTCGTTTCGTTCTGCGGTGTGCCAGAAGAGTCGCTCAATCAGCGTGTTTTGCATCTGCTCCCGTGTCAGCATAACCACAGGATATGCATAAAAGAACGGATTTGTCAAATCGGAAAATTGGAATAGCGTAATAATATCAATAAGATAGCCGCAGTTTTTGGTGGCTTTAGAGGCATTATTTTTTGTTCCATGACTCCCCTCTCGTCCGACGCGAAAACCATACCTTATCAAGCCACGCAAGGCCACTCGGCCCCCTTTTTGAAGGACCTTCAAATCGCACCTGTAAATTTCAACCTCACACGTTTTTTCAAAAATTTTTCATTTTTTTTCAATCCTTATATCGGAGTTCCAG
>JASEHH010000028.1 GCA_030017685.1 Thermodesulfobacteriota bacterium | reverse complement strand
AAACCCAAAAAGATAACGTCATTATGTCACTTTATTTAATACGTTCACTATAATTAAAAAGTAGGTTAAAGGACAGCCCAAAATGGAGGTTTTCTTACTTCTGTTCTTACAATTATTTGCAGTGCTACGTTGATAAAGGTAACGAACACACAACAAGCTGTCTAATAGTTATCACGCAGGATTCAGGTTTAATATTTATAATTGCGCAATATTTTATTTCCAAACTTATCTTCGGCTATGAATTGCCCTCTAGAATTCATATTTCCCAAGTTGTTTTTTAGATAATTTAAATAACCAAATTCTCCAAATCTGCCTCCACTCATTTTTTTTACTGAAATCATTAAGCGCAAAAATACTTGGCCAATTTTATTTCTTTCCATATTGAATTCCCATATGCTTATATGATTCGAATATAGTTTCAACAATTCTTGAGTTAACTCATCTATGTGTTCTTCTGGAGATTGATTGTCAAAGTAAATCTTGTAAATTAGATTATAGGATTCATATACTATCTTATCGGTAATGCGAATATTCCCCGCCATATAAATATCGCGGACAAAGGTTTCAATTTCTCCCGCCATTAATGCTACTCCTGGTTCATGAAAAATATCATCGTATTGACTATGCGGAACACTTTCCATTAACTTTGAAAATGCTTTTTCATCATCCCGCTTCTTTTGGAATGTAACACCTTCAAGGTATCTACAATCTTCAATGCAGTCTATCTTTTTAAGTCTGTTCTCACCACAGCAACTTGGGCAAAGAAGATTATCAATTGGGGCACAATACCTCTTCCCTTTTTTCGTTTTACAATACCAACAGGTTACCATGTATTATTTCTCCAAGAATCTAAAATTGTGACAGAACTTATTAACACCTAAATTGAGCGATTCTTTTAAAAAGAAATAGTGGCCATAGGGTTCAACCTGCATTTTTAAATTACCGGTTTGGTAATTTGTGGGGCTTCAGCCTTGAATTAAGCAACCCTAAAGGGTTGCCCTACGGTAAGATTCAAGAAAATCGCGCAATTCAGGTAACATATAAGATGATATCGCCTGGTTTTCCAGTATCCGTCGCATCAAATCCCGACCTTTACAGGTTCGAACATAGCCAGCCCTAAGATACGGATTGCTCCATATCGCCTCATCGCGGTATTCCAACTTGCCGGCTCGGATGCCCTTCACAATGAAGTCCCGATTCACTCCATATTCCGTCTGGGCCGTTACGTCGCTGAGGGTTGCTCCTTTGCGATTCCATTTTCCATATTCCGCCCTCTCTCATCTCTCTCAATGAAAATGGCCAAGATAAGCCTCTTGCAGCGCAAAATCATAATAGACGGCAACAAACGACTGATAGAACACCTGCTTTACAAAACGGCACTGAACAAGTTTACCGGGCGATGCGAGTCGTGCCCCTGCACTTTGTTAGGGCGCCTTTTGTCTTTCGTAAAGTATCTCCAAGTTGTTCCGGGCGCACTCATATTCTGGCGGTGCCAGACTGATCGATCGTTTGAGCACGGTTTCTGCCTCTTCGAAGAGGCCCGCTTCGAGAAGAGAGAACCCGAGATCGTTGAGATGAAAGTAGTTGTTTGGTTCCAGTTCAGCAGCTCTCCGTTCCTTGCGGATAGACTCCTCGATATTTCCGAGCTTGTAGAAGCAATATCCCGATCCAATGTAATGAAGAGCTTGGGTCGGATATGCTCTTTCGGCCGAAAGGTAGAGCTCAAGCGCGTTCTTGAAGTCCTCATGGTCCAACAGAAAATTACCGGCTTTGTCTATGATCTCCGCAAGATCTTCTTCATTTTCTGGTAGCTTGGTGAGTGTGAGAAACAGCTCCATTGCTTCTTTGACAAGGCCATGCTGGTATTCCAAAGAGCCCACAGTCAGGAGCGCGGGAGCGAACAGTGGGTCGATGGCCAGTGCAAGGAATCCAGGAGGCCATTTAGGTTTCGGCAGCGCCCCGGTCCCCGATTTGAGAAGGGCTATACTGAAGAGGTCGGACGCCATGGATGAGTCGTATTCCCACTGCGCTGCTATTCTCCGTTTCTCCGGAGCGGCACGAGCATACTTTATTCGCAGTGTCTTCAGGCCTGAATCCCGAGTTATTGACACAGAGAAGGAGCGGTATCTATTAGGTTTCTTCATAATGATTTCGCCCTAACATTTATTTTTATATGATTGCATCAAAAGAAGGGTTGTTATTGAAATTTGTCGACCTTGGCAACCACTCTTCCCTATTCATGCTCTCGATAACTAATTGGAATATACACATTCTATGGAAATTGTTCAATCGAAACTTTTTGGAAGAAGTCAGTAACAAAACAATCCTAATATGTTGAGGGTGCTTTTGGACTCCTAAAAGCGAGAATAGCTTGCCACTATCCGCACCTTCCAAAAGGTTGCGATATGGAAGAGATATCAAAACCTTAAACTGAGCCTGTCTATTACTACCTGAAATGTTGCATGGAGGCGAGATTTTCAAAAATCAGGACTTCAGGAAGTAACACCCTGTAGAGGGCTTTTACGGGGTCCCTAAAATAGGGAAACTGTTCGGTTCATGAGTTATTCCGGGATATTCCAATATGTCCGAAGGTCAAAAGGTTGGAGATGGAGCCTATACGGTATGGCGATAAATTATTTATATTTAACCAGGAAAATAGGGGGGATTTCGCCATGCAGAGATTTGCAAGTTCCTGAGGTTGAAATGTTTCCTGTTAAGGAAGATTCTCCAGATCGTTCAAGTCCTTGTGTCTGCCGAAGGCCTTCTTGTTGATCTTAAGATGCCTTAGGCTAATGAGATTCACTTCAACTCCGTCGAGTTCGTCCTTCACCCGTTCAGGATAGCACTCCTCAAAGCTTACTCCTGAAATGGTTGTCATAATCTCAATCCTGACCGGTGGCACACCCATCCGAATGATCTGGTTTGGCTTCACAAATACTTCCATCGATAAATCAGGCACATCAAATCCAAAATTCTTCAAGATGGCTACGACCTTTTCAGCATTTTGCGGATTCATCGCGATCCAAAGATCCATATCAGCGGTAGCACGTGGATAGCCATAATAGCCCACAGCATAACCACCGATTAACAGATACTCAACCTGTTGTGCGTTGAGTAATTTCAAAAACTCTTTGAAGTCGGGTGGTAGATGGATCGTAGCCATAGATGATCTGCCGCATAAATTCTACGGCGGCCAGACGTTCATAGGGAGTCTTTGAAAACCAATAGGATTTCTCGTCAGACTCTTCAAAGAAAGACCTGACGATGAAAGCGTCCCTCTTAACCTTAGCAGAATCAAGTAAATTCATAATTTAAATATATCAGAAAGATGGAATTATGTAAATAAAAAAGGGGATTAGTAACTTTTTGAAAATAGCCTATCCACTTTACGCCAACCATTCGCTGAGATCCTGAATCAAGTTTAGGATGACCATTTTGGTAGGACCTCTTTATATTCGTCCCTTTTCTTTCATCAAACGGATCATGAGATCTTTGTAATTCTTGGGTGGAATAACCTTCTTCTCCCTCTCCTCCATCTTCATCGCCTCGGTCGAACAGAAGTGGGCACAGACACCGCATCCGATGCAAAACTCACCATCCACAACAGGGTAATCCCCTTCCATCTTAATGGCCTTGATCTGACAGTGATCCACACATATTTCACATCCATTACATGCCTCAGGATCGAGTTTGGCAATGTAATTGGTGGTTGTCACAGCATGCTTCAGATGGTGTTTGGTAATGCCTTCAAGAAAACCACAACAACACCCACAACAGTTACAGATAAAGGTGGTCTGGTCCTGGACATTATCACCGATATGGACCAATCCCAAATCTTCTGTCTTCTTTAGGGCGCTCAGGAGTTCATCAACCGATGCCCTTCTCGCAAATCCCTGCTCGACTAAGAAATCAGAGGCATTCCCAAGGCTCATGCAGATATCATCAATAGGTGCAGAGCAATTTTTACCAAGATGCCATGCCTCATGGCGACAATAACATTTCCCCAGACTTCCACGGCCTGCCTTTTTGATATGCTCTGCCGCCTCGTCAAACCGCAGGATTTCGCTTTTCACTTTCGGCAGGACACCGCTGTAGACATAGGCTTTCCCTCTGCTCGTTCCGGGGGAGGCAAATTCCTGGATGAATTCCGGTGTGTTTCGGTATGTCCGCATCAATTCTGCCAGTCGTTTTAGAGGAAGTGAACCGTCGGTCCGCATAAAGGTGAACTCAAAAAAACCTGTCAACCCTGGGGAAAGCAGGTATCGAACCTTTCCGTCCTTTACCGAAGAGACGACCAGACCTTTCTTCAGCATTCCTTTCAAAATACCCTCTAATTCCACGTTCTCGATCCCTGTCACCTTCTGAAGCTCTTCAATGGTCACCAGACCGGGCGGAAATTTAGTCCCCACCTCAGCCTCTCTATCATTAAACAAGATCGATAAAATTTCATAGACCGAGGTGTGCTCCGGAAGTCCAACCGGGTTCTGATGAAGCCTCTTCCGCAACTGTTTCAAGATCTCTTCTTTTCCTGCGATATGTCCCATAACATCCTCCTTAATGTCTATTCTTAACCATTCTCTAATCAGTTTACCGTTCAGCGCCACCAAGCCACGCCACATATTTTTTCAAATTGGTCTTAGCCAATCTTTCAAAAAGTTTCCTGTCTGCGGTCATCATCCTTGTTTCATGGATCCTTGACAGGGTGACATACATGGCATCATAAACAGTGATTCCATAGGCCATCCCGATATGCACCGCCAACGGCAATAGCCCTTTAGAGGATTCTACTCTCAATGGGAGTAAAACAATGGCGCCCGAAATCTCTTCAACCTCAGAGCGAGCGAGCTCCTTCAAATGATGTTTTTTCCAGAGAATATTCCCCGCCTCGGAATAGACTAAATCTGGTGCAAGCAACGTAACCTCACCCTGCCTGACGGAGTCGAGCAAGTGTTGGGCTCTGTCAGATAGAATTTCAGGAATATAAAACTTGATCAGAACACTTGCATCGATAACAAGGTTCACCTGGCTCTGTCCTCTCTCAATAATTCGGCGCTGTCCGTGAATCGAACGGATTTCTTTCTCAGCTTTTCCTTCAGTTCGGTCGCTTTCCGGAAGATGTCAGGTGAAGATTGATTTGCCATAGTTTCCAGCGCCTCCCGGAGCTCCTGCTGGAGCGACCTGTTGCGGCGCTTAGCCACATCTTTGATCATGTTCAAAACCTCATCGGGAACATTTCTAATTAATACATTAGCCATGCTCTTACCCTCCATGCTATCAAAATAATAGCATACCCTTCAATAAATTACAAATTCCAGGCACTCCTTCGTTTTTTGGAATTTGGCGAAATTGGGGTTACCTATGATCAATATCCCTTGCTTCTGTCCACCAGGCCGGTCAGGGGTTGGCCTTTGACCCATCGCTCATAATTCCTAACGAATTCTTCACAGATCTCCTCTGGAATATTGATGCCTGAGACATGGGGGGTGATGATTACATTCTCTAGATTCCAGAGTTCGCTTTCAGGGGAGAGGGGCTCCTCCTCAAAGACATCGAGGACTGCTCGAATATTTTTACCCTTTAGAACCTGAACTAGGGCTTTTTCGTCAACGGTCTTTCCTCTGCCGATATTGAAGAAGATAGCCTCCTCTTTTAACCGAGAGAGTTCCTCTTCTCTTAAGAGATGATAGGTCTCTTCGGTGAGTGGAAGGGTATTGATGAGGTAATCCACCTGGGGAATCATCCTCCTGATATCTTCGTGACCAAAAACCTGATCCACGTCTTCCACAGCTTCAGGAGTCCGCTTCAGGCCGAGGACATCCATCCCGAACTGTTTCCCCCGTCTGGCAATCTCTTTGCCAACCGAGCCAAGCCCCAGGATGCCCAACACCTTCCCCCTCAGGCGCTCCGGTCGTCTCTGTTCCCAAATCTTCTGCCGCTGATCCAAAAAATATTTTGACAGGTCTCTGGCAAAATAGAGGAGGTAGGCAAAGACATACTCTGCCATCATCTCTCCGTAAACCGTTGCCCTGGTAAAAACGACCGATTCGGGGAGATGGGGGTTCTTGACGAGGTGTTCGTTTCCTGCGGCGGTTGAGGAAAACCACTGGAGGTGTCTGGCTCGCTTCAGCAATTCATCGGGGATTTTCCATGAGAGGATGATCTCGGCTTCCTCGATAAAACCGGATGCCTCTTCGGGTCGCTCAGCAGAATGGATTTCGAGATGAGGCAATCTTTTCAAAAGAATAGCTTCATAGAGTTTGGCATCGGTATGGTAGATGAGAAGCTGATGGTTCTCTCTGGATTCCATAGGTTTCTGGTCATTTCATTAACATATTCGGAAGCCAAAGCGAAATCTGAGGGAAGAGCACAAGAATCAACAGACATATAGCCATGCCCACAATAAATGGATAGATCCCTTTGTAAATCGTCCCGATGGGTACTTTCGTGATGCCTGATACCACAAAAACATTGATGGCCATGGGAGGGAGGATAATCCCGATCATGCAGGTGGCACAGACGATCACGCCAAACCAAACCGGATCAAAACCCAACTTCAAGACGAGTGGCAGGAAGACCGGGATGGCAAGAATGGCGAATGCCAGATCTTCAATGAAGGAACCCCCAATGAGAATGGCAAAGATAATGATGATGATAATGATATTTCGGTGAACCGGAAGAGCACCCAGCCACTCTGCAAGGATGTAGGGCATCTTTGTGACTGCAAAAAAATGGCCGAGGATTGTTGCTCCTGCAAGGAGCATTAAAATCATGCAGGCGATACGCAGAGAATCCATAACCGATTTGATAAAGCCTTTCAAATTGATATCCCTCTTAGCGACCGCGAGAACGAGTACCGCAAAGGCCCCTACGCTTCCAGCCTCTGTCGGCATGAAAAATCCCTTCATCAGACCACCTACAACTAAAAAAAAGACGACAATAACACCCGACACAGGGGGGAGAGATGCAAACCTCTCTCTCCATGTGGATTTCTCACCCCTTGGCCCCATTTTTGGGTTTATTTTACACCAACCATACAGGGTGACTATAAAAGAAAATGCGATCATAAGACCTGGAATGATTCCTGCTAAGAACAATTTGCCAATAGATGTCTGTGTCAGAATTCCATATATAATCAGAGTGACACTCGGAGGAATGATAACTCCCAAAGTCCCCACGGTTGCAACCGTTCCACATGAAACCCTTTTATCATAACCATATCTATCCATTTCGGGCACAGCGATTGTGGCAAAGGTGGCCGCTGTGGCAGGGGATGATCCGCAGATGGCTTTGAAGGCAGTAGCAGCTGCTACTGTCCCTAAGGCAAGTCCGCCAGGAACATGGCCGATAAATTTATAAGCGGAATAATAAAGGCTTTTTGAGATTCCAGCGCTTGCTCCGATTTGGCCCATGAGTACAAATAAAGGTATGACAAGGAAACCGTATGATGAGAAGACGGTGAAGATATCCATGGCTACAAGATTCAGCGCCGCTTCAATATTGACAATCGCAGCATATCCGATAAAGCCTGCCAGAGCCATTGAAAAACCGATTTCCAAGCCCATAAGAAAAAATACAAATAACAATAAAATGATCAAAAGGCCAATGGTGGTTATACTCAAGCTTTCACCCCCTTTATTTTTTACAACAGGTCATAGAAAAGGACCAGACCCACAACAAAACAGCAAACTCCGATGCCATAGGCGACAGGATAGGTCGGCATCTGAAGAACCGGAGAGACTTCTCCAGATCTCAAGAGGTTATTCCCATAGGAGAAGATTCTCCAGCCGAAGACGGCAAATATCGCCATTCCAAGAAATCGAGTAAGGGCGCTGAACATCCTTTGCCATCCTGGGGGAAGTCTTTCAGTAAGGAATTCCATCAGGACGTGTCCTTTGTCTAATGTGGTTTGAGGAATGGAAAACCCGATAGCAATTGCACCGAGTAGGACGACAACCTCGTAAGTCCAATCGATCGGCATCTTGAACCTTCTCAGGATAACATCCGCGACTGTCAGAAACACAATGGAGGTAAGGGCGATACCAGCAATCCAATACATCAACCGACTTAAACTTTTGATGATAGAAAATATTCTCTCCATTGATCGATCCTTTTCTGTTTTGAATTTAAGCTTCCCAAGAAATCCCCTTTTTGTGTCTGAAGGAAGTTAAATGAAAAAAGATGGATCTGTGCTTCGGATGAGTTGGCGGGCCGATTTTCGAGCAGCCAGCAATGAAAGTTCATCTATTGACCCTGCATGGAGTGCTCTGGCAGGGCAGATACTTATGCAGGCTGGATTCAGTCCATTCTCCAATCGGTCCAAGCAGAAATTGCATTTCTGCATCTTTCCATTCCTGCCAAACTGTGGGACACCAAACGGACAAACCATTAAACACATTTTGCACCCGATACAAAAATTCGGATCCACTAAAACCAAACCATCTTCCCTTCGTTTATAAATCGCTTTGGTGGGACAGACCACTCTACAAGCAGGAATGGCACAATGTAAGCATGAGAGTGAAAGATTTGCCACACGGACATTGGGATATGCCCCTCCCTCCAGAGTCAATACCCTTCGCCAATAGACCGTCTCTTCTTGAATGGCATGATGGGCCTTACAGGCTACCACACAGGCATAGCAAGAAGTGCAACGAGTGAGATCAAGATAAAATCCCTTTTGCATCGATTTTTCCATTTATTTAATCTGCCTTTGTCACTTGGCACCTTAATGATTTAAACCCTGGGAATCCGGAGATGGGATCGAGATAATCCGGTTCGATCAGAAGATTTACATCTGGTTCCTGAAGACCATGCGCCATATGGACAACCCCTGGAAGGACCGTCTGGGTGAGGTTGGCTCTGACGCGAATCTTTCCTCTGGGAGTTTCCAGCCAAACCCAGTCATCAGGCCCGATGTCACGCTCTGAGGCATCAGAAGGATTCATGTCCAAAAGGGGATCCTTTCTCAATTCCTCACACCAAGGGACATTGTGCATTTCCGAATGTATAAACATTGGAAGTCGAGAGCCTGTATTGAGTATCAGAGGATAATTGGAAGGATCTTTGGAGAGAGAAGGATGCCGTGGTTCCCTATAGACAGGGAGGGCATCAAATCCTGCTTCCTTCAAAATGGTTGAAGTGATCTCCATCTTGCCAGAAGGGGTAGGAAAACCTGACTTTTCATACTTTTTGTATCCTGGCTTCAAAGGATGACGGACATAAGTTCCCATTGGACGCTTTCGAAGTTCTTCGGCGGTATAATTAGAGGGTGCCATCAGTTCATCGATGGCAGCATCAAAGTCTCCATTCCAGAAGAGGTTTCCCAGGCCTAAATGTCTGGCCATGTCGAAAATGATCTCAACATCCGAACGAGATTCTTCAACAGGGTCGATCACAGGTGACGTCAACATCAGATATTTGGAATTCCAATGCTTCAGTTCTGTTCGTTCAAAAGATGTTGCTGCAGGCAGAACTAAGTCCATCCATTGACAGGTGTCGGTAAAGAAAAGATCGGTGTTCACCAGAAAGTCGAGGCTCAAAAGGGATTCTTTAAAAAAATCTGATCCTGGCCACATACGGTAATTGAGGCCAAAACCGATGAAGGCCTTCAGTGGATAAGGTTTCCCAGATTTGATTTGAAAAGGAATGGCCATGGAATGAGCCTCAGGAGTGTAGTAACGACACCAGATCGGGAAACGATCCTCACCAATCCGGGGAGGAAACTCTTTCAATTTCTTAACAAGACGTATCTCCTCTTCATTCGTAGGTGCACCACTATTCGTATAGAGATAGGTGATCGGTTCCACCCAGTTACCACCAGGAATATCGAAGTTGCCGGTTAACCCTGGCAAGAGAAGAATGGCCCTGTGGTTTTGAAAACCGTTGAGGTGGTGGGTAGTGGAAGAAGCGCTGGTCATCAAGGCTGCGGGCTTTGTCATGCCATAGAGCCTCGCCGCCTCTCGAATTTTCTCCTTCGGGACCCCTGTGATTCTTTCCGCCCATTCCAATGGGTGTTCCTCTAAATATTGACACAATTCGTCAAAACCCACGGTCCACTTCTCTACGAAGTCTCGGTCATAGAGTTTTTCTTCGATCAAGACGCGAATCATCCCCAGCGCTAATGCCCCATCCGTTCCAGGCCTTAGTTGAAGATGGAGGTCAGCCTTTTCTGCAAACGCAGAAACCCTGGGGTCCACCGCGATGAACTTAACCCCCTTCTCCCTTAGATCAAGAAGTGATCGGGTCAAAGTGGAATTCGTATAGAAGGGATTTGAAGACCAGTTGAGAAGACACCGCGTTCTGGTGAGGTCGGGACGGCCGAAATAACCAAAAGTCAGTTTCCCTGCAACGGTCGGTGAGGAGGAACAGACACTCGATTCCGTAGCATAATTGGGTGAACCAAAGCCGTGGGCAAGACGCTGAAGAAAGGGCCGAAACCATTTTGGATAACCTGCATAAAAAATGACTGACTCCGGACCATATTGATCTCGAATCTCAATCAGTCTGGAGGCGATCACAGAGAGGGCCTCTTCCCAAGAGATCCGCTCCCAATTCTTGCTTCCCCTTTCTCCCCTCTGAATCATTGGGTATTTCAACCGATTTTTTGCATAAACATACTGGACGCTTGCCGCCCCTTTAGCGCACAGGGTTCCTTCATTGGCAGGATGTTCTAACATCCCTTCCACTTCAATCAGTCGTCCATTTTCCACACGGGCATTGATGCCACAATGACTATGGGGGTTACAGATTGAACAAAAGGTCTTCAGGATGGGCATCTCGCCACCTCAATCATCGTCTTCAAATTCTTCATCGGTGTTCCAGGGGACACAGCACATCCAGCCATGAGAATAAATCCCTTTTTACCTCCCTGTTTAAGAGATCTCAAGGTCTCTCGTTTCACATCTTCGGGTGTCCCAAAAAGGAGGACCATTGGGTCGACATTTCCTCCGATCCCACAGCGACCAGCCACGGTTTCCTTTGCCAGGGTGAGGTCCATACACTGATCAAGGCTTAAGATTCTCGCTCCGGTCTCTGCCATCAAGTTGAGAATGGGCTCCGTATTTCCGCAGACATGGAGGATGACAGGAATCTCCAGGCCTTTAATCAAACGTTGAAGATGGGGAAGGACAAATTGACGGTAGATTTTCGGAGAGATCATGGTCGAAGAACTCACAGGGTCTGCGATGATCAATCCATCGATTCCAATCTCTGTAAGGGCATGGCCGAAATCGGAAAGGAGGTAGCCGGCCTTATCTATCATCCCCTCAACCATTGGACTATCCTTGATCAGGCCCCTCATCATCTTCTCTGCACCGAGGATTCGAGAAGAGGTGGTAAAAGGACCCTCCACAAGGCCCAATACGGGAACTTCTCTTTCAGGGAATCGGACGAGTTGTTCTGCAACGCTCAATAGGATGGGAAGTCTTCCATCTTTTCGGATGTCCACCTTAGGAAGTGCCCTTACATCCGCTTCATTCTTGATTTCCATTGGAGAAACATCCGCCCCTGAAGAACGGAAAACAAGGGGACATCCGAATGCCTCTGGGATATAAAGAGCATCAAGGTAAGCGAAGAGGGCGTCGTATCCAATTTCTTTCTGGGCATTGATTTGGGCCTTGACAAAGGCCTCCGGACTAAAAAGAAGTTCTTTTAGAGGAACCCCTGAGAATTTTGCAACCCAACCACTCACGGAAGGGATGGCAGGGACTTCCTCAACCTCTTCCAAGGCTATGACTTTCTTAAATGTAACAATTTTTTTACTCAAATCGGCATGATCCATTCTAATTCCCTGCCATCCCTAACCCTGGTTTATTTTTCCAAAAGCAGACGAGCATCATCAAAGATCTTTTTCCCGGGGAGTCCCTTTGCTTCCATATCCGCGATCCATTTACCATTCAGAGGTTTGATCTGATCGGCCCATCTTTTCTTCTCCTCTGATGAAAGCGAGAGAATTTCTGCCTTCACTTTTTTCGCAGCCTCCATCCCTAATGAATCATATTTATCATAGGAGGCACCAGCAGTCTCTGACATACGAGAACCGCAAAGCTCTTCGATGATCTTTTGTATGTCTGGTGAAAGACCATTCCAGGTCTTTGGGTTTATCGCAAAACCCATGCTCATGACATAAAGATTCGAAAGGGTGTGGTACCTCGTCAATTCATAAAGTTTAAAATCTATAATAACAGAGAAGGGAACCACAGCGCCTTCTGCCATTCCCCGTTGAAGGGCATCATAGACTTCAGGAATGGGGATGGTGAGCGGGGAGACCCCTAATTCTCTAAGAAGGGCTGTCTGTAAGGGACCAGGGATCCTTATCCTTAACCCTTTGATATCTTCTAACTTAGTGACAGGTTTTTTTGTCATATGGAGATGACCGGGTCCATGAGTCCAAAGTGTTAGAAGTTTGATGCCAGGATATTCCTGCTCCAGATATTTATCATAGAGTTCCCAGATGACTCGACTGCCAACTTTCGCTGAAGGGACGTTAATAGGAAGTTCTATTACAGAGGTAAGCGGAAATCGGCCAGCGGTATATCCGTGGATGAATAAAGCGAGATCGGTAATCCCGTGCATCGTCATATCGTAGTGATCCTTCGCCTTCCCTAAGGCTTCTCCAGGATAGATGGTTACTTTAACCCTTCCCTTGGTTCGCTCCTCAACCTCCTTAGCGAAGGGGGCGAGCACATCCACGTGTAGGTTATGCATAGGTGACATAAAATGGGATAGTTTCAATTCGATAGGCTTCACAGCCTGGGCATAAGAAAACTTCCCTGTAGCAAAGATAAAAACTAAAAATAAAGCCATCGCCAATAGGAAAATTCTTTTTTTCATCTTCCTCCCTCCCTCGTATAATGTATTTGATTGATTAAAATAATTCCAAGAAGATCAGTGTTATCATCGATCACCTCCTTTGGTAGGGATCAGTAGCACTCCATCCACCTCTTCCAGGTCGAACCACCATTTCTTTTCAGGTTTTGGTTTTCCGTATCCTATGAGATCATCTGCCCGGACAGCAATACTTCTTGCCAGAGAAGAGTTACGCACTGCCCAACCGACGGCTCGGTGAAAAAGGGTGTAAGGCTTGTTTGCTGGACAGACCTTGATGCAGGTTCCGCATCCTGACCCTTTCGGATTCCCAACCCGCATCTTAGTGCACTTCTCAACATCCGAAGGCCAACGTTCGTAACCATTAAACATCACCTTATCACCCAGACTGAGGGCACCGGAGGGGCATTCCAGGGCACATTTTTTACATTTGGAGCAAAAATCCTGCAATCCAAAGTCAATGGGTTTGTCCGTCGCAAGAGGTAAGTCCGTGGTGACGACGGCTGCCTTAAACCGTGGTCCTAAGAAAGGGTGAAGTACACAGTCACCAATCCGACACATCTCCCCCAATCCTGCCCAGAGGAGGATGGGGGGAACAACGACCTGATAATTTCTTGCGTGGTGGGCCCTTGCAGGAAAGCCAAGCCTGCGAATGTAGTCCGCAATGATACAGGCGATAAAGGCCGATGTGGAGTAGGCCAGAAAGCTCATCGAATTGCTGATCCAGTCATGGCCGTTGAATGCCTCTGCGGTTCTCCAGTCCTGATCGATCAGGATGCCGATAGCGTATTGGTGGTTTAATTCGATCGGCTGACCATCCGGAAAACTATTCGTGTAAACCGCATAGGGAGGAAGTTTGCAGATCCCCACAGCATCCGCCCTGAGGAAGTAAGCCAGTTCCTTAATATGGCGGGATAAGAGAACAGGATCCTCCGGGAGTGGGGCTTTTTGCACTGCAACCAACCCATCCACGACACCTTTCAAATGTGCTGTCATCCACGAAAGGGCGCCGGAAATAGGATGTTTAACCACGAATCGTTGTCTTTCCCTCTGAAGCACCGGACCGTAATCTCCGCGGACGGCTTTGTTAAACCCGCTCTCCCGCTCATCCACTCTTTTGACCTGGTCGTCTAAAATGAGAGTGGTGGGACGGTCCACCCTTTTTAATGTGTGAACAGGAAAAGTCTCGAAATCGCGCTTGTGATAGCCACTCATGAGATCCTCCTGATGATGGATCTGATAGATGGGGGACTACAGTTTCATCAGTCGCCTCGCATTGCCCTCAAAAATCGCATGGCGCTCTGCCTGACTGATCTCCAAACTCTCGATGATTTCTATTGTCCACCGGATATAAGCCGACCCTTTTTCAGGATCAAAGGGCATATCCGATCCGAATAGGGTTCTATCTGATCCGAAGAATTTCAACCCGCAAATGGTCGCTTCCCTTGTCCCAAAAACAGCCGTGTCTGCATAGAAGAGCCGGAAGTAGTCCAAGGGGCGTCTCTTTAACTTCTTCAGCAAAAGGGTATAGTCTTCATCAGAGGTCCGGGTGCCCAGTTGATCCCAGCCCGGGCCCACCCGCCCTTCAAAATATGGGATCATCCCACCCAGATGATGGGTAATGATTTTAATATCGGGATGCCGGTCAAAGAGGCCTGAAAAGACGAGATGCGCCATGGCAACGCTCGTTTCATAGGGCCAACCAAACGTCCACCAGATCTCGTAATGGCTTTTAGGCTCCTCTTTGTAATCGGGGAAATCGGCTCCTCGGGCCGGGTGCATCCAGATGGGACGGTCCAGTTCAGACATGAGGTCAAAGATCGGCATGGTTTCAGGCCGGGTCAGAGGTCGTCCCAACACATTTGTAAATATTTGAACCCCTACAGCCCCAAGATCCCTAATAGCCCGATCTGCCTCAGCCAGGAGCCCTTCGGGGTCGTTCATTGGCAACGAAGCAATGAATCCGGGAAAACGATCAGGGTATTTCTGGACGAGCTCGGCCATCCCGTTATTGGCCAACTTAGCCATCTCCGTGGATATGGGCGGTGGACCAAAGACTTCAATCGGAGGAGAACCAAGACAGATCACTTGAACATATTCATCGAATTGATCCATGATTCTGAACCGTTCATCGAGGTCCACAATGCAGGGAACGCTTCTGACTCGTTTATGCATATCCTTAGCGTTCGGTGCAACCTCGATCATCCGATCGAAGTACTTCTTTGGAAAGATGTGAGCAAAGATATCGATCTTCATGATGAAGCTCCTTTAGGTTTGGATTTTGCGATTAAAAAAAGAAAGGCGTTTTCCCTTCCTGTATTGAGGGATCAGCACAAGCCCCCCCAATCCTATTCCGATCAGGCTGGTTGTCATTCCAGGATGGATCAAGAGAACCGCTCCAATGATCAGGAGTCCTCTTCCCAGCCATCCGATTTCCTTTTTGAAGAAACCCACTATCCCGATGCTTAATAAAAGGGTCCCGATGACGGCCGGGAGGGTGGCCAATAGAATCTCCGAAAGCGATCCTATGAGTAATAAAGAGGGATAGAAAATGAACATATAGGGGAGAATAAAACCTGCCAGGGCGAATTTAAAGGCGGTCCATCCTGTTTTCATGGGGTCGGAATTTGCAATGGCTGAACTTGCATAGAAGGCAAATCCCACAGGAGGCGTCACCATACAGAGCATGCCGAAGTAGAAGATAAAGAGATGAGCGGCCAAGGGAAGGACACCCATCTTAATTAAGGGAGAGGCGACTGTTGCTGCAAGCAATACGTAGCAAACCACCGTGGGCAAGCCCATCCCTAAAATAAGGGAAGCGATCATGATGAAAGGAAGAGCCAATCCCAATCGATCTCCGGAAGCGTAGAGAACGAAATCAGCCAGTTTCGATCCCAAACCGGTCAGGAGAACGATCCCGATAATAATGCCTGCACTGGCGCAGGCAGTGCAGACGAGAAGGGCACTCTTTGCCGATACTTCGGAAAGAAGCATTCCCTTTCTGATCCCGATTCTTGTGGTTCTGGAAAAAGCGCTGAGAATCAGGATGATCAGAATGGTATAGAGCACGGCCTTGGTTGGTGTAAATCCCTTTGCCATCAGGAGAATCAGGGAAAGGATGGGGATGGAAAAAGTCCATTTCTCTCTCATGACGCTTAAGAAAGAAGGTAATTCCTCTTTTGGGAGACCACGGAGATCATTCTTTTTTGCGTAAAAATGGATGATGCCAAATAGGGCAAAATAATAGAGAAGGGCTGGAAAGATGGCGGCTTTGCAGATGGAGATATAGGGAATTCCCAGATATTCTGCCATGATGAAAGCAGCGGCGCCCATGACGGGTGGCATGAGAGCTCCACCCGTGGAGGTGACGGCTTCGATGGCCCCTGCCACATGGGGTTCAAATCCTGCTCTCTTCATCATCGGAATAGTGAAGATTCCATCCACCGTTACATTGGCCACAGCGCTTCCCGAGATGGTACCGAAGAGGGCACTGGAGAGGACGGAAATTTTTGCCGGTCCGCCGGTCAAGCGGCCGAAGAGAGATCGAGCCAGATCAAGGATGAACTCCGTTCCTCCGGAAGCGGCATAGATGATCCCAAAAACGACAAAGAGATAGATGTAATCGAACATGACCGTAAGGGCAACCCCGAATATCCCGTTCTGGGTCAGAGCCAGGGTTGTGGCTATCCGCTCCAGATCATATCCACCATGGGAAAGAGGGGGAGGGAGGAGGTGTCCGAAAAAGGCATAGAGTAAAAAGACGATATTGATGACGACCAAAGGTTTCCCCACGGTTCTCCGAGTGGCCTCCAGAACGAGAAGGACGGCAATGAGGCTGATCCAGAGATCTCCTCCCGTGGGTGCCCCCACACGAAAGATCAGTTCCCAATAATCGGCCGTAATATAAATACCGATGAGGCCACTCAAAGCAGCGAAGAGAAGATCGAGAATTAAAATCCAACCGGAGGAAGAGTTCGGGATAAAGGGGTAAAGAATAAAGGAGAGGGAGAGGGAAAGGCTGAGAAAGATGGCCAGTTGTCTTAAAGGCTCCAATAGAAAAGTGGAAGCATTCACCACCGTATAGAGGGTGAGAGAGACAGCGACTACAGTGGATGCTCTTTTTCGCAAAGAGGATCGAAGGAGAGGAGCGGCCATTCCCTCCCGATCCGGCGTCTTTTCCAATTTCCCTATCCTCCCTTAAAAAAACGGTATTCTCTTCGTCATCTCAATCGTTCCAAACTTTCTTCTCTTTGAAGTATTTGATTGCGCCGGGATGATAAGGATTGGCAAGTTTTGTGGCGGCCCAATCAGGGGTGATCATTTTCATCGGTCCGTAAGCTTCTCCCAGGGATTTCACATTCTCCATAAGTGTCTTGGTCAACCTGTAGACGAGTTCGGGATCGGCATCGCTTCGGACAGCGAGCTGCATTCCAAAATCGGGGACGACCACCTCCTGGGGAACCTCTTTGAAGGTATTGGCCGGAACCCGCTGTTTCCCGTAATAGGGATGTTTTGCGATCATCGCATCAATAACCTTCTCCTCCATAAAGAGGATGTCAATCTTCGCGGTGGCTTGGAGCTCATGGATAATGGGGATGGTCGTGATGGCCGCGTCTACCTTTTTATCCTTCAAGGCATCCGCTCCCGCACCAATACCAAGGAAGAGGGGCGTGAAGTCTTTATAGGTTAATCCATAAGCCTCGAGGATGGCCTTGGCATTCGGCTCCAGTCCTCCACCTGCAGGACCGACATTGACCCGTTTCCCTTTCAAATCGGAAAGACTCTTGATTCCGGAACCACTCAGGACGACGTAACTATTGGAATTGGGAATCAGCCGCGTCAGAATGCTGAACTCGATCTTTTTCTTCCAGGGGGGGTCTCCTTTCAGTGCCTGAAAGGCCACCTGAGGGGTGACGACAGCCAATTGGATCTTACGATCATCCAGTAGCCGCAAATTTTCGATCGTCCCGGCCGTGATTTCTGCGGTCACATTCACTTCCGGTAAGAATTTGTTTAAACACTGAGCCACGGCCAGTCCAGCACTATGGAATGTTCCACCAACAGAAGCGGTCCCCATGTGGAGTTGGGTGACGGCCTGGGCTGAGAAAGCCCCCATTAGAACAATCACCATCGTTAGAAGAAAATAATGGATCTTCATTTAAAAACCTCCTTTCCCTTTATTTAGAGATAGAGCATTTCAGGACCAAAACGGATTGTTATGGCCTCCACTGGGCAGTCGAGACGACAAGACCCGCAATGCCAGCATTCATCGGGATACTTGACCACAGGAAACCTCTGACCCTCGCCAAAATGTATCACATCTAACGGACAATGAAAATCACAAATTCCACACCCATTACACTTATTCACATCTATCACGGGTGGCATCGTTCGCCTCTCCTATTCAAAAATCTCTCCCCCCTAAGAAACTGTGTCGTAATTCACCATTCGCCCTTCGACACGCTCAGGACGAACGGCTAAGTAATTGATTTTTAACGTGCCGTGGTCCGCTCGTGGTGAGCCCTTCGACTCACCGTTCGCCCTGAGGTTCTCGAAGGGTGAACGGTTCGCTCAGGACAGACTCTGTCGAACCATGAACGGACTAACGACACAGTCTCTTAGGAAAGAGGGATCTTATCGTAATCTAACTTTTTGAAGGCAGTCTTCATCCCCTGCTCCGTTTTCCATAACACGATTTGGCCCTCATATTCTTCATCTACCTCCGGATAATCTGTCCTGTGATGATAGACGCCAAATCGGGTCTCCTTCCTCGCCAGAGCAGCGGTGCACATCATCTTGGCAACCTCTAAGATTTGATGGGTTTCGTGCACGCGCATCAATTCATGATAGTTCTTGGCCCTTATCTCTTTGAAACATTGACTCAACTCCTCTAATTTCTCAAGAGCCACCTGGAGGCTCCTTTCATTCCGTGCAGGTCCTGCATTCTGCCAGAGCATCTTTCTTAATGTATCCTCAACTTTACGGTAGGAAATCGTTCCCGAAGTCCTCATGGGAGCAAAAGCCTTCTTCCTCAATTCTCTAATCTGAGGCAGAAGCAATTTCGGCTCTTTTCCAGACCCCATGGCAAATTCTGCTGCCATCTTTCCTGCAAGATATCCACCTGTGGTGCAGATGTGGACACACCTCATCTGATCGGCACAGTCTCCTGCTGCGAAGAGTCCAGGAGCAGTCGAAGCTGTTTTTTCATCTATTAAAATCCCGCTTCCACAAACTTCCGATGGTCCTGCCTGCATCCCTTCAGAGGGCATGATTTCGAGAAGGTCCTTTCCAAGATCAACTCCCTTCTGCTCGATAAAATCTGGAAGCGTATCTTTATCATAGCCCAAAGTCCTTTTTAAATGATCAAGATCACTTTGAGAAAGATGGCGGCAGTCAATGTAGACCGGCCCCCTCCCTTCATAGAGCTCCTTCATCACTCCTTCTACCAGTTTATAACGGGGAGATCTATTCCCTGAAGGATGGTATCTTGACATGAATTCTTCCCCGGAGGCGTTCACAAATTTTCCACCCATTCCTGTCAAGGCGTTCAAACCGGCTGCGCTGAAACCTCTTGGAACCACGGTGATCCGTACGAATTCCATATTGGCAAGTTTCGCTCCCACTTCATAAGCCATGGTTTGAGCTGCTCCGGTATTGGCCGGACATTGCCAGGTGTTAAATGGGAGCCCGGAAGGGTTCTCGAACAATCGGTTAGTGTTCCCTGTGGCAAGGACAATGGCTTTTGCTTTAATGATGTAAAAATTTCCGTTCCGGATATTGAACCCTACTGCACCGGTCACATTTTCTCCTTCGGTGAGGAGCCCTGAGATGGAACATTTTTCCAGCACTTCCGCGCCAAGGCGCAGCGCTTCTTTGGCAAGAAGGGGTTTCAGTTGCTTTCCATTGAAATTGATGAAATAAGGGCCAGGCTGACCCAAGGACTGGGTTCGGAAAAAGTTCCCGTCAGGTTGTTTGAGTGTACATCCGATCCTGTCCATCCTTTCAATGGCTGCATCCAATTCCTTGCAGAACACGGCATTCTGGACGCTGAGATTGACCACGCCCCTGGCTATCCTGCCCACCCACTCCAGATAGGCTTCTTGGGTATCCCATGTATCCGTGCCTAGATAAGCCATGAAATGATCTACGCCACCGGCGATGGCGCCACATCGATATAGCGAACTTTTGTCGGCAATGAGCACCCGGGCTCCCTTCTCCAGAGCCGCTATCGCTGCATTGTTCCCGGCTAAACCACCTCCTACAATCAGGACATCTGTTTCAAAGGTTACCCCCAATTTTTCAAGATTCTTTGCCATTTCAGATCACACACTCCTTTACCATTGATCAAGTTTGAAGAGTTGGGTGGCGTTCTTCCAGAAAATCTTTTCAGTATCCTCTTCCGAAAGACCCAAGCTCTTAATGAAACCAATGACCTTTTCCGGTCCTCCGATGGGATGAGCATAATCCGTACCGACGAGCATATGGTCAGGCCCCACAAACTCCAGAGCACATTTCATGGCTGGAAGATAAAAAGAGATCGCATCGATATAGACGTTCCTCTTGTAATACTCCAGGGGCGTCCTTTCCAGAGAGAAACCATATTCCTTTGAATAAGTCCTAAAGCAGTCTTCAATTCTTCCCACCAGATAGGGGAAAACGCCACCGAGATGGGCATGGATGATCTTCAATTGAGGAAATCTTTCAAGCACACCCTGGAAGATGAGCCCTGTAACGGCCATGGTCGTATCGAGGATAAAGCCGAAAAGGGAGAGGGGCATTTGGACCTTCTTCATCACCTCGGTTGTGAGGGGAGGAGCAGGGTGTATGAAGATGGGTATCCCGTAAGCCTCAGCCGCTTCATAGATCGGAAATAATTTCGGCGAGTAGATCGGCATGCCTTTGATATTTGAAAAGAGGGTCACTCCCTTTGCGCCGAGCTCTCTGTAGGACCGCTCGAGCTCTTTTACAGATTCTTTCACATCTTGAAAAGGAAGGGTCGCATATGAATAGAGGCGACCTCTATACTTTTCGCACACGGCGGCATAGTAGTCATTCACCTTCTTTGCCCAGGTCACACCTTCTCTTCTCGATATGAGTTCTACGCTGGGCGTCGTGAGGCTCATGATCTGGATATCGATTCCATATTCATCCAGGTCCTTCAACCGGGCCTCAGGATCATAGTGCCCCGCCCTATTCACAGTGGCCAGCCGCGCCCCTTTGTAATAGAAGAGCATCTCCCCTGGCCCTGTTCGCTTCAACGTTGTAGAACCCTCTCTCCCTTCGAGATAATCCATCCATTCCTTAGGGTAAAGATGGTTATGAATATCAATGATTTTCATGATTGAACCTCCATCATCTCAACTTACCGATGTCTCACTCATATGGAACACCTCTTGGTCCACGTGAGGCAATCACGTGGATGAGGATAAGTATTCCGATCAATAAGTAACCAATAATATCTGTTACCCAATAGGGGTAAATCAATAAAAGCCCAGCGGCCAAAAACCCTAAACGTAGAATCCATCCCATTGCCTTCAACAGATATCCCTGAAATGCAACCGCCATACAGCTGATAGCAATAAAGGATGTCAATACCCTGAGAAGAATCATTTCCAATTGACCCATAAGCAGGATCTCTGTGCTGTAGACAAAGAGATAGGGGACTAACCATACCGGCAAGGAAACCAGGAAGGCGAGGTTTGTTGTCCTCACAGGATCCGATCCTGCTATGCCTGCCGCTGCAAAGGAGGTCGGAGCAACAGGGGGACTAATATTGCCCAGGGTTCCGAAGAAGAAGACGAAGAGGTGCGCTGCCATTGGATGGATTCCGGCTTTGATGAGCGCAGGCGCTGCCAGTACGGCCAGAATCAGATAACACGTTACTGGCGGAAGGGGAAGTCCGAGGATAATGGATGCAATCATCGTCAGAACAAGGAGGAGAATGATACTCCCCCCGGCAAGGGTAATGAGGATGTCTGAAAAACGCTCGCCCAGGCCTGCCATGCTGATCGCCCCTGTGATGATGCCGGCAGAAGCGCAGCAGGCCGCCACGATGAGGGTTCCTTTTGCGCCCTTTTCGAGAGCGGAGACGATCTCTCGAAAGCCCATCCTTGTCCCCCGGCGTAGCATGCTCGTAAGGATACAGAAAATCACACCCCAGAAGGCAGCCCTCGGTGGCGTGCTTGCTCTGATAACAAGGAAATAGATGAGAACCAGGATAGGGATGAGCATATGCCCTTTTTCTCTGAAAAGGGTCATCAGGGTTGGAAGCTCAGGCTTTGAAAATCCCCGGAGCCCCAGCTTGACCGCCTGCAACTCAACGACCATATAAAGCGCTACATAGAAGAGGAGGCCAGGGATGATGGCTGCCCTCACCACATCCAGGTAAGTCCCACCGATCATTTCAGGAATAATAAAGGCGGCTGCACCCATGACCGGAGGCATGATCATGGAGCCTGTTGATCCAACAGCCTCTATGGCCCCGGCCATCTCCGGCTTGTATCCCGCCTTCTTCATGAGGGGAATCGTAAAGACACCCACGGCTGCCACGTTGGCCACCTGACTCCCTGTGATCATTCCGAAGAGGCAGCTTCCCAGGACAGCCGCCTTTGCCGGTCCGCCCCTGTACCTCCCGAAGAGTGCCATCCCCGTGTCCATGAAGAGAGGTCCTGTTCCGGAGACCTGCAGAAACGCACCGAAAATGATGAAAACGACGATGACCGTGGCTGAGACTGCCAGTGCAGGCCCGAGGATTCCGTCGGTGCTGAAAAATAAAAAATTGATGACCTGTTCGAAGGTGAAGCCCGTATGGGCCAGATAGAAAGGAAGGTGATCCCCAAAAGCCAGATAGAGAAATCCGATGAAGCAGATGATCACAATGGCCCATCCGATGACTCGCCGCGTTGCTTCAAGCACCAAGAGGATGGCTAAAAGGCTGCAGAAGGAATCGAGGGTATTCGGAATCCCGGTGCGAAAACTGATGTTCTCATAGTCGAAAAAGACGTAAAGGCCGATGAATAAAGAAAGCAGAAGGAAAACAATGTCAATGGCTGTGATTGGCCGGTGCTCGTCAGTGGCCTTGCCCTCCCCCGTTTCCTCGCTCCTTGACTTAAAGGGGAAGAGTAGAAAGATAAGGCCAAGAGCAAAGGAGAGATGGATGGTCCGCTGTTGAACCCCTGGTAGCTGACGGACACCAGCGGTATACATATGGAAGAGCGCCATTGCGAGGGCAATCGCAAAGATGAGAATGCGACGGACTCCCCATTTCTTTGCCTCTTCCTTGGGAGTGGAACCAATCTCCTGATCAGGTTTCATTATAATCGGACACGTTTCCCCTTCACTTCTTCATCGCACCGATCTCTTTAAGGTATTTCTCTGCTCCGAGATGGAAGGGCACTGAAATCCCCTTCATTGCATCTTCAGCCGTCATATCCCTTGCCGATCGGTGGATGGCATAGTAATCTGCCTTACGATCGAAGAGGTTCTTGAGAAGTGCGTAGACATAATCGGTGCTTACGTTTGAAAGGGTAAAGAGGGCAGTGGCAAACCCATAGATGAGGGTGTCCTGCTCCAAGCCCTTATAGGATTTGGCTTTGACCACAGTCCCATAATAGGATGGATGCTCAGCCACCACCTTCTTCAGGACTGTTTCGTCTATCGGGACAATCCGGACATCGTGTCTCAGAGCAAGTTCGGTATAAATGGCAATGGGATACCCTCCTCCAACGAAACCACCGTCGAGACTTCCATCTTGTATCCCTTCGACACTCTCCCTGTAGGTGTAGTAGTAGGGTTTGAAATCATCCTTCGCCACACCGGAAGCTTCGAGGAACCGAAGAGCGCTATTGGCAACCGTACTCCCCGGACCTCCAATGCCAATACGCTTGCCCTTTACATCAGCAAAGGATTTGATCGGGGATTTGCTGGGAACTACTAAATACATATCAGAAGCGTTAACAAAAACGATCCCCCTAAGATTTGTAAATGGTTTTCCAGCAAACACCCCCAAGCCCTTATAGGCATCCGCGGCATCCGGAGTTCCGAAGATGGCAAAGGCAGGCTTTTTCGCAGCATCCCGTGCCATCATGCGCCTCACCATATCCATGGTTCCCGTTGAAGCCTCATGCACGAGATTGGCGTCAGGCAGATTCTTGTTTGTCACACTGACCACCCCTGCTCCGAGAACATAGGCAGTACCACCAACGGGGGGAGTATAGAGCGGGATAAGTTCGGATGCTGCCCGAAGTGTCGTTGGTGGAATGGTTGCGATCAAAGCGAAGATTCCTACTACTAAAAGAATAGGCTTTGTCCATTTCATCTTTCACCCTCCTTTTCTTGAGTGCTTTCCCATGGGTTTGGGGGACCCACTCCCCCCTCCATGGTTATTGATGATCGGTTTCGGCTTTCTTCAAACTTCCCTGAATCTGATGAATGTGTTTTCGCATCAATTCATAAACCTTTTGAGCATCCTTCTCTTTCAGTGCCTTCAGAATCTTTCTGTGGTGCCTCACCGTATGGGAGGCGATTTCGATATTTTTCGGTGAATTATCCACGATCCCAGAAGACATATCTTTCAGAACGTCGAGCACGGTCTTCATCGTTAGGGCGAGGACTGCATTCCGAGTCGATTCAGCAAGGAGGGAATGAAATTCTATGTTCTTCACCCTCGCTGAAACATTCGATTTGATAATGGCAAGAGCCTCCTCAATATTCCCCTTTAGTCTTTGAAGGTCTTCCGGGTTCATTCGTTCACAGGCTAACCTTGCAATGTTCGGTTCAAGGATCATTCGTGCTTCGGTCAGCTCGTTCATGGATACCTTCTTGATGCGGAGCATGGAGGCGAGGGATTCGCTCATGGGCCGTGAGTTGACCTCGGCGACAAAGACCCCGGATCCCGGCTTGATATGCAGAAGGCCGGAGGTCTCCAGATTTTTAAGAGCTTCTCGAACGGAGATCCGGCTGGCCCGGAAACGTTCCACCAGTTCCCGCTCCGGAGGAAGCCTATCCCCTGGTTTCATGGCTCCCCGAAGGATTGCACCTTTGATCTGCTGGACGATTCGCTCTGAGATTTTTCGGCTTTTGACCGGTCGAAAGGGGTTCATAAAAATTGGTATGACATCTGTCCTATTACCAATTTTAAAAGGGCTTGTCAAGCGAAAATGTGTGGAAAATGTGTGGATTTGACAAATTGCCTCACTCCAAATAGAATGGAGTCCTTCCGAATGGCATTCCTATTAGAAAAGGAGACCCGCAATGATCAAGCCGTGGCCAAAGATTCGAACTCGATCCACCCAGTCCTATCGTGTTTTCTCCGTACGCACGGATGTCGTTCGCTCGCCACGGACGAGCCTCGATCATGACTTCTACATCATTGAATCGAACAACTGGGTCAATATCATTCCCCTCACCTCTGATCATCAGGTGGTCATGGTGAGACAGTACCGCCATGGCTCCGGAAAGGTGACCCTGGAGATACCCGGAGGCCTGGTGGACTCTAAGGATACTCCTAAAAAAGCAGCGGCGCGGGAATTATTAGAGGAAACAGGTTATCAGGCAAAGAAATGGCTGAAAGTCGGGGTCGTGAATCCCAATCCGGCGCTTTTCAATAATCGCTGTTACACATTTCTCGCTCGAGATATCAGGAAGGTCGCTGATCCCAAACCCGATCAGACAGAAGATATCGACGTCGTCCTCATCCCTCTTTCCGAAATTCCGGAGTTAATTCGAATTGGAAAGATCGACCATGCCATTGTGATCACCGCCTTCACCCATTACTTTCTTCAGTACCCGGAAGGATTGAAAAAGCCTTGACTCCCCTCAGCATCATTCTCGTCCTGATTTCAGCGCTCATCCACTCCTCATGGAATTTCTTCACCAAGAGGGGGAACTTCCCCGTGGAATTTTTTTTCTGGGTCTTCCTATGGGGGGTCCTTTTTTATCTCCCCTTCTTCATTGGTTTCGGTGTCTTTCCCTCTTTATTCCTCACCCCTCCGCCGAAACTCTGGTGGATCGTCATCCTATCAGGCTTTTTCGAAACGATCTATTTCATCTGCCTGATTGAGGCTTATCGGGTTGGAGATCTCTCCCTGGTCTATCCCATCTCCCGCTCCGCCCCGCTGTTCACCCAGATCTGGGCCATCTTCTTTATCGGAGAGGTCCTCTCTCCGAGAGGGATGTTGGGGATTGGCTTGGTGATGGCCGGTATCTACATCATCTCCCTGAAAGATTTTCACTTAAATAATATCCTTTCACAGTCTCATCGGCTCATTTCCCGGTCATACCTCCTGGCCTTCTCTGCAGCCATTGCCAGTTCGATTTATTCCGTCATTGATAAAGTGGGAGTTCAGATCATTCACCCTGTTTTTTACCTCTGGCTGATCAACCTCTCGATGGCAATTTATACAGGGCTTTATTTGGCTCTGCGGAAAGAAAACCCTCTCTGGAAGATCTGGAGGCAATCGAAGAAGGAGATCCTTATCATCTCCCTCCTCCAGAATGCGGCTTACCTCCTCGTCCTCATGGCCATGACAATGAGCAAGGTCAGTTATGTGGTGGCTTTCCGACAGGCAGGAGCCCTCTTCGGCGCGGTCATGGGAATCGTCCTGTTGAAGGAAAGTGACTGGAAAACCCGGATCACCGGAGCCCTCATCCTCACCCTCGGACTTGTGCTCATCGGTCTGGCAAGATAATAAGTCTAACCGAAAAGGGTTTTCACGTAGAAAAGCAGAATGATCAGGAGGAGGGCGGGGACCAAATTACCTACCCTGATCTTTTGCAAACCGAGAATATTGATGCCAATCCCCATCACAATCACTCCACCGACTGAGGTGAGTTCCCGGATCATTTCCGGAGTGAAGAGCGATTGAAGTTTCGAGGCAAGAAGCGTGATCCCACCCTGATAAAATAGGACGGGTAGGGCAGAACCCAGAACGCCAAACCCCATGCTCGCCGCAAAGGGAATGGAGATAATGCCGTCCATCACGGCTTTGGTCACCAAGATCGAACGATCACCTTTCAGTCCATCGGTAATACTGCCAACGATCGCCATCGATCCCACGCAGAAGAGCAGACTCGCATAGATAAACCCTTTGGCAGGGCTACCCTCTGTGACATGGAACCGTTTTTCCAACCAGCCTCCAAATCTTTCAAGGCGGCCTTCAATATTTGCCCATTCTCCCAGAACGGCTCCTGCCACCAGGCTGATCAGAATCATAATGAACTCCCGCCCCTGGATGGCCATGCTCACCCCGATGACCATCGTAAAGAGGCCCAAAACCTGCAGGGTCGTCTGGGCAATCCTCTCCGGAAACCCCTTTCGAAATAATAATCCCAGTGCCCCCCCGATAATGATAGCAATGGCGTTTATGATTGTTCCCATTGACGACCTTTCTTTAAAAGAAATGACAATTGAAACCCACTATACAATACCGTTAGAACTGGCGCAATAATTTTACCCATTCTTGCTGATCATGTGATAAAATAAGGCGATTTAATCCTGCAAAGAGAAGGAGTATCAGATGAAGGTTATATTCCATCCACGATTTTATGAAGTCTATACCTCCGATCCGGCGGCGGCTGCGGGAAGGATGGAGCCGATGGTCAAGGCCCTCGAAGGGAAATATGAATTGATCGAGCCCCAACCCGCCATGGAAAGGGATCTGGAGAGGGTTCACGGAAGACAGCACATCCAATCCGTCAAAGGCGATCCTTTGGTCTATGAGATCGGTCTTCTTTCAGCAGGGGGAGCCATTCTTGCAGGAGAATTAAGTTGTGGGGGTGAACCCGCTTTTGGATTGATCCGACCGCCGGGGCATCATACCAGCCCCCATTCCTGCTGGGGTTTCTGTTACTTTAATAACATTGCCATTGCCATCAAGAAGCTTCTTAGTGAAGGAAAGATCAAGAGCGCCCTGATTCTCGATTTCGACCTTCACTATGGGGATGGAACAGCGAATACGTTCAGTGGTTCCAAAGAGGTGAGCTACTTCCATCCCGAAGGCACAAACCGACAGTCCTTTTTGAACGAGGTTCAAACATCCCTTCAGACGGACAAACCTTTCGATATCATCGGTGTCTCGGCAGGATTTGATCGTCATGAAGAGGACTGGGGAGGTCTGTTAAAGACAGAGGATTATCTCTCGATTGGAAGGTGGGTAAAAGAGACCTCCTTCGAACGATGCCAGGGAAGAAGGTTTGGCGTGCTCGAAGGAGGTTACAACCATTCGGTCCTCGGAAGAAATCTTAAAAGCTTCCTTCAGGGACTCAGCAATTGAACCCCTTCTTCAGTGATCGTTCCAAAGGAAAACGGCCCGTTCACTTCTCCCCGCCCCTTTAACTGCTCCATTGCCTCTTTCATCTTCTTTAAAATGTCTTTAAGAGGAGCGTTCTCCTTGGCCATCTTATTTAACTGAAACTCCAGGCCCATTCTCCTCGGAATGGAGAAGGCATATGAGATCTCGTCTCCATCGAGCCGTGGAAGTTTCTTCTTTGTCCAGAGAAAGTAAAGACGAAATGGCATTTCTCTATCTTTTTCCGTCTTTCCGGCCAGGATAAAAGAGACCTGATGGATGGGATCAATGGGCAGCAATTCGCACTTCTTCCTCATAAATTGCTCATATTCTGTCGAGAGAAAAGCGAGGCTTGCCCCATAGATGTCCTGAACATCGGTCATTCTCTCTTCCCGTATGAAATCCCTCAAGGCCTTCCCCATATCTGTTCCTTCGGCTGCTCCGGTGACCAGAAGTCCACAATGGGTGGCGATCGGGATGATGCGGTCCACTTTTAAGTGAATCTCTTCTCCTTTTTCATCCAACTGGATGGCCCGGTTCTCAGCGGCCAAAATGATTCCGTAAATGTTTTGTGCAACGATGATCTGCGACATTTCAGCTCCTCCTTATGAATAAAATATCGTCTTCTTCTAAGATTTTCAATAGAAAAATGGGCGTCCGATTCTTCAGCGGGTAATGTTATACCGATCGCCCTGAGGCTCTCGAAGGGTGATATAATTGAACTGTTCATGCTTCGACAAGCCTGTCCTGAGCGAAGTCGAAGGACAGGCTCAGGGTGAACGGAATTGAGTTATCTCTGTGAAACCCTCTCTACCCACTCCAACCCCTAAAGAACCAGAAAAATTAGGGATTGACAAAAAATGGTTGGCTTCTTAAAATTCTGCCAGCCTTGAGAAAAGATGGTCAACCGAACAAAGGAGAATGAAAATGAAAATTAGCAAAAAGGGGTTTGAAAACTACTGGAATCCCATTGTTGAAACCCTTCCGTTTGAGAAGATGAGGGAACTTCAACTCAGGAAATTCAAGAAGATTGTCCAGTGGGCCTATGAGCGCTCTAAGTTTCACCGGAAACTCTATCAGGAGGCCGGCCTTGAACCCGGGGATATCAAATCCTATGAGGATGTGGCCAGGGTTCCAAAGGTAGAAAAGGCGATGATGCGGGATATTCAGAGAAAGGACCCCTTCCCATACGGAGATGCCCTCTGCGTTCCGCTGGAAGAAGTCACCGAATTCCGGCAGACCAGTGGAACCACAGGAACCCCTGTCTATCAACCCGATACCTGGCAGGACTGGGAGTGGTGGGCGGAATCCTGGGCTTACCTGCTTTATGCTCAGGGGTACAGGAATACAGATCGGGTCTTCCTACCGTTCGGCTACAATATCTTTGTCGCCTTCTGGGCAGGCCATTATGCCGCGGAGAAGATCGGCTGCGAAGTCGTGCCAGGAGGAGTGCTCGATACGGAGGCCCGTCTCTTGAAGATCCAGGAGCTTAAAGCCACGGCCATGATGGCCACACCCACCTATGTGCTTGGAATGGCGGATACAGCCAGAAAGAAATTGGGAATCGATCCAGCAAAGGATCTCACCATCCGGAAGATTACCTGTGCGGGCGAGCCAGGAGCAAGCATTCCATCCACCAAACAGAGAATGGAAGAGGCCTGGGGAGCCAAGGTCTATGATCATATAGGTGCAACAGAGATTGGCGCATGGGGTTTCGAATGCATGGCCCAACCCGGTGGTCTCCATGTGAATGAAGCGCTTTTTCTCACCCAACTGGAGGATATCGAAACAGGGGAGATCATCGAAGAACCGGGCAGAAAAGGAAAAATCGTCATCACCGCGCTGGACCGTATCGCTCAGCCCTGCATCCGTTTCGACTCGAAGGATGTGGCGGAATGGTCGAAGGACCCCTGTCCCTGTGGAAGGACGTTCCGCCTCATGAGAGGAGGTGTGGTTGGAAGGGCAGACGATATCACCAAGATCAAAGGTGTCCTCATTGCTCCCTCTGCCATTGAAGAGGTGGTCCGCTCCATCAAGGGCCTGGGCAACGAATTTGAGGTCCTGGTTATAAAGAAGGGCGATCTCGACGACATCACATTAAAGATCGAACTGTTGCCGGATGCAGAGGGAAATCGCGAAGCAATCCTCAACCAATTAAGAGATCAGCTCCGGTTAAAAACAAACCTCGGTTACAACATTGAGGTCCATCCTTTTAACTCTCTGCCCCGCTATGAAGTGAAGGCCAAGCGGTTTAAGGATTTGAGAAAAATAAGCTAATAAAAGGAGGTTTTCATTGAACCGAATGAAACTAAAAAAGATGGATGCTCGAATCAAGAAGATTAAGAAGGCTGCTCTTGAATTGAAAGAGCTTTCCGGCGGGATTCAAGCGGTCGACCGAAATGCAAGCCGAATCCTCGCCTCGGTGAAGATGCTGGAGATCAACATCTCCGACATCCTGGAGCTGGGGGGTTAATTGGAATATTGGGAATAGAAGCAAAAAACATGATCAAGTCCGCCTGTTTTGTTCCCCAATACTCCATTATTCCACCATTCCATTCTTCCCATTAGTTTGCTCAAAGTTTGATCCACTTGGGAACCACAACAATGTCTGAGGCGGTCACTGTAAATCGTTTTGCATCTTTCTCCAGATCATAACCGATCTCCATCCCTTCGGGGATCTGAACGTCCCTGTCAATAATTGTCCTACGGATCTTTGCGTGCCTGCCCACATCTACTCCAGACAGGAGGATGGAATCTTCAACCTCGGCGTAACTGTGGACTTTCACCCTCGGCGAGAGGATCGATCGCTTCACACTGCCTCCGCTGATGATCGAGCCATGGGAGAGGATGGAGTTGAGAGCTGTGCCAACCCTTCCTTCTTCCAGCAGGACGGTCTTGGCCGGCGGATAGGGCGGTTGATGGGCAAGGATGGGCCATTCCGGATCGTAGAGGTTAAGCTGAGGGATCACAGCGACAAGGTCCATGTTGGCTTCGTAATAGGCATCGATCGTCCCGACATCCTTCCAGTATCCCATTCCTCCGCAATCGCCCTGTCTGAAATCAAAATTAAAGACGCGATCTTTTCTAATCATCGCAGGAATGATATCTTTGCCAAAATCATGGCTTGAATCGGACCGGGCATTTTCGATCAATCGTCTCACCAGGATCTCCGTATTGAAGATATAGATCCCCATCGATGCCAGGATCCCCTCCGGGTCTCCGGGAATGGTCCTGGGTTCTTCAGGTTTCTCCTGAAATCCCTTGATCCGCCCCTCCCTGTCCACTTCCATGACGCCAAACTCTTTTGACAAACTTCGATCCATCCGGATGGAGGCCACGGTTAAATCCGCTCCCTTCTCCAGGTGAGAGGCGATCATCTTCCGGTAGTCCATCTTATAGATGTGATCGCCGGAGAGGATGAGGACGAGATCCGGCTTTTCGTGCTGCAAGGTATAGATATTCTGAAAGATGGCATCTGCCGTTCCCTGATACCAGTGCTCATCGATTCTCTGTTGGGCCGGAATAACCTCTATGAATTCCCCCAGGGCGGTGGAGAGAATGTTCCAACCCAATTGGATGTGGCGATGTAGTGAGGTCGATTTATATTGGGTGAGGATATAGATGTGTCTGATCTCTGAGTTGATACAATTGGAAAGGGTGAAGTCGATGATCCGGTAGATGGCGCCAAAAGGGACAGCCGGTTTAGCTCGATCCCGTGTAAGGGGATAGAGCCTCTCGCCTCTTCCCCCTGCGAGGAGCATGGTAACGACCTTCTTCATCTGGCTTTGCCTTTCTCCAGCAGCTCTTTCACCTTCGCTTTCAGCTCTTCGAGATCGCTCGACTTCGTCACATAGGCGTCCGCCACCCAGCTCATGAAGTCCTCGCGATACCCGGAGTAAGAACTATTGAGAATGATGGGGATTTTCCTGTCCTTTCCGACGATCCGGCCAAGAGCCTCCATTCCATCCATCACAGGCATGACGATGTCAAGGATGATCAGATCAGGTTTCTCCTCCTCCAATTTCTGGATGGCCTCTTTCCCGTTTCGGGCGGTGATGACCTCGTAGCCTTCCGCCGCCAGCTCCTCCTCATAGAGAAGCCTCAGACCCTCCTCATCCTCCACAACTAAGATCTTCTTCATAGATAGATTATCAGCAATTTATGGGCAAAAAACAACCTTTATTATGATCCTAAATCCTGAATCTGGTATCTTGCATCTTAAAACTTAAGTCACTTTAGCTCACTTTAAACTTTAGTCACTTTTGGGATCCCTTCTTCCTCTGCTCAATAGCCAGTTTGCATTCCGCACAGATGAAACGAGGAAGCGTCCTGGGATAGGTAATTTTCTCCTCTCCAAATCCCCAGTCAACGACATCTCTCACCAGTAAGTCTTCCTTAAAGGCATGCCCCAGGCAGAGCCCCATCCCGCAGACGATGCAGATGGCCACGGCCTCCTCATCCACTCCCTGCTTCGCACAGACATAGCACTTCATACCCGTCCCTCCCTTTTCAATTTCAATCAACCCATATTCAATTATTACCACGGAAATGTCCAAAAATCAAAGGCAGTGATAAAACGATCGCCAGATCCGAGAAGAAACCGAAATCTTTCGGAAATTCAACATGCCACTGATACTTCCCGTCCGGACCAAGGACACGGACACGGGCTGAAAAGATGTCCGTAATGGTTTCGTCTCCATTGAGAAGGCAAAAGAGGATTATGGCGTAGTGATTGACCCTCTCACCCTTCAGATTAATGAAGAGAAGTAAAGGCATTGAGGAATGTTGAATGGGTTGGGGGGAATGTAACTCAAAAAAGGTCTGGAAGCCCCCTCAAGAGGCAGGGCTTCCAGAAGAGAGGATCAGAACTTATAACTCGCGCCCAAGAATACAACCCCCCCACTATAGGAAGGATTTTTGTAAGCCCCTGTCAGATAGGCCGAGTTGCTCCCTGTGCCGGGAATAGTATTAACATACTGGTATCCATCCACCTGAGCATCCTTATATCTGTATTTTTCGTAGGCACCCCCAGCAGTGAAAGAGATGTTCTTGGTCAGATTGTAGGTTGCCTTGACCAGATAGGCTCTCAGCCTGTAATCATCCCAGTTGGAGATATCTATGTTGTCCTGGGTCCTTCCAGCGGGCAATGCGACTGCCCCGAGGTAATAGGTGAAGTCAGCGGACCCGTTCGACCGGACATAATCATGCTGGAAGGACAATGTCAATTTCTTGGGAATGAGATAAATTTCTGTTCCGATCCCGTAGTCAAACTCCCTGTCCTTCTGTTTGACATCCCAGTTGAAGTTTGATGAAGTCGGAGCGATAGATGGATCGGCTGCATTTGCGGGCGGAGGAGGTACAAACTGCCTCTGGAATTGAGTACTTTTAATATTTTCAAAAGCAAGGTAGCTGAATATCTTCATGAATTTACCAATGGTATAGTCTCCGTCGATAAGAAACTGGTTGCTCTTTTCATTCTGAAGCCCGAGGATGACGTCTTTGTAATTCGTCTTTTTAAACTGATATCCGAGGCTAAAGTTGAGGCTTTCTATCGGGGAGACATCCACAGAAGCCTTGTAAGTGTTCCTGTTCTTTGCCGCTGCATCGAAGCGCCTCACATAGGTCTCGATGTTGTTGGGATCGGTTGACGCCTCGAATTTCGCATCCCTGTACAATCCCTCATACCCCACCTTGGCAACCATAAAATCGAGGCCGCTCCATCTCAAGTCCACATTGAAGAGATCATCCTTGTTTTCAGGCAAGTCCGGCCGCTCCCTTTTTGTCTTGACAAAACTGTAGCCGGTACTGAGATAGAATTTTGCTGGGAGTCTGAGGCCAAGCTCTGCACCATAGGTATTTTTCTTGTATTCGAAGATATGATTGGTGTAGGTGCTGGCACCGTCGGTCGTGATGATCTCGTCTGACTTGTTGTCCTTTTCGTAGTGTTTGAAAAATATCTTGCCATCGAGGAAGGAGACAGGGTTGGAGGTCAGCATAAAAGAGTAGTTTCTCGTATCCACCTTCCCGTCAAATTCCGGATCGTTCAGGGTAATGGGAGTTCTCCCGCCTGCCACATTGGCATTCCGAAAGGAGAAAAGAGTTTCTTCGGACTTCGCGCGGGAGGTGGCAAGATTGACGATCACCCTGCTCTGGAGCGGGAGTCTGTAAGATCCCTTGAAAGCGATCTTGTAATAATCATTATCAGGGGGAAGAGTTAAAAAGTCAGTCCCAGAGGCAGTATTGGCACTGAACGGGTTACGGAAGAAGAGATTGTTGCTGCTGTTATTGAACTGGCTATAATTGAGACTCAGGGATAATAAGAGGGGATTTTTAGAGTATCCCGCCTCGATTGTTATCGTATCGGTTTTGTAATCAACCGGTTCAGATAGTTCCACTGCGATGTTTCCTCCACCGGCCCCAGCCACCCCGGCCGGTTTGATGCCCTCCTTTTCCTCCCTCTGGACCGAAAAGTCGAGGTAAAAAGGCTTTAGCCAATCGAGGCCCAACCCGCCCCCTAACCTCCTCCTCTCCGTTGAATAATCAAATCTGTCCCAGGAAAGGGTATTGGTGCTGGGCGGATGTGTCGGATAGGTTAGGTTTTCAGAACCCACCCCTGTATAGAAGCTTAAAGCATCAAAGGTGAGGTTGTGGGGAATTTCATAGTAATAGAGATAGGCGTTGAATTTCCCCCAGAGCCCCCCTCCCAGGCGATAAGACTGAGTATCATATCCTATGTCGTCCGTTTTTAAATCCAGAAAATATTTTTCCTTGTCGTAATTGAGGCGTATCCGGCTGTAAACCCCACCTCCATCACGGAGATCCCTGTATTCGTTAAATTTTGCCTTATTCCCGGCGATATTGCTGATCCTGCCGGTAAGCGTAATGCTGCCCTCCAATCCCCTTTCCTCTGCATAAGCAGTGAATCCTGATAAAATACTCAAAATCCCTATCAATATGATTATCTTTGATCTCATGATCTCGTCTCCTATCTCACAAATCTCTTCCCTCTCGTGGAAGGACCATTGCTTCCATGGACATTTTGATGGCAATTTAAACAGGATCTCGCAAACATCCTGTTTTTACCTGACGTAGCCGTACCCCGGAAGGTTTCAAATGATGTATAGATGGTTCCGGGATGCCTACTCCAGTCATGACAACTCTGACAGAGCTGTGGCATTTTTCGGGTCAGGAGTTTCGAATGATTACTACCGTGGGCGTCATGGCAATTCAAGCAATTCTCTTCAACCGGAGCGTGTTCCCACATGAAGGGACCCCTTTTTTCTGAGTGGCATTTGTAGCAGAGTTCATTGACGGAATCGGCCTTCACTGCCTTTTTGCCGAAAGCGCCGTGGGAGTTGTGGCAGTCGTTACACTTTATCTTTCCCTCTTTGACAGGATGGCGGGACTGTTTATTGGATTTAACTTTTATATCTAAGTGGCAGCTGTAACATAGTTCAGGCTCTTTAGCCTTTAAATTCTTCTCCTTCGTTGAATGGACGGAATGGCAGGTGTCACAGGAGACATCGGCAGACCGGTGCTTGCTCGCATCCCACATGACAACATGCTTTGACTCCCCATGACAGGTAAGACATTTTGAGTATTTTTCTTTTCCGCTCACCTTTTTACCAAAACCAAAAATGTCCCCGCCTTTTCCTCCGCCTTTTTCAGCATGCTGGGCGCCAGGGCCGTGGCATGACTCACATCCTCCCCTGTTTGCTGGGGAGCCTGCTATGGCTTTCTTGGCATGTATCGATTTTGCATAACTGGAATAGGATTCCTCATGGCACCCCTTGCAGACCTCAGACCCGACATAATTTGTACTTCCTTTTGCATTGTCCAAGATATGGATAATAAAAAGAAAGGCAAATAAAAGGGGGATTAAAATTAACAAATTCTTCCTCATGATTTTCCCTCCTTATCTTTTCCATGGGTGTAAATTTTAAATGATCCTGTACTTCGGGAAAAAACACATATTAAAAGAATTTTCCTCACAGCGTCCATCCAAAAAAGTCTATGATCTATTAAATCTTGAGCCCCCTTGAGTTTAACCAAATCATTAAAAAAAGGATTGCCAACAAGGTAAGTAACTTCTGTTTTTTGAACCTAAGTTTTCATGTTTAATTAAATGAATTTGTTACTGTATGTATAGAATTGAACCTGAATCCTGCGTGATAACTATTAGACAGCTTGTTGTGTGTTCGTTACCTTTATCAACGTAGCACTGCAAATAATTGTAAGAACAGAAGTAAGAAAACCTCCATTTTGGGCTGTCCTTTAACCTACTTTTTAATTAGGTTAAGGACCAATGCCTAAAATGTCTTTAATGTGCCGTTTTATCTGGGCCAAACATCAATGCAATACCTTTTTCACGCATGATTCAGGTTGAAATTAGTAACAAAGCAATTTTCATTCCAAAGAACTTCCGATTTTTCAGAATTAAAAAATTTGGAGGATTGACGAAAAGTTAATTTGAATTCAATAAGTTAGAGAAAAAAGAAAGAAGCTTTTTAGACCATTAATTTTTGATTTTTGTGAAAATGGCAACTTATTAGTGGGATATTCCGCAACCCTGTGGAATCTTCCTCACCCCTTCGAAGAAATGATATTGGAGAGATGGGGGATAGGGAGATCAGGAGATGGGGTGTTGAGGAGTTCAGGAATTGGGAATTGAGGAATTCAGAGGGTTGATTCACCAGATAATCGTCACTTCATATTTTCCGATCTCCGGATCAGCGGAGAGAACTGGCAATTCTTCCATCTGAGCCTGGGCTATCAACATGCGATCAAAAGGATCTTGGTGGTGAATGGGCAGGGTTGAAATGTGGAGGGCATGTCTCATTTCAATCGGTAAGCTTTTCATACCATTGATTTTCAATTGTTCGAGAATAAAACGTTGAGGTTTATCAGGCAATTTAAGCCTCCCGATTTGAGCCTTAATGGCAATCTCCCACCCCGTGACTGCACTGATAAAGATTACATTTTCCCCATCGCTTATAATTCCCCGGACACGCAAAGACAATTTCGGATCATCTGTAATCCACCAGAGAAAAGTATGGGTGTCTATAGTGAACGTATTAAATAAAGTGATATAATGACGTTATCTTTTTGGGTTTCCA
>JASEHH010000027.1 GCA_030017685.1 Thermodesulfobacteriota bacterium | reverse complement strand
CAATTATACCCCGTCTCCCTGTGTCCAGCCGCTGACTTATGGGACACGATCGGTTAGGCAAAGGGGGATAAAGGGGGATTTTAAAATTATGCCTGGGAAAATCTTCCCTTGCCCCTCTTTTCCAAAGAGGGGTATAATAAAGGGGACATTTGTATTACTTGAACCCATAATTGAGGCATTATCCTTCTCAAGACTAAATCGATCATCAGTTACAATGCAACCACTTAAGCAATCCGGTCCGATCATTAAAGGCCTCAATGAGTCGATCGATTTCACTGGCCTGTTGATGGATGCTCTCCCAATACTCTGGATCGTACCACTGGGCATTGAGCTCTGGAAGTCCTTTGCCCTGCTGTTCAATCCAGGTAAAATATTTCAAATTATGGATCCGGCGTCGGTCGTAATCGTTCAGCTCCTGCATATGGCCAATTGATTCTGCCATGAGATAGCGGTGATAGGCCCTGGCGGCTTCCATTTCCGAATAGGGACCATAGGCCCTGCGCATCTCCTTTAGCCTGGTCTGGTAAAGGTCCATGGAATCCGTCCACACGGTCATCACCATATCACGCTTTGTTAGCTCATAGTATTTGGAGAATTTAATGGCGCATAGCAAGTTTCCAATGCTCGATATTCCCATCAAAGGCAGTTTTGAAATGAGATCATCTTTGACCCCTTGTTTCTGAAGAAAACTCCAGCCCTCGGGCTCATTGAAAAGCCGGATTAAGTTCATACAGGCGTTGTCATCCACGGCAATGACCATATCCGTATTTTTTACATTGTGGATCCACGGGATATGCTTATCGCCAATGCCCTCGATCCGGTGATCTCCATAGCCGCAAAGCAAAAGGGTGGGACATTGGAGCGCTTCACCCGCAACAATTTTGCTCTGAGGAAAAACCTTCTTTAAATAGTCTCCTGCTCCTAAGGTCCCAGCAGAGCCGCTCTGTGAAATAAACCCAGCGAACCGATCTTTGTCAGACATCACTCTCTTGAGAACCTCCTCAATGGCATTCCCCGTTATTTCATAATGCCAGAGATGGTTTCCCAGCTCTTCAAATTGATTAAAGATAAAGATGTCATCCCGGGTCTTTCTCAGCTCCCAGCATTTATCAAATATCTCTTTGACATTGCTCTCACATCCGGGAGTGGCAATCACCTCCCCCGCCACCTTAGTCAGCCATTCGAACCTCTCCTGGCTCATTCCTTCTGGCAGGATAGCAATGGATTCACATCCCAAGAGGGTAGCATCGTAGGCGCCTCCGCGGCAGAAGTTGCCCGTTGATGGCCAGACCGCCTTCTGTGAGGTCGGATCGAACTGCCCTGTGACGAGCCTCGGAACGAGGCAGCCAAAAGTTGCTCCCACCTTATGAGAACCTGTTGGAAACCATTTTCCAACCAGAGCGATAATCCTTGTATCAACTCCAGAAATCGCTGAGGGTATTTCTACATAATTGACATCTCCAAAACCCCCTCCAACATCAACCGGCTCATTCTTCCAGGTGATCCGGAAGAGGTTGCAGGGATGGATATCCCAGAGGCCGATCTCCTTTAATCGCTCTCTCATTTTTGCGGGGATGGATTCAGGATATTTCTGTTGGTGGAGGGTAGGAATGAGGATCTTCTTCTCACGAGCCCGTTCAATGGTTCTCTTCAACTGCCCTTCGGTGATGGTCAAATTGATCATTTGCACGGCCCCTGATCGGATGACAAATTTTACTTCGAAACCAATTTTAAAGCTTCGGTCGGGCAGATTTCAGTACACAGACCACACCCATCACATCTTTCTCTGTCGAGCCTAAGTTTAGGGGCAAATCGGATGGCTCCATAGAAGCAGACCTTTCCACAGAGTCCACATCCCCCCTTTGTAAGGTTGATACATTTTAGGGGCTTCACCTTTGCCACCATCACGGGTCTTTTAGACAGCTCGTCAATCGGGACGATATGGGGAAGGGCCTTTCCACGGATGGCGTCAAAAGAATCAAGCTTTTCTCTTTTTAAATAGTTGGATAGCCCTTTTAAAAGGATCTGGAAATAAGCATAGCCATGCCACATAATGCTGGTGCAGGTCTGGACGGTTGTGGCCCCCAGCATCATATATTCGACGACATCCTCCCAGGTACTGATGCCGCCACAGGCAGAGATTGGAATGTTGACCGCTTTGGCCACTTCGGAGACATGGCGCTGGGTAACGGGTTTAATGGCAGGGCCGCTATAACCTCCGTAGGCAGGCAGTTTTGGAAGTCCAGTCTTAATATCCACTCCAGCAAAGGAACGGATCGAATTTCCGATGGTGACAAAATCGGCGCCGGCCTTCTCAGAGGCCTGTGCCATCGGCACCATGTTGTGTGTGGTCGGAGTCAGCTTGATTCCCACCGGAAGACGCACGGCCTTCTTCAATGCTTGCACCTGCCGGTAACACATCTCCGGATCGTTTCCCATCTGGAACCCCACCTTCGAACTGTCTGCGGGCATGGGACAGGAGACATTGATTTCGAACATGGCCACTTGGCCTGTCTCCTCGATGAGCTTTGCATTTCGACCCGTATCCTTGGGATCAGGATGGGCTACGATGCTCGCAATGATGACGCCGTCTCCTTCGCAGGCCTTATCTAGTTCAGTGTCGAGCCAGTCCTTCAACGTCATGGTCGTATAGAGTTCGATGTTCACCATGCCGATTCGGTTCTTACCATGCTTGACCAGCCTCATTCGACCGCAGCGAGGATGCTGTGCCCACTTGGTCGGTGGTGCAAAACTCTTTGGAATCACGGCTCCGGCTCCTGCTTTCCAACCCAAGTTTGCTCTCTCTCCATCCCAGCTCGGTGTGGCTGAGGCAAGGATTAATGGGTTACGCAATTTCACTCCTGCAAAGGTCACTTCAAGGCTATTCATTTGGGTCTCCTGTTCTCTATTGATCTATAGGGTAACGCTTTCCGCAATGTTCAAGGGGCTTCATAGCCGCACCAATCCATCACCGTCAACGCCAAAATCTTTGTGGCTGAAATAAGGTCATTCACATTCACCCACTCATTGTTGGCATGCATCTGTTCGGTCAGTCCTGGCCCAAAAATGACAGTGGGGGTTTGGCCATATTGGATGAGGTAACGGGTGTCGGCAGCGCCCTGCCGTCCGGTAATCTGGGGCTCTCTTCCCATGACCTGCCTGAATCTTTCGCTCATCACAGAAACAATGGGATGATCAGAAGAAATCTCGGCGGGATCGCCGCAATAGCCAACAAATTTTACTTCCGGAGGATGGTCCTTAAGCCAAGAATCTGTTCTTGCAAACGCCAGGATGTGTTCGGCAAAATCCGACTTGACCTGATTCGTATCCTCTCCTGGCAATGTGGCAATGCTCCCTTTTAAAAGGCAGGTGTCAGGAAAAGCGCTTGGAAAGGAACCGGATTGAAAGACGCCGACCATACAGGGAAGGGAACTCCTCTTATCCGGGTAGAGGGGATGGTTCAACTTATTGATCCTGATCTTTTCGAGGTCGGAAACAGCCTGCACGACTGCATATCCTTTTTCAATGGCATTGACCCCCTCCCATCGCCTCTGTATGCCGGCTGGTTTTCCCCGAATAAGGACTTCAAACCAGATCCTGCCAATACAGGCAGGCTGGATGTGTAGACTGCTCGTCTCACAACAAATCCCTGCATCCGCTTTGTATCCCCTTACAACGCAGGCGAGTGTCCCATTTCCGGTCGCTTCCTCATCCATCGTATATTCGAGAAGGACATCTCCTTTCAGTCTCACCTTCAAATGGATCAAACTCTCGAGGGCCATTGTCATGGCAGCAAGACCACTCTTCATGTCCGATGCCCCTCTTCCATAAAGCCGGTCTCCCTGAATCTCACCTGCCCAGGGAGGGTGCTCCCAGGCTTCGAATGGCCCTGGTGGAATGACATCCACATGTCCATTAAAGAGGAGGGACCTTCCGTGTCCTGTTCCCTTATAGATCCCGACCACATCAGGCCGGCTTTGGTATCCCCGTTCCGAAGGCAAATAAGCAGGATGCCTTTTCAATGCCTCATGATCCGGCTCCCACATCTCTACCTGGAGTCCCATGGTCTTAAGTTTTTGGGCAATAAATTCCTGAATCTGAAGCTCCTCTTCGGTAACGCTCGGAATGGAGACGAGTTCTCTCAAGAAAGAAATGATCTCGTTTCGCCTCTGCTCGATGAGTTCGAGGACCTGCCGCTCTATCTCCGGTCTCATAAGGATCCTTTTCTATCTGTGAACATTCTGAATCGCCTTTATAATTTTTACGAATCCCGTACACCGGCACAGGTTTCCGGAAATTCCCCTTTTGATCTCCTCGAGGGTGGGGTCCGCATTCTTTTCCAGGAGCGCCTTGGCAGACAGCAACATTCCCGGAGTGCAAAAACCGCACTGAACCGCGCCGTGCTTGATAAAGCTCTTCTGAAGAGGATGGAGTTGATCGGCTGTCCCAAGGCCTTCGATCGTCTCAATCTCTTTTGACTCTGTCTGAAGGGCCAGAACCAGACAGGCATTGACAGTCCTCCCATCCATGATCACCGTGCAGACACCGCAGTCTCCCTGCTCACAGCCCTTCTTCGTCCCCGTGAGTCTTAGCTCTTCCCGAAGGACACGAAGGAGGGTCCAGGTGGGGTTGACCATGACCTCTACGGCCTTTCCATTTACCTTCATCTTTAATAATGTCTTCCCCGGTTCTTTTGACATCATGACTTCCTACCTCTCCTCCACTTACACTATGAGCAACTGCTTCATCATCCGCTTGAAGATATTCTTCAGAACAGGGATCTTATACTCTGTTGACCATCGAGCCCCTGTCACCTCCACCATTTCTTCTGCCAAGGTCTTTGAAGCGGCTTCGATCAGGAGGGGCTCAGGTTTTTTACCCAAAAGCATCCTCTCTGTACGATCCATCCGTTTCGCCACAGGCATCACTGCGCCTGGAACGATCCTCAACTCAGAGACCTCTTCTCTGTGGTTCAAACGGAGAAGAAGGGTGAGATTCATCCTTGCCCTTGCCATGGCCTTTCGACGGCCAAGCTTTTCAAAGGCGCTCCGAGTCCCAAGCTCCAACTTCTTTAAGATGATTCCTGTCAATATTTCATCAGACCTAAAGCAGGTCTTATAAGGCGATAAAATCGCCTCGGCGAGTGGAATGATCCTCTTTCCATTTCTCTTCGATTGGAGTTCCAACTCGCCACCATGGGCAAGGAGAGCAGGCAAAACATCAGCAGCGGGTGAGGCATTGGCAATATTTCCTCCAATGGTTCCACGGTTTCTTATTTGGGGTCCTCCAACGGAAGCTGCCGACTGAACCAGAGCAGGAAAGGAACGTGAAAGGAGGTTCGATTCGACCATCTCTGTAAAGGTTGTAGTGGGGCCGATCCAGAAAGAATGATCCATCTCTTTAATCCCCCTGAATGGATTGATCTCAGGGATATTCAAAACAAAATCAGGACGGATCTCTTCCAGTCGAAGGCCGGGAATCAAGTCCGTGCCACCCGCGATTATCTTGGAACGTTCTCCTTTCTCGGCGAGAAAGTTCAGCGCATCTTCGACGGAACGTGGGTTATAAAATTGAAAACGCTGCATGCTATTCCTTCAGATCAGTCTCTCTCCTTTTCTCTGATCAAACGGTGAAGGTTCTCCAGATTGGCAGGAAGTTCGGTGACACGAACTCCAATGGCATTGGCAATGGCATTCAAGATGGCAGGAGCTGTAGGGATCAATGCCGGCTCTCCCACCCCTTTCGCACCATAGGGGCCGCTTGAGACAGGAACTTCCACAATATGGGGATCGATGGGCGGAACATCCATACTCGTTGGAATCATGTACTCCCCAAGATTTCTCGTTTTGAGATAACCTCCCTCCTCCTTGATCTCTTCAGTCAATGCATATCCAAGCCCCATGGCCACACCGCCCTCGATTTGCCCTTCGACATTCGATGGATTGATCGCCTTTCCCACATCGGCGGCCGCTACAATACGCAAGACTTCCACTTCACCCGTCTCCGTATCCACTGCTACCTCTGCCAATTGGGCAGCATAGGCATAGGTTGAATAGGCATCCCCCTGTCCGGTCTCGGGATTCACATCTTTCGTGGTAATATCATGCCAGGCTGTCTCCACCATGGGAAGCCCCCGAAGATGCCCCTCTTTGGCAAGTTGCCTGAAAGAGATACGCCTCTCCGGATGACTCTCTGAAAAGATCTCCTCATCCAGAAAGAGGAGATCCCTCTCGCCAAGAATCTCTTCAGCTACGGATTGGAGGGTCTTTTTGATGGCTCGAGAGGCTTTCACCATCGCATTTCCAGTCACATAGGTGAGCCGGCTGGCGGAAGTAGGCCCTGCATTGGGAGTGGCAAAGGTATCAGCAGTAATCAGTTGAATGGTGTCGTACCGAATTCCAAGCTCCTCCGCCACCATCTGGCAGAAGATCGTATCCGACCCCTGGCCATAATCCACTTCGCCGGATCGGACAATGATAGAGCCGTCTTCACAGATCTCCACTTCGGCTGCGGAGACATCCGGCCGAGAAAACCCGTATCCCATTCCATAATACATGCAACCTATGCCGATTCCCCGCTTCTTCATGTGAGATCCTTCCAGTAGCTTTGAAGGGATGGATGGTTCAGAACGACTTCCTTGATCTTTTCGAGAGTGGCTTTAATGCCCACCCCTTCATACAGAACCTGACCTGTTGCCGTCGAAAGTCCAACATCCAACGCGTTGATCAGCCGAAAATTCAGAGGATTGATCCCCAGTCTTTTGGCCAGCTCATCCATCTGAGACTCATGGGCAATGGCAGCCTGGGCGACACCAAAACCCCTCATCGCACTGGCGATGATATTGTTGGTATAGAGGCTGTAAGAATCAACTTTGATATTGGGAATAAAGTAGGGCCCGGAGAGATGAATGCCGCATTTCTTAACGACAAAGGCTCCTAAACCGGCATAGGCCCCTGTATCCCCCAGTACCCTTCCTTCCATGGCGCAAAGTTTTCCATCCCGCCTCGCTCCCCATCGGGTCCATATCTCAATGGCATGTCGTTTGGTCTGAGAGAGAAAGGATTCTTCTCGGTCTAAAACAAGGCGAACCGGCCTTCCGGTTGCCCAGGCGAGAAGACCGATGTGGATTTCAACGGTCACATCATCCTTGCCGCCAAAAGCGCCGCCCGTGGTTGCCCGGATGACCCGAACCTTATTTTCTCTCATCCCGAGAACAACGGCGACCTGTCTCCGATCTCGAAAAGGACATTGATTGGCCGACCAGATGACGAGATTTCCTTGTTTATCCATCATTCCAATGCCTGACTCCGTCTCGAGATAGGCATGATCCACCACATGAGTCTTATAGGTGTCTTCCACCACCACATCCGCTTCTCCAAAACCCTTTTCGACGTCGCCCTTTCGAATTTTGGTGTGGAGCAGGAGATTGCCCTTGTCATGGATTCTCGGCGCCCCTTCCGCGAGGGCTTCATGCGGATTGGTGATCACGGGAAGCTTACCATATCTAACCCGGATGGTTTTGATCGCATCTTTCGCAATCTCTTCTGTCTCGGCTGCCACAAGGGCTACTGGGTCTCCGATATAACGGACCTTCCCCTCAGCCAGGGCATACTGGTCTTGAAAAGCGACCCCGTAACGGTTGATCCCCGGGACATCCTTTGCGGTCAACACACAGACGACGCCGTCCATGGCCTTGGCTTCGCGGGCATCAATCTCTTCGATGAGGGCATGGGGAATCCCGGCGCGGAGGACCCTGCCATAGAGCATGTCCGGAAAGGAGAGGTCTTCTGAATAGACCGCCCTTCCCAGGACCTTATCAAGGGCATCAATTCTGGGGACGGAATATCCGACACAGGAAAACGGTTTTTTCCGGGTCTGATCTCTTTCTCTCATCACGTTTTGTTTACCCTTCTAATCCTCCGAGGTAGGCTTTGATCACTCTTTCGTCCCTTCTCAGATCAGGGGAAGGGCCCTCAAGGATGATGGATCCCGTTTCCATGACATAGGCATAATCTGCTAACTCCAAGGCCATGTTGGCATTCTGCTCGACGAGTAGAATGGTAATCTTTTCTTCCTTGAGTCTCAGGATGATTTTCTCTACTTGATCAACAAGGATAGGGGCCAATCCGAGGGAGGGCTCATCAAATAGCATCATCTTCGGATTCGACATTAAAGCACGAGCAATGGCAAGTTGCTGGAGTTCACCTCCGCTCAGTGTCCCTGCCAACTGTTTGTGACGTTCCCTCAGAATAGGAAAAGAATCGAAAAGCTTCTCAATTCTCTCCTTGACCAGTTTTTTCGATCTCTCCAAGTAGGCCCCCATCTCCAAGTTTTCTACCACCGTGAGTTCAGGGAAAATCCTCCGCCCCTCCGGACAGTGGGCAATCCCTCTGGCCACAATCCTATCCGGAGATAACCCATCGATTCGTTCCCCATAAAATTCGACCTTTCCTTCATTCGGTTTTAATAATCCGGAGACCACCTTTAGAAGCGTCGATTTCCCAGCGCCGTTTGAGCCAATCAAGGTTACGGTAGCATGCTCTTCCACCTTTAAGGAGACATCCGATAGAGCACGGATGTGTCCGTAGCTCGCCTCAATATGCTCAACTCCTAACATCTCTTCTTCTCTCCCCTAAATAGGCCCGAATGACTTCTGGATTGGATCGGATTTCATCAGGTGTTCCGCTGGCAATCTTTTTCCCAAAATTGAGCACAAGGATTCGGTCCGATATGCCCATGACCAGTTTCATGTCATGCTCCACCAGGAGGATGGTGATCTCCAGGTCTCTCATCCTCTTGATCAAACCCTTCATCATCTGGGTCTCCGTATCATTGAGCCCTGCTGAAGGTTCGTCCAGAAGGAGTAACTTCGGCCTTGCGGCCAGGGCGATTCCGATCTCAAGGAGGCGTTGCTCTCCGTAGGGAAGGTTGTTTGCAATAACTTCTCTCTTTCCTTCCAACCCGATGAATTTCAGGATCTGGTCGGCCTTTGCAAGGGTCTCCTCTTCTATCCTCTTTTTCCGCTTCGTGTTAAAAATAGCATCCAAGAACGTTTCCTTCTCTTCCATATGGTGGCCGGTTCGGATGTTATCAAGAACCGATAAGTTCGGAAAAAGAGAAGTGATCTGGAATGTCCGGACAATCCCCTGCTCGGCAATCTGATGAGGTTTCAAATGACTCACCTTCTCACCTTCAAACTGGATCATGCCTGAGATCCTCTTCAAAAAGCCGGTGATCGCATTGAAGATCGTTGTCTTTCCCGCTCCATTGGGTCCGATCAGGCTAACGATCTCGTTTCTGAAAATGGAAAAAGCAACATCGTTCACCGCCGTCAACCCGCCAAATTGCACGGTCAGATGTTGAATGTTCAGGATTTCCTTTTTCATTACGTTTTCTTTCTCAGATTTAAGAGTTGGGTGACATAAAACAGGATGCCCCTCGGCATAAAGATTACGATAACGATGACCATGACCGCATAGACCGCCATCCGGGCATCACCGAATACCCTCAACCACTCCGGAATCAATGTGAAGAGGATGGCCCCGATAATGGGGCCCATCAGGGTTCCCTGTCCTCCTCCGATCACCATCATCACCACATTCACGCTGATGAAGAAGGCGAAGACGCCGGGGTCTATGAAACTCACATAATGAGCGTAGAGAGAGCCTGCCACACCGGCGATGGAAGCGCTCACCATTACTACGATCACCAGATATTTATAACAGTTAATGCCAACCGATTCCGCTAAATCTTCGTTTTCCCGGATGGAGATAAAAGCCCTTCCATAGGAGGAAGAGACCAGCCTGTACTGAAGATAGAAACAGAGGACCACCAGACTTAGAATCAAGTAATAGTAAGGGATCTTATCACCGAAGTCGAGCGTCCCCAGCCCTCCGAGGTGAATCGTCGGGGCGCCGATATCGGTGAGCCCCATGGGCCCTTTGGTCAGGTCAACCCAATTCAATCCAACCAGTTTTAACACCTCGGTAATGCCGATGGTCATGATCACAAAATAGGCGCCTCTCAGCTTAAAGGATAGTTTGGCTACAATATAGCCTAAGATTCCGGAAGCAATCAGCGCCATCACCATCCCTATCCACACGGGAATCTTTAGATTCAGATAGAATAGGGAGGAGACATAGGCCCCCACCCCAAAAAAGGCTGCATGTCCCAGCGAGAGTTGGCCTGTATATCCCAACAATAGGTTGAGGCTGATCGCCAATAGGGCGTAGATCCCGATGAGAATCGCCATATGCATATAGTAGGGATCTCTCATGAGGATCGGATAGATCAGGGATCCTAAAAGAAAAAGCAATGTGATGATGCGATCTCTATTCATCGCCTCTGTCCAATCTTTCCAAAAAGGCCGGTGGGTCTATAGATCAGAATGATGATCAACAAGATAAAGCCTATGGCATCCTGATATCCAGAAGAAACATAGCCTGCGCCCAAACTTTCAAAGACACCCAGCAGGAACCCGGCTGTAATCGCACCGGTGAAGCTCCCGAGTCCGCCGATGATCACGATGGCGAAGGCTTTTAAATTGGCGAGGTTTCCAATGTAAGGGTGCACGGTGAAAATCGGCCCCAGAAGTGTTCCGGCCGATGCTGCCAATCCCACCCCTATGACAAAGGTAAAGGAGTAAATCCGGTCAATCTTAATCCCCATCAGAGAGGCGGCTTCGAGGTCTTGAAAGGTTGCCCGCATTGCCTTTCCTATCTTCGTCTTTTTCAATAACAGGTGAGTCAGGAGAACAAGAAAGAGAGCCGCGAAGATAACCATGATTCTCTGAGGGAGAAAATAAAGGCCTCCCAGCGTATAGGCGGTGAGAGGGAAGGGGCTTGTGATTGACTCCGGCACAGGGGTCCAGATCAGCATGGCAATATTCTGGATGAATAGGGAGAACCCGATCATGGAGAGCATCACCGTTTCGATCGACCTTCTCCTTAAGGGCTTGAGGATCGCCTTTTCATAAATCCCTCCGATCCCCATCACCGCTGCGATCGCCAATAACATACTGAGGTAAAAGTTGATACCCATTTTAGTGAAGAAGGTGAAAAGGAAGTAGGCCCCGAGCATGTACATCTCACCATGGGCAAAATTGACTACCCTCATAATGCCAAAGACCATCGTCAGGCCAATCCCGATCAGGGCATAGGCCCCGCCAATAATTAAACCATTAATGACGTATTGGACGAAAATCATAAAGGTCTTCTATCTCATTTTTGATGGAAGGGCCAGCGGGGATCACCCCCATCTGGCCCTCAAACGATAGGATCATTGTCTCATAAATTCTGGAATGAAGGGTTTTCCACCTTTCACCTGAACGATCAAGATCATTGGTGAACTCTGACCGAATTCGTCAAATTTGATATGACCTGATAAACCCCAAGTATCCACTTTATGAAAGGCCTCTCGAACTTTCTCTTTATCCGTGGTCTTGGCCATTTCAAAAGCTGCCTTAATAATTTTCATTCCATCATAACCACGAAAGGATTCACCAAAACCCTTCGGTGCATGTCCTCTCTTCAAATATTCGTCCGCAAACCATTTTGCCTCCTGAGGAATTTTGGTCGTCTCGGGAAACCAGGGTGCAAAGAAGGTAATAATATTGACCCCCTCGGCAGCCTCTGGACCGGCAAGGGCAACCAAACCCTCGGGCACAATGCCCCCACCCGTGGTCAGTATCTTCTGTGTCATTCCCAGTGATTTGTACTGCTTCAGAATCAGAGAGATCTGTGCCTGATCGGTTGTCACAATGATTGAATCGGCACCGGCACTTTTGATTTTTGTCAACTGGGTCAAAAAATCGGTAGCATCGGCGTTAATGATTTCTTGTGTCACGATGCTACCGCCTGTTCTCTGAATCACAGTCCCAAATTCCTGGGCAGCGCCTCTCCCCCAGTCATTATTTACCAACATAAAAGCCACTTTCTTGAATCCCAACTTAGGCAAAAGTTTTTCAGAACCTTCTGCTTCCATCTGGCTTGTTGGGCTGATCCTGAATAACCACGGATTGGGTCTCTTCCCTTCCAATTTTGTTACCTTACCGGAACTTGCCGTATCGACTACATGGGGAACTCCATATTTCTTTGTGACGCTCGCACTCACCGCAAGAGTGGGTGAACTGCCCCAGGCGGCGATCATCACATCCACTTTATCCCTCGTCACTAACTTTTCAGCAGCACTTACAGATTGGGCAGGATCGTTAGCGCCATCCTCAATAAAGACCCTAACAGGGTTTCCCAAGATCCCTCCTTCAGCGTTTATCCTGTCCCTGGCAATTTCAACTCCTGCCTTCTGATAACTTCCAGCAGCCGCAATTGGGCCGGTCAGAGGATAGACGACGCCGACCTTAACAGGGTCAGCGCCAAAGGCGAGCCCTGTAAATAATAGAATCACAAAAAGGATCAACGAGATCGATTTGATATGCATATTATTCCCTCCTTCTTTTCTAAAAGTTTAGGTCACGAAAGAAGATCGCCCATTTTTAAAAACTTCTTTCACCTCCTTTCTTAGAATACCTGAGGTAGTGGTTTCTACCATAATCATAAAAATTTTTCAACGGTCTTTCTATGGGATCATTCTCTCTTTATTTTCGACCCGACTGCTTAAATCAATACGAGTTTCGTACCCCCCAACTACTGGAGCACGCCCTCATTCACCAGATTGGGAGGACGCTTTCCCGTAAGCCCTGCCATTAAATTTTCTGCTGCCATGGTGGCCATGCGAAGCCGGGTCTCACGAGAGGCGCTCGCAATATGAGGCGCCAAGACAACATTCTTCATCTGTAGGAGTTCAGGCTCCACTTCAGGTTCCCTCTCATATACATCCAGTCCAACTCCAGCAATCTTTTTCTCCTGCAAGGCTCGCACTAATGCCTTCTCGTCCACCACAGTACCTCGAGATGCATTAATCAGGATGGCAGTGGGTTTCATGAGGGCCAGTTCAGCATCTGAAATATAATGCGTCGTCTCAGGGAAGAGAGGCACATGGAGGGAGACGAAATCCGATTCAGATAGTAAGTCCTTTTTGTCCACGAATTGGGCTCCCAATGATTCCTCAATGGATGGAGCTGCCCTAACGACATCTGTGTATAATATCTTCATATCAAATCCCTTGCCTCTTTTGGCCACCCTTTGACCAATCCGGCCCAGACCGCAGATCCCGAGACCCTTATGGTGCACATCGTGTCCTAAGAATTCCATCAGCTTCCACCCCTTCCATTGGCCTGACCTGAGAAACTGATCCGCTTCGACCACTCGCCTCGCCGTGGATAGCAAGAGGGCCCATGTGAGGTCAGCGGTCGTATCATCCAAAACCCCCGGTGTATTGGTCACCATCACCTTGCGACGGGTACAGGCATTGACATCAATATTGTTATACCCTACCGCCACATTGCTCACGATTCTAATCTCGGGACACTGGGAGAGCACGGCGTCGTCGATTCGATCGGTGAGAAGGGTGATCGCGCCCATCTTATTCTTGAGCCTTTGGATCAAGGCATGGGGCTGTAGAGGAATGTCGCTTGAATGATAGTCCACATCAAAATACTTCTCGGCCAGTGAAACCACCTCATCAAAGATCTTCTGGCTTATCAGGACCTTCATTCTCATATAGATCTATCCTCCTGTAGCGAATGAGATGCCCGGGTAAAAATGGAGCAATATTTTTCAGGATGGTCTCGTTTTGCCATAACCGATATGAAATCTGCAGCCCCCATTAGATGATCAAAAAAGATGCTCCCCTCTTTCGATAAAGCATCTGAACCCCTCCCTGTCTAAAGAGGCTGTGGCAATCCGATTTAACCCCTTTTTCAGGGACTCGGTGTCTGTGGCAATCGAAACCCTCAGGTAGTGGAGATGTTCAGAGCCAATGCGACCGAAGGATTTACGATCCATCGTCGCCACCTGATATTCGAAGAGTAAAAACATCTGAAAAAGGGTCGAAGGACTTGTCCTCTGCCGAACGTTAGGAGGAAGACTCTGAAAAGCATCCATGACTCCCAAATTCTCACAGACCCCACTGATATTCGGAAAGACGTAGAATGCCCCTTTCGGCTTCTGGCACCGAATCCCCTTGATGGTATTCAAACCACTGACAACCAAATCCCTCCTCGCCTGGAAAGCCTCGACCATATTATAAATGGCATCATGACGAAGAGGAGATTCAAGGGCGATCCGGGCACCTTCCTGGTTGTATGGAGGGATACAGGAAAAATAATTGATATTCAGGTTCTTGAATATCTCTGCTTCCTCTATCGTAGGAAAAAGGGCCCAACCGATTCGACCACCTGTCCAGGAGAAACTCTTTGAGACTCCGCTCACCAAGACCGTGATCTTCTCCATCCCCGCATAGGAAATGATACTGTGGTGTTTGTTTCCATCAAAAAGAATATCCTCATAAACCTCATCAGAAAAAACTCGAACCTCTTCAGAACATTTTTCCCGCATCACCAAGGCAATGTTCTGAAGCTGTTCTGGAGAGGCCGCACCCCCTGTGGGATTCGAAGGGAAATTGAGAAAAATCATCTTCGTTTTCTGGGTAATAGCAGAACCTATTTCCTCGTCTGAAAGTGTAAAATTTTTCTCCTCTTTTAAATGGACAGGAATGGGCTTTGCGCCGACATAATTGATAAAGGATTCATAAATGGGAAAACCTGGACTGGGATAGATGACCTCATCACCTGGATCACAATAGGTCTGCTGGCATAAACCAATGGGAGGCTTCGCCCCGGGAAATACTACGACTCGATCCGCCGTTGCTTGAATCCCCCGGGTTTCACTGAGGTGTTTTGCAATAGCTTTCCGAAGCGAGGGGATGCCTTGAGGGTCGCAATAATGGGTATTGTCAAGGTCAAGCTGCCTCTTGACCTCCTCTTTGATAAATTCAGGAACAGGAAAATCCGGCTCCCCCAGATTACACTTAATCACCTTTTTCCCTTGTTCCTCGATGGACCTTATCTGAGGCCCGATCTTGAATGCATTTTCCGTATCGATGCGTTCACTTTTTTTTGAATACAAACCCATGTTCTATCCCTCATACCATCAGAAAAGGCTTTTCATTGATGAACCCTCCAAAACAAAAAGGAGGAGGAACAATTCAATGCGATTGTCCTTCCCCCTGTCTTTTAGCCTGAGAGATTATCCCTCGACAAACTCGGGATTTGCCCCCTTCGGCGCCCGAGGCTTGTCACCTCGGTCTTTCCAGGAATCTCTTAAGTTACAGTCCTTTTGCCTGAGAGTTTCGCCCCGATCTCATCGGGACTTGCCCCTTCGGCGCCCCTCTTCGGGGTCTCTCCTGTAGCTTAGTGGTTTAAAATACTACGGTTGAAAAAGTTTGTCAAGTTTTTTTTAAATTTTTATAAAAAAAATCAAAAAATATTGACATTATTATCAAAAATCGATTATATATTGACAAAAATAGAAATTTCTTCCAATATGTTCATGTCCTTAAAAACCTATGGAGGAGTAACTTCCATGAAGATTGACGAAATTAACAAGAAAATGATCAAGAAGCTCCGTCAGGGTAGAAAATCATTCGGTGAGATCGCGAAGGAACTATCTATCACCCCCAATACGGTAAAGGCAAGGGTTAAAAAAATGATCGAAAATGGTATCCTCGATATCGTTGGAGTGATCGATCCGGAGAAAATAGAAAATCATTTTGTGGCTTTTGTAGGTATCAAATTGAGAAACATGAATTTAGTGAAGAGGGGGAATGAGTTTAGCAAGCTTAAAGGGGTAGTTTCAGTGGGGATAGTGACAGGTCAGTTTGACCTCATTTTGATTGTTCTATTAAACGATGATTTTAGCCTCCTTGAGTTCTTGACAAAAGAAGTTTCGAAAATAAAGGATGTCTATTCCACCGAGACGTTTGTTGTTTATAAGACCTTCAATCTGAAGGTCCCCTATATTCTGTGAGGTGTTAAGAAGGAAATAGGTCCTCATATTCTCCTCAGGACTAAATCGATCATCAGTTCATTGGCCAGCCTGTGAAGGTCTTCTCTCAAACCCTGTTCGGAGATCGATTTTGGAACCTCGATATCAATGTCCATTTCAAAGAGAGGCGTCCCGCTCTCTGCCGATAGCACTCGATGGGTCTTCATATCAATGATGTTGATCCCCCGATCGGCTAAAAGCCGGCAGACCTTAAAGACGATCCCTGCATGGTCAATCCCTGATGTGTTGATTTTAAAGTGGTCGCTTTCTCCCTTATCTCCGGGATGTGCCTCCTCAAAAGTAATGGGAGTAAAGAAGACGGTGAGGTTCTTCTCCCATTCGAGGCGCTTCAGATCGGATGAAAGTTTCTGATTCACCTCTTCCTTGTCAGTGGAAAAGAGAAGCAGAAGAGCGAAATGGTTCCGGAGAAGGCTCATGCTCGAATCCTCGATATTCTCCCCGCATCCAAAGATCACCTCCGAAACATCTGCCACGATCCCTGGTCGATCCTTCCCGATTGCCGACAGAATGAAATAAGTCTTCATGGGGCCTCCTAACTAATAAATTCGAAATCCGAAGCACGAAATCCGAAACAAGCACCAATGTTCAAAATACAAATGACCCAAACAAAAAAGTTTCGAATTTTGAAAATTAGAATTTCGAATTTGTTTCGAATTTCGATATTCGAATTTCGGATTTTATCATTCAAGGATTTCCAGATTCGCATATCTCACCTTCAACCGTTTGGGGCCCTCGGTCCTAAACACGATGGTGGCTTTCTGGTCCTCATTCATTCCTTCGATCGATTTCACCCTTCCATCGCCAAACCTGGGATGCCTCACTCTCATCCCTGTCCGGAGGGGATAGAATCCGTCAGGGCTCAATACGACGCCTTCTTTTCTTGAGAAACCATTCTCCTGTGCCGGGAAATCGATTTCATCTCGGGGCCCGCTGAAATCATCATGCCAGGAGGTCTCCTGTGAGAAGAGTCTTTCCATTCTTCTTTCCCTCTCTTCGACCTGAATCAACTCAAAGGGAAGTTCGTCAAGAAATCGGGAGGCAAGATTAGCCCTGCCCACGCCAAAGGTGGAACGTTTTTCCGCCCGTGAGAGATAGAGTTTTTCCTTTGCGCGGGTGATCCCCACATAGCAGAGCCTTCTTTCCTCCTCAAGATCCTCCATTTCCTCGCCCCTCCGGTAGTGAGGGAGGAGGCCCTCTTCCATCCCGACAATGAGGACGATGGGAAACTCCAGGCCTTTGGCACAATGCAGGGTCATCAGGGAGACCCGATTCTCTCTGTCTTCATAGAGATCCACATCCGAGACCAGAGAGACCTTATCTAAAAAGCTCTCCAGAGAAACTTCTTCCTCCCCCCGTTCGAGTTCAGTCAACACATTGACCAGTTCATCGATATTCTCAACCCTCGAAAGGGCCTCGTCCGTCCCTTCTTCTTTCAACCGTTCGAGGTATCCTGTCCTGGCAAGGAGGGTCAAAGTCAACTGACCGGGGGAAAGGGTCTTCGCTTCCTGACGAAACTCCTCAATCAGGAGGATAAACTCTTCAATCTTTTCCTGCATACCGGGAGAAAGCCAATCCTCTTTCAGCGCCTCTTTCATTCCCTCATAGAGGGGAAGGCTCCTCTCCCTTGAGAAGACTGTGATTCTTTCCATTGTCTTCTCGCCGATCCCTCTCGGGGGATGATTGATGATCCTCTTTAAACTGATCCCGTCCGACGGATTGGCAATCAGCTTCAGATAGGCCAGGATGTCTTTGATCTCTTTCCGCTCGTAAAACTTCATCCCTCCTACGATCGTATAAGGAATTTGATGTTTGACCAATTCCTCTTCGATGGCCCGGGACTGGGCATTGATCCGGTAGAAGACGGCAATATCGCGATAAGGCCTGACCGCGCTTCCCGGGTTTCCCGGAAAAGAGCGATGGACATGCCCTGAAATCTTCCGGACGACAAAACGCGCCTCATCCGCCTCATCCTCGGCCACATAGAGGGTGAGAAGTTCACCTTCCGGATTTTCCGTCCAGAGAATCTTCTCTTTTCTCAAACGGTTTTCCTTAACCACATGGTTGGCCGCCTGGAGGATATGTTGAGTGGAGCGGTAGTTCTGTTCCAGGGTGATCACCTTTGTCCCGGGAAAGTCTCTCTCGAAATTTAAGATATTTCCGACCTCTGCTCCCCTCCACCGGTAGATCGATTGGTCATCATCCCCGACGACACAGATGTTTTGGTGTCGTTCCGCCAATCGTTTAATCAGTTGATACTGGATGAGGTTCGTATCCTGAAATTCATCCACCATCACATATTGGCAGAGGTTTTGATAAGATCTCAACACCTCGGGTATTTTTTTAAAGAGGAGTGTGACAAAGAGGAGAAGATCTCCAAAATCGACTCCATTATTTCGACGGAGATCTTCCTGATACCTTTGATAGACGAGCGCCAATCTCTTTTCAAAGATGTTGAACTGGGAGGGACGATATTGATCCGGCGTGACCCCTTCGTTCTTCAGCCGGTCGATCGAGGACTGCATGGCCCTGGGGTGAAACATCTTGAAGTCAAGGTCCAGTTCTTTCATGACGGCTTTCAGGTGCCGTTCCTGATCCTCTTCATCATAGATAACAAAATTTCTCTCAAAACCCAGGTGGTTGATATGCTGTCTCAGGATGCGGGCACACGCGGAGTGAAAGGTGGAGATCCATATCCCCTTCGCCGATCCTCTTAGGAGACGTTCCACTCTCTCCCGCATTTCATCGGCGGCCTTGTTGGTAAAGGTGACGGCTAAAATATTCCGGGGCGAAACCCCTTTCTCGTGAATGAGGTGGGCGATCCGGTAGGTGAGGACTCGAGTCTTTCCGCTTCCAGCGCCTGCAAAGACGAGCAGGGGACCCTCGGTTTCGAGAACCGCCTTCTGCTGAATAGGATTGAGATCGTTAACTAAAGAAATCATTTTAAATTGTAAATTGCAAATTGCAAAATTAACAATTTTCAATGCTAACTTTGCATTTTATATTTTGCAATGATTTTTAAATTATTCGACGGTGACGCTTTTGGCCAGGTTTCTTGGCTGGTCCACATCCGTGCCTTTTAAATCAGCCATGTAGTAAGCCAGGAGCTGAAGGGGAAGGGTGAGCAGAATCGGAGCAAGAGAGGGGTGTGTTTCAGGAATAGAGATCACATCGTCCGCCTTTTTTACAATTTCCTGATCGGACCGGGAGGCAAGGGCAATCACCCTTCCTTCCCTCGCCTTCACCTGCTCGATATTGGAGAGCACTTTATCGTAGACCTCGTTGCGGGTGGCAAGCACAACGACCGGCATCTCCCGGTCAATCAAAGCAATGGGGCCATGTTTCATCTCGCCAGCCGGATAGCCCTCGGCATGGATATACGAGATCTCCTTCAACTTCAATGCCCCCTCCAATGCGATGGGATAGTTGATCCCCCTTCCGAGATAGAGGAAATCCCTGGCAGTAAGGTACTTTCTGGCAATCTCAAGAACCTGTTTTGAAGATCTGAGCATTTCCTCCATCAGATGAGGGATTCTGACCAATTCCTCGATCAATTCCCTCCCGTCTTTGTGAGAGAGAACGCCCAGTTCTCTTCCCATCCGAAGAGCAAGAAGAAAGAGGATGACCAACTGGGTGACAAAGGTTTTGGTCGAGGCCACACCGATCTCCGGGCCAGCATGAGTATAAATGACATGATCGGAATCCCTTGCCAGCGACGATTCCACCACATTGCAGATGGCAAGGGTCATTGCTCCCTCTCTTTTCCCTTCCCTCAATGCAGCGAGGGTATCAGCGGTCTCACCGGATTGGGAGATGGCCACAACGAGGGTGTCCTTTCCCAAGATCGGGTTCCGGTAACGAAACTCTGAGCCGATGTCCGCTTCCACAGGAATGCGGCAAAACCTCTCAATGAGAAACTTCCCCACCAGGGCGGCATGAAAAGAAGTGCCGCAAGCAATGAGGCAGATCCGCCGAATCTTTTTAAGAACTGAGAGGTCCAGCCGCACTCCTTCGAGGATAACATCGCCCTTCTCCTCTGAGAGGCGGCCCCGGATCGTATCGATCACTGCCCTGGGCTGTTCAAAGATCTCTTTGAGCATGAAATGTTTAAAGCCTCCCTTTTCAGCCATCAGGGGGTTCCAGTCGACCCGCTTCGGTTCCTTCGAAACCTGGTTCCCCCCGGCATCGAAGACCCTGACTCCCTCCGGAGAGAGGTGGGCCACTTCTCCATCTTCCATAAAGATAAAATCCCGGGTGTAGGGAAGGAGTGGAGGAATATCGGAAGCGATAAAATATTCTCCTTCTCCAAGACCAATCACCAGAGGACTCTCCTTCCGGGCCGCGATCAAGCACTTCTCATCCCCTTCAAAAAGAATCCCCAAGGCATAGGAACCCCTGATCTTATCCAGAGCCATTTTCACGGCATCCGAAAAGGAAGAACCTTCTTCGATAAAATCATCGATGAGATGAGAGACCACTTCCGTATCAGTCTCGGAGGTGAAGATGCGGCCTCTTTTCTTGAGGAATTCTCTCAAGGGGAGATAGTTCTCGATGATCCCATTGTGAACCACAGCCACCCTTCCTGCCTTATGGGGATGGGCATTCTCGTCAGAGGGTCTTCCATGGGTGGCCCATCGGGTATGTCCGATCCCAATTTTTCCATCAAAACCCTCCCCTTGGATCTGGGCTTCGAGCCTCTTTAACTTTCCTTCATTTCTCCGGATCTCAATCCTACCATGATGAAAGACCGCAATGCCCGCAGAGTCATATCCCCGGTACTCCAGTCTTTTCAATCCATCCATGAGGACTTCAGCGGTCTTTCGGGAGCCGATATACCCAACAATGCCACACATGGTTTAAACCTCATTGCAAATTGAAAAATGTAAAATGATCACTTCAAATTTTTTTAGAGTTCTAAAAATTGCTAATTTTATAATTTGCAATTTACAATTTGCATTTCATTTTAGCCATGTCCATAAATGGCTAAAATGACACTAACCCTTTTTCTTTCTGTTCTTCTTATGGTGAAGCTCCATCTTCTTGCTCCACCCTCTGATGTTTTTCTGCTTCACACGGCTGATGGCGAGCGCTCCTTCCGGAACATCCTTCGTCACGGTGGTGCCTGCGCCGATAGAGGATCGGCTTCCCACTTTGACGGGAGCTACCAGCTCCACATTCGATCCCACAAACACCCGGTCACCGATGATCGTCTGATGTTTCTCAAATCCATCGTAGTTGCAAGTGATGGTGCCTGCACCGATGTTGACCTCTTCTCCTACAAGGGAGTCTCCGATATAGGCCATGTGATTAGCTTTTGAACCCTTGCCGATGATTGACTTCTTCACTTCTACGAAGTTACCGATTTTCGCTCTGGTCTTCACTTCGCTCAGGGGTCTCAGGTGGGCAAAGGGACCGATGGTAACCTCATCTTCGATCCTGCTTTCTGTGATGACAGAGTGGGAACGGATTGTAACTCCATCGCCGATTTCGGTATCTGAAATCTTTGAGTTCGGTTCAATGACACATCGCTCCCCGACCCGGGTTTTCCCCTGGAGAGTACAATTCGGATAGAGGGTTGTATCTTTCCCTATTTCCACGGTTCGATCCAAATAGGTCGTTCTGGGATCGATGATGGTCACACCCGCAAGCATCAACTCTTTTATTTTCTCCTGCCTGAGCGCTTCGGTGGCAGTAGCCAGATCCATACGGGTATTGATTCCCATCACCTCCACCGGATCAGCGACCATGTGGGCGGAACATCTCAAATCTCTTTTCCTCGCCACCTCGACCAGATCGGTCAGATAGTATTCGCCCTGGACATTCTCCTTTCCGATCTCCTTAAGGCCCTCCATCAAAAAGGCAGATCTCACGCAGAAGATTCCGGTATTGATCTCCCGGATCAGACTCTCCTCATCCGAAGCATCCTTCTCCTCCACAATCCTTTCCAGCCAGCCTTCCTCGCCCCGTATGATCCGGCCATATCCGTAGGGATCTTTGACCACGGCGGTAAGCACTGCGAGTGTGGAATCATTTCTCGAAAAGGTATCAATAAAAGACCTCAGCGTCTCCGCCTTCACCAATGGCACATCTCCGCAGAGAATAAGCACTGTCCCTGTAAATCCATGGAGAAGTGGAAGGGCCTGTAAGACCGCATGACCTGTTCCCAATTGTTCATCCTGATGGACAAATTCGATTCGAGAATCCCCAAATCTTTCCTCAATCTGATCTGCCTGGTGACCCACGACCACAATTGTTTTCTCGGCTTTGATGTGATTCAGGGAGAGGTCAACAGTGTAGTGAAGCATGGGGAGCCCAAGAATGGGGTGAAGAACCTTCGCCAGATCCGACTTCATCCGGGTTCCCTTCCCTGCTGCAAGAATGACCGTGACAATGTAATTCAAGCCTCTGTCCTATAAATGGGATTCATCAATTTATACTATGGCTTATGCCTTTAGTCAACTTCTATTCGCTGGAGGCTTGAAAAATCACCTAAAAGTTTGTAAAAGAGAGTCATGCGGTTCGATCTCTTATTTCGCAAAGACAAGCCTTTTGATGTGGTGGGGATGGGGCTTAACTCTGTCGACTTCATCGGTCTGGCTCCTGAATTCCCCACCATCAACTCAAAAATGAAGCTCCTCCAATTCTCCAAACAGGGAGGAGGCCAGGTGGCCACAGCCATGGTGGCCCTGGCGCGCTGGGGAGTAAAAACGAAATACATTGGAAAAGTGGGGGGAGATGAACTCGGGTCCTTCTCTTTAGACACGATTCGAGAGGAAGGGGTTGATATTTCTTCGGTCACCATTGAACTTCATGCTAATAACCAGTTTTCCATGATCCTTGTGGATGGGGTCTCTGGAGAGCGGACCATCCTCTGGGACCGGGATGAACGACTGATGTATCGTGAAGGAGAACTCAAAAAAAAGGATATCTGCTCCGGAAAGATTCTCCACATGGATGGACATGATATTCGCGCTGCCATTCGATCTGCACAATGGGCAAAAAAAGAAGGAATCCCGACGGTCATCGATATAGATAAGGTCGAACCTCTTACAGGGAAATTGATCGGACAGATTGACTTTGTCGTCACCTCATCACGATTTCCCACCCTGATGACCGGGATTTCGGATCGTGAGAGAGCCCTGATAGAACTTCAGAAGCAGACTTCCGGATTTCTCTGCTCCACGTTGGGCCACGAAGGCACTATGGCCTTGGTTAACGGAGAAATTTTATATGTTAGAGAGTTCAAGATAAAGGCAGTGGACACGACTGGAGCGGGTGATGTCTTCCATGCGGGATTCATCTACGGCCTCCTTCAGAATTGGAAAGTGGAAGAAATCTTAAGCTTTGCCAATGCCGTGGCCGCCCTCAAATGTCTTGACCTCGGCGGCAGAAGAGGGATCCCGACTTTGGAAGAAATTCAGAGGCTCTTTAATCAATCTGGATCTTCACCGACAAAGTTTATTCAGCAGCCTTTTCTGAAAGTCCATTAAAGATGAAGAAATCACAAAATTCTTTCAACATCGGACTGGTGCTCTTATCACCCGATTTCAGGGTGATTGGAATGAATAGATATGCTCGAGGTCTCTTAGGGCTTGCCGTGACCGATTTAGGAAAGTCTGTGTTTCACTACCATACAAGAAAAAGTCATTCAAAGATCGAATATCTGATGGAGAAGTCTTCTGAACCCGATCCGGACATGCCAGTCGCTATGATCATCGATGTGTTGAACAAGGCCTTAATGATCAATCTATCCCGTCTCGACATGAGTCAAGGTTCATCAGAATCTCTATTTTCCATGACGTTCATCGATGTCACCGAGGAGACCGAAGCAAAGATGAATCCAAACAGCGGGATGGTTGAGATGAAGAAGTTTCCGGTCTGTTACAAGGATTCTTTCCTGTTCCTTGACGTATCCTCCATCTATTTTATCCGGTCAGATGGAAATTATTGCAAAATATTCACGGAGAAAAGATCCTATCATCTCCATCTGACCTTAAATAATATACTCAAACGATACGCAGGATTGCACCTCTTCAGGTTCCATAAATGTTTTATTGCCAACCTCCAATATGTCCAGAAGATAAAACGTATCGAAAAGGGACAATCCATTCTCATCTTCAATAACGAAAGTATACCTCCCATTCCTGTAGCCAGAAGAAGGATCAAGGTTCTGAAGAAAGCCCTGGCCATCCAATAAACCGTTTATCCACCTATTTTAGCCGTTCATCAAAATTTCCTTGATCATTCCTTTCAAAAAGAAGAGCATTCGACCATTCCCATGAAGCTTTGAAAAGGAGGAAAGGTTATGTCGGACGGTAAGGATATCCTAAACAGAAGCACCGACCCAGCGGTTCTACAGATGATTGCCAAGGCGGAGAAAATGGGGATCACAACCGTCTGGGACCGTTATGAGACCATGACACCCCAATGCGGATTCGGCGAGACAGGCCTCTGCTGCCGCCACTGTCTGCAAGGACCCTGTCGAATCAATCCGTTCGGGGATGAGCCCAAGACCGGGACTTGTGGTGCCAGTTCGGATGTTATGGTGGCCCGAGGCCTAGATAGGGCTATTGCGGCTGGGACCGCAGCCCATTCCGGACATGCCAGACATCTGGCTCATACCATGCTGAAGATGGCAGAAGGCAAGACCCGGGATTATATGGTCAAGGATGGGGAGAAGCTCAAAGCAGTGGCTGCCCGTTTAAATATCCCAGTCAAAGGTCGGAAAGAAAATGAGATTGCATTGGATGTGGCTAAAGCCGCTCTTGCGGATTTTCATGAAAAAGATACCCCTGTCTTATGGGCAGCAACTGTAGTGACTCCGGGTCGTGTCAAAGTCCTGACAGACCTGGGGCTGGTTCCCAAAGGCATTGATTATGAGGTTTCCGAGATTATGCACCGCACTCTCTACGGTGTGGACGCTGATGCAGTCAACCTGTTGCTGGCCGGATTGCGCTGCAGTGTTGCCGATCTGGCGGGATGCTACATGGGGACAGATTTGGCTGACATTCTTTTTGGAACCCCTAAGCCGATTGTCACAGAGACAAACCTGGGAGTGATCAAGGCTGATGCGGTTAACATAGCCGTCCATGGTCACAATCCGGTTTTGTCCGATGTGATGGTATCCGTTGCCAAAGAGATGGAAAAAGAGGCTAAAGCAGCCGGCGCCTCAGGGATTAACCTGGTGGGAATATGCTGTACGGGCAATGAGGTAATGATGCGTCATGGCATTCCAGCCTGCACCCACTCCGTAAGCCAGGAGATGGCTATTATGACCGGGGCCCTGGATGCCATGGTGGTTGATTACCAATGTATTATGCCTTCTCTGGTTACAGTGGCTGAATGTATGGGCACAACCATCATCACAACTATGGATATATGCAAGATTTCCGGTGCCACTCATGTGGACTTTTCAGAAGAGGCTGCATCGGAGAAAGCCAAGGAAACGATCCGTATTGCTATTAAGAACTTTTCTAAAAGGGCAAAAAGACCCGTAGACATTCCGAACATTAAAACTCCGGTCGTGTCCGGATTTTCGGTAGAAGCCATTGTCGCAGCCTTATCCAGGTTGGACGCTAAAGATCCTCTCAAGCCTCTCATCGACAATATAAAGGCTGGTAACATCAGAGGTGTATGTCTCTTTGCCGGGTGTAATAATGTTAAGGTACCTCAGGATAGGAATTTTACAGTCATGGCGCGAAAATTGCTGAAGGAGAATGTCCTGGTAGTTGCCACAGGTTGTGGAGCTGGAGCCCTTATGCGCCATGGTTTTATGAATCCTGCCAATGTGGACGAATTATGTGGCGATGGGCTGAAAGCTGTCTTGACAGCCATCGGTCAAGCAAATAACCTGGGCGGCCCTCTGCCGCCTGTATTACATATGGGTTCATGTGTAGATAACTCACGGGCAGTGGCTTTATCTGTTGCTGTCGCCAATTATTTGGGAGTTGACACCGACAGGCTTCCCGTGGTTGCTTCAGCGGCTGAGGCCGTATCCGAAAAGGCTGTCTCCATCGGGGCCTATGCGGTTGCCGCAGGATTGCCAACCCACGTGGGGGTCATGCTTCCTGTTCTGGGCAGCTCCTTGGTAACACAGGTGCTCACAGAAAAGGTGAAAGACTTAACAGGAGGTTATTTTATTGTGGATCTCGACCCTGAATCTTCAGCAGATAAGCTCCTCCAAGCCATTGACGCTCGTCGGGCTGGTTTAGGACTGGGATAGGTCTTGTGAGGTTTCCCACTTACTTAGATAATGACCCATGGACGGTAGGGCAATCACAAACCATGAAAATAGTCTGTGGGTAAGGTTACGGTTACGAAGCCCGTTTCGTCATTCGGTAACGGTTACGTAAAAAAGAATTAAAAGACGATAAACGTAGCCTTTTATTAACGATACGGGCCTCGTTGCCGTTTCCGTTGAACGAACTCCTTATTTTCTAACTAAATTCACATAGGAGCCTATTATGTCTCAACCAAAAGAGATATTTGTCAGATTGGATCGCTGCGTAGGATGTCATACATGCAACATTGCGTGCACAGTGGAACACTCCAAAAGTAAAAACCTCTTTGAGTCCATCTCAGAGCACCCCACTCCTAAAAACCGTGTCTATGTGGAATGGGTGCCTACGGATCATAAGGTTCCAGTTTTATGTCGCCATTGTGAGGATGCTCCATGTATGCACGCCTGCATCAGTGGCGCTATCAGTCGTACTGAAGAAGGAGTGGTCATTACCAACAGCGATAAGTGTATAGGGTGTTGGACATGTGTAATGGTTTGTCCCTATGGGGTCATTGGACGACATCTGGAGACCCACAAGGCGTATCGTTGTGACCGGTGTCCAGACCTGAAAACTCCCGCCTGCGTGGATGCCTGTCCCACCCAGGCGCTTGTTTATCGGACCGTCGAGGCGTTCTCCGGTGATGTGCGCCAAGATGCGGCCAGAAAAATGATCTCTGAAGAGCGGAGATAATGTGGTAGCAAAACAGACCAGGTATGTCATCATTGGGGCAAGCGCAGCGGGGATGGCCGCTGCAGAGACGATTCGAAAACTGGACTCAAAGGGTTCTATCACAGCCCTATCGAAAGAACAGGATATGCCCTATTTCCGTCCCATGATCCCCTTTATGATAACCGGCAAAAAGAAGTTCTCGGAGATGATGCTTATAGGCCAAGGTCCCTACCAGAGCGCCAATATTAATGTCCGACTTAATTCCACGGTGGAGGCAGTCCATACAACTGATCAAACGATTTCTATCAAGAGCGGTGAGGAATTACCCTACGATAAACTCCTCATTGCCACTGGCAGTCGACCTCATATCCCTCCCATTGCCGGAATAGAGGCTGAAGGTGTCTTTGCATTGCGAACCCTATCCGATGCACGGGCCATGGCCCTCCGGGCTGAGAGGACAAAACATGCCGTCATGTTAGGAGGTGGTCTGCTGAACCTAAAGACGGCCTTTGCCTTGCTTGAACGAGGTCTGGAGGTGACGTTGATCATCCAGTCACCGGAGGTCCTTTCACAGTTGATGGAACCAAACGATGCCACATTGATCCGTGACGCCTTAATCAGGGCCGGGCTAAGGATGATAACCGGATGCAGCGCCAGCCGAATCCTATCCGATGCCAATGGGGTCAACGGGGTGCTTCTGGATGACGGCCGGGAGGTCGTTTGCCAGATGGTTTGTATCGGCAAGGGGGTGCGTCCCAACGTCGACTTCCTTGGTCAGAGCGATATTAAGGTAGACCAAGGCGTAGTGGCCGACCGTTTCACTGCCTGCAATACCCTCAATGTCTTCGCAGCCGGTGACGTTGCCGTCACCTTCGATTCCACGACAGGAGAAAGAATCGTAACCGGGCTCTGGACGAATGCTGTGGAGATGGGCCATTGTGCCGGACGCAATATGGCCGGCCAACCCACTGAATACACCGGCACCCTGGGTATACTGAACGCCACCCAAGTGGCTGATGTGCCATTTGTGTCCATGGGGATCGTTCACACGTCCGGTACCGATTATGAAACCTATGTCGCTTCTGCCCCGAAAGCCTATCGCAAACTGGTCTTTACCCCTGATGGCGCAAAGCTCGTTGGAGCCCTCTTTGTCGGTGACATCTCCCGTGCCGGGTTATACCGTTATCTGATTCGCGAAGGCAGGGCTGTCAAGGGGATCAAGTCGTTTATCATCAGGAGACAACTTCATTACGGCCACATTTTGAAGGAGACGATCTGAGATTGCCTTCATCTCCCTTTTCGATTTCGATCAGTTTCCAGCCGACAACTTGACACAGAGCTATCCCGAGAGAGATTTCTGAAAAAGTCCAGAAATCTCTGATTCCATAGATTATGAAACGATTACACAGATTATAAATGTTTTGAAAATCGAGAAAATCTGTTTAATCTTTTTTTGAAATCTGTGTAATCAGAGGTCTCTGCTAAGGATTTGAAGGGTTTTTCAGAGACCTCCTGAGAAAAAACTTGACAACCCTTTTTATGATCTGTTAAATGGAGTTTGTTTAAAATGGTGATATCCAGGTGAAGGGAACCCCGTGACCTCCGTTTAGTCGGAGAAAGTCGGGGACGGACCCGCCGCTGTAGTCCCGACCCCATATTTTAGGGGTAAGTGCCTTAACAAAAAAAGCCACTGTCCCGCCAAAGGCGGGATGGGAAGGCGAGTTAAGGTCGGGAGAGTCAGAAAACCTGCCTGGGTATTCTTCGCTCGAAGGTCTTCGAGGATAAGACTGTGAAGGGTGCATGCGGGTAAAATCCCCGGTCTTCCGATGCGAAGGCTGGGGTTTTTTTTGAACCCTTCCCTTGGCCCTGAATCCCACGTGGTTCAGGGTCTCTCTGTGAACCATGTCAGGTTCACGGTCAAAAATCTATTTTAGGCCCCCTTAGCGGGCCGGGGAGGTTTCTATGAAACGTTTCATTCTTTTCATCACTTCTTTTCTTTTCATCTTAATTCCCTTTTCTCTTATGGCACAGGAGAAGGAGGTGACCCTTGAAAAAGTCGTCGTCACTGCCACCCGCTTTGAAACCCCGATTGAAGAGATTGCCAGTTCAATCACGAGCATTCCATCTGAAGAAATCATAAAAAAACAGAAGGCTTCGGTCTTAGAAGTCCTCCGAGGCATCCCAGGCCTGGATGTGGTGCGAACCGGGGGGGCGGGAATGAGTGCATCCATCTTCATCAGAGGCGCCAATTCTGAACATACATTGGTAATGATTGATGGGGTAGAAGTGAATGACCCTATCTCCCCGGGACGCTCTTATGATTTTGCCCATTTAACCGTCGACAATATTGAGCGCATCGAAGTCCTTCGTGGTCCACAAAGCACCTTGTATGGCTCTGATGCCATCGGTGGTGTGATCCACATCATTACCAAAAAAGGTGAAGGGAAGCCAAAGTTCTTTTTATCTGCTGAAGGGGGATCGTATACAACTTTCAGAGAGACAGCAGGAGTCAGTGGAGGAAATAAATGGGTTAATTACTCACTTGGAGTATCTCGCTTCGATACGGATGGAATTTCTGCTGCAAGTAAGAAGAATGGGAATTATGAGAGGGATGGTTATGAAAGCACCTCTCTCTCGGCAAGGCTGGGTTTCACTCCTCTTGAGAATCTAAACGTTGATTTTATGCTCCGTTCGATTAACGCAAAATCTGAACTTGATACGTGGGTATTTGGAGTCGGGATTGCGGACGACCCGAACTATGTTCAGCATTCAAAACAGTTCTTTTTAAAGACCCAGGCAGAACTATCTCTTTTCGATAAGTTCTGGCATCAACGATTGGGCCTCGCTGTGAATGACCATGAGAGAAATTATAAAAACAAAAAAGATCCTCAGCACCCCTTCGACTTCGAACGGGGAAACTACAAGGGTCAATTATTAAAATTGGACTGGCAGCATCAGTTCGAACTTCACAAAACCAATAAGCTCATCTTTGGTTTTGAATATGAGAGGGAAGAAGGAAAGTCGAAATATTATTCGGAAAGCATATGGGGGCCTGACCAGAGCCTCTTTCCGGAGAAGAAGGCAAATATGAAAGGCTATTACCTCCAGGACCAGTTTAACCTGTGGGACCAATTCTTTGGAACTGTTGGGATCCGCATTGATGACCATAGCCGCTTCGGCACAGAGACCACTTACCGGATTGCTCCTGCTTATCTGGTTAGAAAGACGGATACCAAACTCAAAGGAACCTTTGGCACCGGCTTTAAGGCTCCCTCTCTCTATCAATTATTTGCCCCTGCCACCTTGTGGGGTCCAATTGGCAACAAGAATCTCAAACCTGAGAAGAGCAAAGGATGGGATTTTGGAATTGAACAGAACTTCTTCAAAAACAGATTGGTTCTTGGTGCAACTTACTTCAAAAACGATATTGAAGACCTCATCCAGTTTGATTTCACAAAGGGATATATCAATATTGCCAAGGCCAAAACCGAAGGCGCTGAGCTTTTTGTTACGGTAAAACCCATTGAGGAGTTAACCCTCCGACTCAACTACACCCATACCGACACAGAGGACAAAAGGACGGATCGGGATCTTCTCAGGAGACCGAAAAATAAATTCGGCCTCGATCTGAACTACTCTTTTCTCAAAAAAGGGAGTATAAACTTGGGTGTGATCTACGTGGGAAAAAGAGATGATCTGGACCCACCCACCTTCTCCAGAAGAATAAAACTCGATGGATATACCTTAGCTAATTTGGCAGCTTCTTATGACCTGACCAAGAATTTCCAGATCTTTGGTCGTGTTGATAACCTTTTTGATAAAGATTATGAAGAAGTAAGCGGGTACGGAACTCCCGGAATTTCCTTCTTCGGAGGGATAAAAATTAATTTTTAATAGGGCCTACTTGAAGCCATCTCCATCATTAATCAAATCTTATAAGGGGTTGTGGCCATTTAAATTGGCCACGACCTCCTATATCTATCCGGACCATCTCATGCCCAATGTGGTGAATTTGGCTCCTTTTTTTGATGAGATCGAACTGGTTTTTTTTGAGAGCGAGGGCCAGAACAATCTTCCAGAGGAGGAAGAGATCGGAGCCCTGAAGGACCTCTCCTCGCATCAGGAATTAAATTTCAATGTCCATCTCCCCATTGACATCTTCCTCGGAGACAGAAGTGAAGAGGTGAGGGCAAGAGGAATCTCTGTCTTAAAAATGGTGATCGAACGGACACTTCCGCTCAATCCCTCAACCTACACCCTCCATCTCTCTCTGAGAGACCTAAATGGTCGAGATGAGGAGGACGTCTCCTCCTGGCGGAAGCGGCTCATCCGGAGCCTCGAAAAAATGGAGGGATGGGGAATCCCCCAAAAACAGATCTCCATTGAGACTCTCGGATATCCCTTCGAATGGATCGAAGACATCGTGAGGGATTTTGGATTCTCCGTCTGCCTTGATCTTGGCCATATCCTACTATATGGACAGGATTTGCAAGGCTATATGGAAAAATATCTTCCCCAATCTTCCATCGTCCACTTTCACGGCTTTCAAAACGGAAATGACCATCTTGGCATTGACAATCTGGATGGGAAAACAGTTGACCTCATTCTCTCGCATCTTCAAAATTATACGGGAGTCCTCTCCATCGAGGTTTTTTCATTAAATGATTTGAAAAATTCCTTAAAGACCCTGGAGGAAAGATGGGCCAAAAGAAAGTGACCCTCATCACAGGGGGATGCCGGAGCGGTAAAAGCCGTTTTGCCCTTGATTATGCCAATCGTCATTTTTTTAGTAAAATTTACCTGGCTACCTGTGAACCCCTTGATGAGGAGATGGTAAAGCGCATAGAACTTCATAAAAAGACGAGAGGTCCTGAGTGGCGAACGGTTGAGGAACCAATAGGTGTTGTTGAAAAAATTAGGCAATTCGGGGATGAAATTGAAGTGACCCTGCTGGACTGCATCACCCTCTGGATCTCCAATCTCCTGATGAAATGGGATGATGAGCAAAAAATCATGGATGAAGTTGAACGATTGCTCGAGACTGTCAAAAGAAGCCCGTCCTCCTTCATCTTCGTCTCCAATGAGGTGGGAATGGGAATTGTGCCGTCTGAACCATTGGGCCGCCGTTTTAGAGATCTCGCAGGAATGGTTAATCAAAAGATTACCGAAGGAGCTGATACGGTCATCTTCATGGTTTCTGGAATCCCAATCTTTTTAAAGGGAAAAGAGTGAAAGACTTTCTTCAAGCCCTTTCGTTTCTGACCATTCTGCCCGTGGGGAAATTTTTAATCCCGGATGAGAAAAGATTGGCTCGCTCAATGGCCTTCTTTCCTCTGGTAGGATTCCTGATCGGCCTGCTTCTGGCTCTCGGGCATTATCTCCTTTCCTTTCTCTTTCCAAAACCTCTCGCCCTCTGGTTTACCATTGGATTTCTTGCTTTTTTAACGAGAGGGCTCCATCTGGATGGGTTTGCAGATACGATGGACGGTCTGGCTTCTGGAGGATCAAGAGAGAAGATCCTCGAAGTGATGAGGGACAGCCGGATCGGTGCTTTTGGAGTCATGAGCCTCATCCTTTTCATTGGCGCCAAATATCTTGCACTGGATCAAATCCCAAATGCCTCCATCTATGCCTCACTCATCGTTATGGTTGTGATGGGAAGGTATTCCATGGTCTTGGTCTGTTTTAGGTCACCCTATGCGAGATCGGAGGGGCTGGGGAAACCCTTTAGCGATAACCTTGGAGTTCGTGAGATCGTGTTATCCTCCGTCTCTGCATTGGGGATCGCTTTATGGCTCGCGGGTGTGGAGGGATTTTTGATCTTTTTGAGCCTTGGCCTTCTCAGCCTCTTTTATCGTTACTTTTTTGTAAAAAAATTGGGCGGCATTACAGGAGATATCCTTGGTGCGGCAAATGAAATCTCAGAACTTCTAACCCTCCTCCTTCTGATCATAAAATAGGCCGTTAAAGGTTCGATCAAGATCAAAACCTTTAACTGAAGAGGACTGCGGAAAATGATTTTGGTGAGTTCCTGGAGCGGTGGGAAAGATAGCTGTCTGGCCTGTTATAAAGCCATTCAAGGTGGACATCAGGTCCGATTCCTGCTCAATTTCATCTCCGAGGAATATAAACGGTGCTGTTTCCACGGCACTGAGACTCCTTTGCTGAATCTGCAAGCCAAATTAATCGGCATTCCACTGATGCAGAAAGAAGTGGGTGCCGACATGGTGAAGTATGAAACGGAATTTAAGGCAGCGGTTTCCGAGATGAAAGCCAAAGGGATTGAGGGAATGGTCTTCGGGGATGTCTACCTGGAAGAACACCGGAATTGGGTGGAACGGGTATGTAACGATCTGGAGATTGTGCCTGTGGAACCCCTCTGGAATATTTCTCCTTTAAGGGTTGTGGAGGAATTTATAGAACTGGGTTTCAAGGCGATTGTGGTGAGTGGCAAGGCTGATCTCTTCAGCAGAGATTTTATTGGTAGATATCTCGATAAAGATATGCTTCTAGAACTTCAAAAAAGAGAGATCTGTCCCTGCGGAGAGAATGGTGAATTTCATACTCTTGTGGTGGACGGCCCCTTGTTTCAAAGAGGGATTGAGATATTGAAAAGTGAACCGGTTCTCAGGGAAGGTTTCTGGAAACATTGGTTTCTGGATATTAAAAGCTACAGATAATATCGTTTTTCAGGAGGAGATCATGGTTAAGATGAACGAGGTGATCGCCAATATAAAACCTCTCAACGAGAAGGCAATGGCAGAAGCCCGGGCAAGGCAGGACAATCTGACCAAACCCCAAGGTTCTCTGGGACAGCTTGAATCCCTATCCATTCAGATTGCCGGAATAAAAGGAAATTCAAGACCCCAAATCGCTCATAAAGTTATTTTTACTCTGGCTGGAGATCACGGAGTCACTGAAGAAGGTGTAAGCGCCTATCCTTCTGAAGTGACCCCTCAAATGGTTTACAATTTCCTTCGAGGGGGCGCTGGAATCAATGTTTTAGCACGACATGTGGGAGCAAGAGTGGTGGTGTCGGACCTCGGAGTCGGATCTGTTCTTGAACGACATCCCGATCTGAAGGATAAGAAGGTGGCTATGGGCACACGAAATATGACGAAAGGACCTGCCATGAGTCGAGAGGAGGCCCTTCGCTCTATTGAAGCCGGTATTGAACTGGTCGAGGAAGAGTTGTCAAAAGGGATGGATATATTAGGAACGGGCGACATGGGGATTGGAAATACGACTCCTTCCAGCGCCATCACAGCCGTTATAACAGGCGCTGATGTTGCCTTAGCCACGGGAAGAGGAACAGGCCTTGACAATGAGGGATTGAAGCGAAAAGTAGAGACCATTAAGAAAGCTCTAGATATCAATCGGCCTGACCCGAAGGACCCGATTGATGTTTTATCCAAAGTGGGGGGATTTGAAATCGGAGGAATCGCAGGGGTGATATTGGCAGGAGCCAGATACAGAATTCCTGTGGTGATTGATGGTTTTATCTCCGGGGCCGCTGCCTTAATCGCAACTTCTCTCGCATCGCAGGTTAAACCCTACCTCATTGCCGCCCATCAATCTGTGGAACAGGGGCATAAAATCATATTGGAATATCTCGGTCTGAAACCCCTGCTTAATCTCGACCTCCGATTGGGAGAGGGAACAGGGGCCGCCCTGGGAATATTTTTAGTAGAGGCCAGTCTTAAGGTTCTCAACGAAATGGCCACCTTCGCAGAAGCCGGCGTGTCTGAAAAAATTGATGAAAACTGACTCTTGACACATGGGAGAGGTTGTAATATAAATGGGTTAAATTTGGATGCCGGGTTAGCTCAGTCGGTAGAGCAGAGGACTGAAAATCCTCGTGTCCGTGGTTCGATTCCGCGACCCGGCACTTTGCTATCAACTCAGGGCAATTTCGATTGCCCTATTTTTTCATTCCTGCCTACCGCAGGCAGGCGGGGAGGTAAAAAGCATATGTTCGTCTCGCTCATCCTAAAAGGCGGACCCATCATGATCCCCATCATTCTCGGGTCGGTCATTGCCCTTGCGATTATCCTCGAAAGATTCTGGACCCTCTGGAAAATCCGTCTCAACATCCCGCGTTTTGCCCGGGAGATCTTCCATGACCTCGAAAAAGGTCAGGCCCAGAAAGCCCTGGAACGGTGTGCCAGGGTGAGACATCCGATCGGCGATGTCTTCAAGCTGGGAATCCTCAATCGCCACCTCCACCGTGATGAGGTCGAGGCGATGATGGAGCGGGAGGGCGACGAACAGATCCAGTATCTGGAGCGATATTTAGGCGCCCTCATCATTATCATCGGTGTAGAGCCGATGATGGGATTTCTTGGAACCATTGTGGGACTCATCCAGGCTTTTATGACCTGGGAACAGATGGGCACCAATATCACGGTCAATGCCTTAGCTGCCGGGATCTACCAGGCAATGATCACCACTGCCGCCGGTCTCTCGGTCGCCATCCCTGGTTTCATCCTCTATCATCTCATCATGGGAAAGGTCAAGAGCCATGCCCAGGAAATGACCTATTATGGAAATGAGCTCCTCGATCTTCTTTTCCAAACCCGGGAGGGAGGTGTTCGATGAAAATTAAAGCCCGTCGAGAGTTCAGGGTCTCTTTAGAATCCCTTGCCTTCACCGACATTATCCTCAACATCTTCATCTTCTTCTTCACGGCTTTCAGTTTGATCTACACCTTCAACCCGATGAGGGAATCCAGAATCATCGTCAAACTTCCCCAGGCCGATATCAAAGCGCCTCCTGACCAGAAGGAACCCGTCATCGTCAACATCAACAGTCGAAATGAAGTCTTTCTAATGAGTAAACCCACCAACCTCAGGGAACTGAAAAAAGAACTGGAGGCCCTTATGGCCTTCAATAAGGCAAGACCTGTCATCGTGAGGGCGGACAAGAGCGTTGTCTTTGACCGGGTCGTCCAAGTCCTCGATGTTGCAAACAATTCAGGTGTTGAAAGACTGGGTATTGCCATTGAAGAAAAACCACATTCACCCCCTCCCAACCCTTAAGAAAATGGTTCCTCAGAAAAGAGCCCTCCAACCCATTTTTTGCCTACATACAAGAAATAATCTATAATTTCTTTGAGATGATTTAAAAACTTATGGTTTTACCTTTCTTTGATTTTATAACTTATTGAAAACATAGAAGATTAAATTTGTAAAATTATGATTTTTTTTCTTGACATTTCTATATTTTGTGTTCTAAAATATCGACTATCCAATATGTAGAATTCAACCTACTTTAACCGGAAGGGAGATTTTAAGATATGAGTTATCTGATCTGTGACAAGAGAAAAGGTAGTCCTAAAATTCACATTGAAGTTTGCCGGAGGAAGTGTAAACTTCTGACCGAATGTAAAACATATAAGGAATTTGTCGATAATTCTGAGAAAAAAGCTGCTTAACACCTCCCTGTCTGCCCCTGCCTGTTGTGGGCAGAAGGTGGGCAGGCCCTTCATACCCCTCCTTTCTGAAAGGGGCAATTCCTTTATTGGAATTGCCCCTTTTTTTATCCAATATCTCCCCATTCATACTGAAGAATGCTGAGCAGGCAGAGGCTTGCTGTCTCTGCTCTCAATATTCTCTGACCCATGTAAACGGGAATAAATCCCATCCCTTTTGACTTCTCAACCTCTTCCTGACTCAATCCCCCTTCAGGCCCAACGATGAAAAAGATCCTTTTTTTATCTTTAGATTCTTTGAAAACCTCTTTTAACCTTTCTCCTTCTTCCTCCCAGAGGATGAGCCGTAACGATTCAAGGGGTGCCTGTGAAAGCATTTCGGAGTAATCACGAATGTGGTCGATCTTTGGAATGAATCCTCTTCCGCACTGCTTGGAGGCTTCGATCACGATTTTCTCCCAACGACGATATCTTTCTAGCTTCTTCGACCTGTCCAGAAGGGGAACGGACCGGGAGGAAAAAAAGGGGATGATCCACTTGACCCCCAACTCCGTGGCTTTCTGTATCAGAAAGTCCATCTTCTCACCCTTGAGGAGGCTCTGCGCTAAAGTAATCTCAAAGGGGGATTCTTCTTTGGAGGAAAAGAGGTCTCTGACTTTAATCACCAAAGAGGTGGGCTCCTCCTTGACGATCATTCCCCCATACTCCTTTCCTGAACCATCGAAGACGATGATTTCGTCTCCTGCCTTAAGGCGAAGCACCCTCCGAATATGCCTCGCTTCCGCCCCTTCGATCTTTAACAAATTGTTTTCAATATGAGGGTTGGGAACGTAGAACCTTGGCATGACTTGCCTCCAGCTTTGCCCCAGTTGTAATCAAAGACATTATAAAAATCCGAAATCCGAATGTCGTGCGAAGTTCCCGAAGGGGTTAACCCAAAACAATTTACCCCCTCACCCTTTCCCTCTCCCCCAAGGGGCATAAGCGCTAACTTAATGCAGAGGTGAGAGAGGATGTTTTTTCCAATG
>JASEHH010000117.1 GCA_030017685.1 Thermodesulfobacteriota bacterium | reverse complement strand
GAGAATCCATTTCCCCATGACCGGAAGATGGGAATAATTTTCCACTGGACCTACCATACCTATGCCAGGCCCCACATTTCCGAGTGTGGCCGCCACCGCACCAATGGACGTATCGATGTCGAGTCCGACCCCTGCCATGGCCATCACGCCGAGAAAGAAGATCAGTATATATAAAGCAACGAATCCAATGATATTCAACACCATCCCTTCGGGAACGGTCCTGTCACCCATCCTGATTGGAAAGATTCCATGAGGATGAAACAACTTTTTTAATTCGGACCCCATGAATTTGAAGGCGACCAGAATTCTCACATTCTTCATCCCTCCTCCGGTCGAACTGGTGCAGCCACCGAACAGCATTAACGCGAGAAGGATGATCTGGGTCACAAAAGGCCATTGTTCATAGTCATGGGTGACAAAGCCGGTGGTCGTCAGGATTGAAACGGTCTGAAAGAGTGTGCTCCTGAAAAATTCCTCTGAGAAAACCTCTCCGTTTGCCAAACGCGCCGTCATGATCAACCCTGTAGCAATGGCGATCACGCCCACAAAAAAGCGAAATTCCGGATTGGAAAGGTATAAATTTAATCTCCCCCTGAGCGCCCAGTAGTGTAACGAGAAATTGACCCCTGCAATAAACATGAAAACGATGATGACGTAATGGATAAAAGGAGAAGGGTAGGCTGCAACGCTCGCATTGGTGGGAGTGAATCCGCCGGTGGCCAATGTTCCAAAGGTGGTGCAAATTGAGTCGAAGAAAGAGAGGCCGCCCAGCATCAGAAGAACGATTTCGGCAACGGTGAAGAGGAGGTAGACGCCCCAGAGGATTTTAGCGGTTTCGCTGATGCGAGGAGAGATCTTGTCCTTGATCGGCCCCGGAACTTCCGCTTTGAAAAGTTGAACTCCTCCGACACCTAAAAAGGGGAGAACAGCCACTGCCAGGGCAATAACCCCCATCCCTCCCAGCCACTGCGTCATGTTTCGCCAGAGGAGTAGGCTCTTTGGAAGAGCTTCAATATCGGTTAGAATGGTGGCTCCGGTTGTGGTAAACCCTGACATCGTTTCGAAAAAAGCATCTGTCAGGTTTGGGATATGACCTGAGACCATGAAGGGAACAGAGCCGAAGAGTGAGAATGTGACCCAACTCAGGGTGACGGTCAGGAAGGCTTCTCTGATGCTGAGTTCTTTTGGCCTTTTCATGAGAAACCGAAAGGTCAGGCTCAGGAGGCCCATCCCGATCATCTGAAAGACATAAATGAAGTGAAGTCCATCCCGGTAATAGAATGAAAATCCTAAGGGCAGGGCAAAGAACCCGCTGAGGAGCAGCCAGAGACTGGACAGGGTATAAATGATATTAGAAAGTTTCAACGCCTTCTCTTCATTTATGAAAATCTTTTTTCGATAGCAGAAATCGCTTTTGGCAGAGCAATAACGATCACTTTATCTCCAAGCTCCAAGGAACTCCTCCCATGGGGGATGAAGACCTCTTCCTTTCGAACCACAGCCGCAATGAGAGACCCCTTTGGCAACCCGAGGTCTTTTATCGGCTTCCCGGTTACTTTATTCGATTTCATGACTTCAAATTCGATGGCCTCCGCATCAATCCCATGAAAGGTGGCCGCGGAGAGGATGGCGCCTCTTCTGATAAATCGCAAGATGGCGCTTGCGGTGGAGAGACGGACATTAACGGTCGAGTCGATTCCGATGACAGGCAGGAGTGGAAGATAAGTTGGTTTATTGACCAGGGCAATGGTTTTGTGAATCCCGAGATGTTTGGCTAACAAACAGGACAGGATATTATTCTCATCATCCCCGGTCACGGCAATGAAGGCGTCCATATTGAGGAGGCCTTCTCTTGCAAGAGTATCGATCTCTGTTCCATCTGCCTGATAGACCGCCGTCCGTCTAAGTTGGGAGGCGATTCTCACCGATTTTTCCTTGTTCGATTCGATAAGGGTGACTTCGATTTGCTCCTCCAATTTCGCTGCCAGTCCTCTTCCGATTTTTCCTCCTCCCAGGATCATGATCTTATCAAGCTTCTGGTCTGTTTTCCCGGTGAGGGAGAGGACATGGGGAAGGCCTTCCCGCTTGGCGACCACAAAGATCTGGTCGTTTTTGCTGAAATAGTCCTCTCCGGTCGGAATGATTGTCTTTTCTCCCTTCAGCATGGCCACCACCCGGATATTTCTCCTCTCCTCTTCGCGTCCGATCTCTTTCAACGGTTTGTTCAAATTCGGGCATTGACCATCCAGTTTTAACCCCACCACCAAAACTTTCCCGTTTTCAAATTCAATCACTTCCGAGGCTGAGGCCCGCATGAGGAGCCGGGTGATCTCCTCGATCACCTCCTCTTCAGGATGGATGAAAAGGTCCACCCCGAGATCTTCAGGCTTAAGAATGGATGATTTTTCATAATAATCCGGATTTCTGACCCGGGCAATCTTTCTTCTCACCCCCATTTTTGAGGCGATCATACAGGCAATCAGATTGATCTCATCCACGCCTGATGCCGCAATCAGCATATCGGCTGATTCCAGACCTGCATCTTTCAGAACGCTCTGGCTTGAAGCGCTTCCCTCAATCACCGAGACATCGAGAGCCTCCTGGGCATGGGCACATTTCTCCGGATCGTTATCGATAATGACCAGATCATGTTTCTCTAAAGAGAGTCTCTGGGCCAGGTAGAATCCCACCTCTCCGGCTCCGATGATGGCAATCTTCATCTATCTCCTGTCCTCCCTATCTCCCTATCTGATTTTTTGGATATCCTCTTCCTTGCCGATGACGACCAGAATATCGCTGTCCTTTATCACAAAATCGGCACGGGGCACCATTCTGATCCTCTCGGGAAGCACCTCCCTGATGGCAATCACTTCGATGTGGTACTTACTCCTCAGATGAAGTTCTCCGATCGCCTTTCCCATAAAACCGGAGGGAGGAACTAGTTCGCAGATCGTATAGTCATCGGAGAGAGGAATATAATCGAGGACATTCGGGGAGATCAGGCTCTTCGCTATCTTATCCGCCATTTCCTTCTCAGGAATGATCACTTCTGTTGCACCCACTTTTTCCAGGACATGTTTGTGATCCTCATCGGGGGCCTTGACGATAATCCGTTTCACCTTCATCTCTTTCAGGTGAAGCGTGAGGAGAGTGGCGGCAGCCAAGTCTTCTCCAAAGGAAACGATGACCACATCATCCTCCTGGATGCCTATCGATTCCATCACCTCTTTGTCCGTCCCATCGGCCAGGATTGCCTGTGTGGAGAAATCCTTGATCTTCTGAACCACCTCTTTGTCCTTATCAATGGCCACCACTTCGAATCCGTTTTCAAAGAGGTCTTTGGCAATATTGAAACCAAAAATCCCCAATCCAATCACAACGACCCGTTTCATCTGATCTCCTCCATTTCAATTAGAAAATAGGTTTCGTCCAACGGTCACGGTAACGATGCCCGTATCGTTAATAAAAGGCTACGTTTAACGTCTCTTAATGCTTTACACGTAACCTTAACCAGTAACCGAAACGGGCTTCGTAACCGTACCTAACCGTACCCCTAACCCAAACATATGGAATATTATCCTACCATAACGCCTTCTTCGGCGTAGGTTAACCCCTTGCCACTTTTAGTACGGGAGAGAGAGAAGGCGAGGGTCAATGGCCCTACTCTTCCCGCAAACATCATCAGAATGATTGCAATTTTTTGAACGTCATTTAATTTCGGAGTCACTCCCATGGACAGCCCCACCGTGCCAAATGCAGAAACCGTCTCAAAGAGATACTCTACAAAGAAGTGGCGGCTTTCCAGGGGTGGGAGATTCCCTCCTCCAGTGACCAGCAGAATCGATGTGATGATTGAGACTGAAAAGGCAGAGGCAAAGATGATGGAGAGGGTGCGGCTGACAACTTCCCTCGGAATCGTCCGTGAAAAAAGATTTACCTCCTCATTTCCCCTTAACCGGTGCCAGATCATCAGGAGAAGGAGGGCTGTGCTCGTCGTCTTGATGCCTCCACCGGTCGACCCCGGAGAAGCTCCGATGAACATAAGAACGATCATGAGCAAAAGGGTTGCATTGGTCAGAAGTCCAATATCGACGGTATTAAATCCGCAGGTCCTCGGAGTGACCGACTGGAATAACGAAGCCAGGATCGTGTTCAGGAGGGGCGCATCCTTGAGAAGATGATTCCGCTCAAAGAAATAGAAGAAAAAAGCGCCGGTAAAGATGAGAACGGCTGTGGTGATGAGCACCATCCTGCTATGAACAGAGAGTCTTTTCTGAACCCCCTTCCATTTTGAGAAGACTTCATACTGGACGATGAAGCCGATCCCCCCGATGACAAGCAATCCCATCACCGTGAGATTGACCAGGAGGTCTCCCTGGTATTTCATCAGGCTATCCGAAAAGAGCGAAAATCCACAATTGTTGAAGGCGGAAATGGCATGATAGATCGCCTGATAGAGGGCCGTCCCCGCCGGGAAATCCCTGGAAAACCGAATGAATAAGAGAAAGGTTCCAATCGATTCGAAGATGAGCGTATAGAAGAGGACCGACTTCAGAATGATGAAAAAATCCCTTCTCCGGGTATGGAGAAATGTGGACTGGACAATCTCCCTCCCCTTGAACGAAATCCCCCGTCCCATCAAAACAAAAAAGACGGTCGAAAACGTGATGATGCCCAATCCCCCGATCTGAAAGAGGAAAATGGTGATCACCTGACCCAGAGTGGAGAGATCCATCCCATTATCAATCACCACAAGACCTGTGACGCAGACGGCTGAGGCAGAGGTGAAGAGTGCGTCGATGAAACGGAGTTGGCCCTTTGAAGCCGAAAACGGAAACCATAGAAGAACGGCTCCGATGAAGATGACCCCGGTAAAACTGAGGATAAAGATTCTCGAAGGGGACAGGTGTTTTGAAATGAAGTTTTTAATTCTGATATGGATCTTCATTGGCAAGTTTACCCCATTAGAAATTTCAGTCGCTGTGACTCAAAACCGAGCGTGGCATTATTTCTAACGGGGTAAATGGACTTTACTCAAAATTAGACCTCCTGTCAACCCGATGTTTTCCACCCCGGCGCAAGGGGTTGACTAATGGTCTTTTTTTGGATAGTATCTGTGCAATTTTTAACATAATCTTTCTCCGGAATGCTAATGGCCTTTATTACAACTTTCATCATTTTATTCGGCTTCTGGATCTTCCTCTCGGGTATGTTTGACCTTTTCCATCTCTCCCTTGGGATCATCTCCTGTGCTCTGGTCTCCCTGATCTCCGGTGACCTCCTCTTTTCTCAAAAAAGTGTGACGAAGAGCCATCTCTTTCAGATCCTCCGCTTCCTAAAATACCTGTTCTGGCTCCTTTATCAGATTGTCCTCGCCAACCTCCATGTGGCCTATCTTGTTCTTCATCCCAAAATGTATTCCTTGATCGACCCTCACATCATTCGATTCAAGGTGAGATTGAAGTCGGATATCTCTTTGACGACCCTTGCCAACTCCATCACCCTGACCCCCGGCACGATTACGGTCCTCATCCACAAGGACCATTTCTATGTCCATTCCATCGACCAGAAGGTGGCCGATGATCTGCTAACGGGTGATATGGAAGAAAGGGTCGCCAGCATTTACAGGGAGGAATGAACTTGGAACAATTTTTTCTCACCATCAGCATCATCCTCGGTCTCTTCGTATTGTTATGTCTCTATCGCGTCGTCTTCGGGCCGGGTGTCTTCAATCGCCTCGTCGGAACGAGCGTCATCGGAACCAAAACCCTGATAATTCTTGTCCTCATCGGATTCATTTATAAGAGGATCGATATGTTCGTCGATATCTCCCTGGTCTATGCCCTGCTCAATTTCATCGTCACGCTCGCAGCCGCAAAATACTTTCAGAGGAAGGGGGCCATGTAGATGGAGATCATCGCCATCCTTCTCATCTGCGCCGGAACATTCTTCTACCTGACCGGAACCATCGGTCTTTTGCGATTTCCGGATTTCTACTCCCGGATGCACGCCACCGGAAAGAGCGACACCCTGGGCACCCTCCTCTCCCTATTAGGCCTGGCCCTTTATACAGGGTTGACATTGACCAGCGTCAAGATCCTCTTCATCGCCGTCTTTGTCTTTCTCACCAGTCCAACTGCCACCCATGCACTGCTAAGGGCCGCCTTCGATTCTAAAATCTCGCCCTGGACCAAAGATGGAAAAGATCTAAGGGATGGGGAAGTGAGGAGGAAGTAAGATGATCTGGCAGCTCGATCTGATCCTCCTCGCTTTTGTCCTCATCTGTGCCATCGCCTCCATTGCGGTGAAAGACCTTTTGAGCTCCGCCATCATCTTCGGGGCCTACAGTTTTTTCATGTGCCTTCTTTGGGCGGAGATGGGAGCGGTCGATGTGGCCTTCACCGAAGCCTCTGTTGGAGCAGGCGTGAGCACGATCTTCTTCATTGTAGCTATTCTAAAAACGACCAGGAGGAGCAAAGATTGAAGTGGACTGCCCTGATTGCTGTCTGCCTGACCGGAGGGCTTCTCATCTATGGAACAGCGGATATGCCTGACTGGGGTGACCCGGCCTCTCCGGCCAGTCTGCATGTCTCTCCGAGATATATCGAGAAGACGGTTGAAGAGACAGCGGTCCCCAACATGGTTACCTCTGTCCTTGCAGATTACAGAGGATACGATACGCTTGGCGAGACGACCGTTATCTTCACCGCTGGAATCGCCTGCATCCTGTTGATCAGGAGGTTTGGAAAGTGATCTCGCATTTCTATGATGTCATTGTCCAGACGGTCTGCAGGCTTCTCATCCCCTTCATCCAGGTCTATGGGCTCTATGTCATTGCCCACGGACATGGCAGTCCCGGAGGAGGATTCCAGGGAGGGGTGATCCTGGGTGCAAGCTTCATCCTCCTCTGCCTCTCTCACGACATTCAAGAGATGAAGAAACGCTTGAGCAGGAGGGCTGTCCTTCTTCTCTGCAGTCTGGGTGTCATCATCTATTCGGGCATCGGATTCGCCTGTCTCTTCTTTGGCGGAAAATACCTGGATTATGGAAAACTGCATCAGATACTGCCCGTTGACCTTGTGGGAGCGCGGTCCATGGGGATATTCGGGATCGAGGTGGGTGTGGGAATCACGGTCATGGCAGTAATGGTCTCTATCTTTCTCGACCTATCATCAGAGGAGAAAGAGAAGGGAAGGCCGGAGTAAGATGGAATTTATCGTCGGCAAATACAACTACTGGATTTACATCTGTCTCATGATGATCGGCTTCTATGCGATGATCGGCAAGAGGAATCTCGTCAAGAAATTGATCGGGATGAATATCTTCCAGACCTCGATCATTCTCTACTTCATCTCCACGGGTTCAAAGAAGGGCGCAACCATTCCCATTGTGGAACACGGAGCAAGTGCCATCCAGGCCGGCCAGTATATCAATCCCCTGCCCCATGTCCTGATGCTCACCGCCATCGTCGTCATGGTCTCCACCTTCGGGGTGGCGCTGGCGCTTCTATTGATGATCTACCGGAGATACCATACCCTCGAGGAGGACGAAATCTTAAGGCTAAGAAGATGAGCGATTCTCCCTTTCCCATCCTGATCATCGTCGTTCCCCTGATCTCGGCCTTTCTGATCATCATCGCCGGATCGTTCAGAAAAAGTCTCTGCTATCCCCTGATGGTCATCAGCCTCTCTATGGTCGCTCTCTCCTCCCTTGCCATCCTCAGCGATGTCCTTTCTCATGGCATTCTCCATTATCGTCTCGGAGGGTGGGCCCCTCCCTGGGGCATCGAATATGTGATCGATCACCTCAATGGTTTTGTGGCCCTCATCGTTTCGGCCATCAGCCTCCTGATCGGGATCTCCTCGAAGAGGATGGTGGAGAGGGAATTCCCCGAGAAGGCCGTCTATTTCTATTGCCTCTTTCTCCTTCAGGTCACCGGACTTCTTGGGATGGTGGTCACCGGCGACGTCTTCAATCTCTATGTCTTTTTAGAGATCGCCTCCATCGCAGGTTATGCCCTCATCGCCATCGGCGAGGATGGCGCCCCCTTTGCAAGTTTCAACTATATGATCTACGGGACGATCGGCGCCTGCTTCTACCTTCTTGGCGTCGGCTATCTCTATATCGTCACCGGCTCCCTCAACATGGCAGACCTGACAAAACTTCTCCCCGGCCTCTCCTCATCAAAGGTCGTGATCATGGCCTTTGCCTTCTTTATGGTCGGGGTTGCCATCAAAATGGCGCTCTTTCCACTCCATGTCTGGCTTCCCGATGCCTACACCTATGCCCCATCAGCCGTCAGCTCTCTCGTGGCTCCGCTCACCACAAAGGTGGGAGCCTATGTGATGATCCGGATCATCCTCACCGTCTTTCCACCGGCCTTCTTCATCGAAACGATTCCGGCAGCCCTGATTCTTCGCTGGGTCGCTGGTTTTGCGGTCCTCTTCGGGTGCATCCTTGCTCTGGCCCAGACCGATCTCAAGAGGATGCTGGGCTATGTCCTGATCGCAGAGATCGGATACATTGCCCTCGGCATCGGATTTGGAAATCGAAACGGCCTCACCGGAGCCATCCTTCATATTCTGAACGATGGACTGATGATGGCCTGCCTCTTTCTGATTGTAGGGGCCATCACTTACAAGGGATGGTCTCGAAAGATCGACCAACTCACAGGGCTCCACAGGAAGATGCCCCTTACCATGGCCGCTTTCGTCCTCTCCGGCCTTTCAGTGGTCGGAATTCCCCCCACCTGCGGCTTCTTCAGCAAGTGGTATCTCGTCCTCGGAGCCATCGATTCGAAGCAGTGGCTCTTTGTCGTTGTCCTGTTAACAAGCAGTCTGCTCAATGCGATCCTCTTCTTCAGGGTGATCGAAAAGGCTTACTTCGAACC
>JASEHH010000304.1 GCA_030017685.1 Thermodesulfobacteriota bacterium | reverse complement strand
AAAAAGGAAATGTCTCTCTCTATCATGGCATCATCAAGGACGTCTATCTCTACCCTTTGACCAAAGACTTTCGAGAAGCACTGCTGAACCGATGAGAAATCTCTTCCCCTTCCATTTAGGGAATGTGATTAAAAAACTCAACCAGATCCGTATTGCCATTAACCTCAAACATCAGCAGCCCTTCCCTAAATCGAAAAACAGGCTCCTTTCCTACTACTGCTTTGTCCCCAGAAGGATCAAGATCAATCCTTCCGGAGAGATTGCCGGCGGGCTCTCCCGCTTTGTCACTTCCCTCATCGACTTCTCCTTCGTCAGGTCCATCTGCGCCTCGGCCTATTCTTTCGTGGGAGGCCATGCCTACGATCCCGTCAGCCTCTTCCTCCTGGAGCTGTTCCGATACCTGGAAAAGTTCTCCGATCTAAAGACTTTCCTCTCCACGGTCCGGGATCAAGAGAAGGGAAAACATTATCGCCTCTATGCCGGTATCTCTCTTTCTCATATCCCAAGGGATGCCGATTTCACTCATCTCAAAGATCGCTTAGGAGAAACCCTTTATATCGAAATCTCTCAGGTCCTGGTTGAGATCGTTCGCCTTTTAGGCCTTCTCTCCTTTAACATCCTCTCTACAGACGGTACCCTCTTTCCCTCCTACTCCCACTACAAAGGCTGCACTTACTTCTGCGAGGAGTGTAAATCCATTGAGTTCAAGGGCCTGATCGAAAATGTCCGAAGAAGAATCCTCTATAAATTGCAAGACCCCAAACGCCTCGCCCTCGGCAAAGAGATCAAGGTCCGTGTCGATTGCCCCTCCAGTCGCTTCCCCGAAGGAGTCCTTAAACCTAAAGTCGATCTGCTGACTCTGTCTCTTAAAATCGCCGATCCCGAACAGCCAAGCCCCTTTGGCAAGATCTTCGGAGTCGATGAAGTACTAAAACCCCATGGCCTCGATGTCAGCGTCCGAAAGACCCATTTCCACAGCATTAGCCTCGATCAGATCGACTCTTTCTTCTTCCGCTGCCCCAAACTCCCCTCCGATACCGAGGCCCGTATCGGCGTCAGAAGAAATCCAAAAAACCCTGATAAGGTCGAGAAGATCTTCGGATACAATGCCATCATCAATACTTCGATCGAACTCTCCTTAGGCATCGAACTCCCTGTCGGCTGCCTCTCCATCTCCGGAAATGCCGAAGAAGGAAATCAGTTTATCCCCCTCAAAGAACAGATCTCAAGGCATCACCCCTATACCAAAATCGATCTGGCCGATGCCAAATACGATGAATTCCACAATTACGACTATGCCAGAGCCACAGGCTCCATTCCCCTCATCGGCTATAACGTCCGCAATGAGGATGTCTCCCTCGAAACCCTAAAACTTCGAGGCTATGATCGAAATGGTTGGCCCTTCGCCCCTTGCGGTGTCCTCTGCCGGCCCAACGGCTTCGATTATAAATTCCAAAGAGCAACTTTCACCTGCCAAAGACAGTGTGTCCTCTCCAATGAATCACGATTAAAAGAATATTCCGATTCCTGTCCCTTCTTCATCAATTACCACGGATTCATCAAGCATATGTCCATCAAACAA
>JASEHH010000302.1 GCA_030017685.1 Thermodesulfobacteriota bacterium | reverse complement strand
TAAAGGAATAATGGAATGATGGAGTAATGGAAAATGCATAGTGGGGAAGAATTTTGGCTCTTCTCCCAAAAGTGTACCGGAGATTTGAAGGTTTTTAGCTTCCCAAAGGGCGCCGGCGGAAGTTATCCATAGCCCCGGAGCGACGCCCTTCAGGAGCAGGTGAGCGACGGGGCTGTGGGTAACTTCCGCCCCTCCCCAGAATGCGATCGACCTCTTTAGAATAGAAACGCACCGGCAAATCGGATACATTATCCTTTCTGTTGAAACCAAAGCTGGCGGAAAGGAGATCCGAGGCCGATGCGTATGGAAACTTTTATCAGGAAAAGCTTGAAAATGAAAGCCCATTTTGTAATCGAAATCGTCCAGACAGAAGAAGGCTGGGTCGCTCGGGTAGAACGGCTGGGCAACCGTCGCCTTACGTGTAGCCAGTGTCGTCTGGAAGTCAAAAGGACCCGCGGCCGACTCCGCCAGAGATCCTGGAAAGACCTTTCGCTCCGAGATGAACCCTTCTGGATTACTTATCGGCCTTTCCGTGTCCAGTGCCCCCGCTGCGGCCTGAGGGTGGAGAAAGTTTCTTGGGCTAAGAGGTGGGCCAGAGTCACCCAGGCCTTGGCCCAGGCCGTAGCCTTGATGGCCAAGAAACTCTCCTGCAAAGAGGTAGCTGAATATTTCCGGCTGGACTGGAAGGTGGTGGCAACGATTGTGAAGCGGGTCGTCGCCGATGGGCTGAAAAAGAGAAAGCTGAAACCCCTGCATATCTTGGGCGTCGATGAAGTCTCCCGCAAGAAAGGGCATCAATACCTTACCCTGGTTTACGACCTGGAACGGGGCCGACTCTTGTGGGTCGGCCAAGACCGGAAACAAGAAACCCTCGATTCCTTCTTTGCTTGGCTGGGCAAACGCAGGACGCAGACCGTGCAGACGATCTGTCTGGATATGTGGGCTCCGTACTTTGCTTCCGTTCAAACCCATGCCCCTCAGGCCACCCTAGTCTTTGACCGCTTCCATGTCGTCCAGCACCTGAACCAGGCCCTGGATGAAGTGCGCCGAGCCGAAGTCCGAAAACTGGCTGGGCAAGAGAAAGTGGACTTGAAAAAAACTCGCTTTATTCTCCTCAAGAACCCCTGGAACCTGACCCCCAAAGAACATGGGCGACTCTCCCATCTCCTCAAACTCAACCTGCCCATCGTCCGGGCCTACTACCTCAAAGAAGAATTTCAGAGGTTTTGGGATTACCGCCAGGAAGCCCGAGCCCAAGCCCATCTCAAACAATGTCTTTGGTGGGCGACCCATTCCCGGCTGGAGCCAATCATCAAATTCGCCAAACTGGTTAAAGATCATCTTCCAGGTCTTTTGGCCTGGACCAAACTCCGGATCTCCAATGGATCCCTGGAGGGGATGAACAACAAGATCAAACTGGTTAGTCATCGCTCCTTTGGCTTCCGAAACTCAGACCACTTTATCTCCGCCATCTATCATTGCTGTGCTGATTTGCCTTTAATCGCATGATCACTTTTGGGAGAAGAACCCCTTTTTTATTGAAAGACAAGATATTTGGGGGACGTTGTTTCCTAAGTTGCATAA
>JASEHH010000303.1 GCA_030017685.1 Thermodesulfobacteriota bacterium | reverse complement strand
ATACCTTTTATTGGTTCTGGATTGGAGATCACAACTCTTATAAGAGAATAATCGGCAGCTTGTGATTTTTCATCCCAAGGGAATTACCTGATCGTTCCCTGATATTCTGTGGTCAACTGCCTATCCCTAACCAAGGGATTCGAATAGTCCGGAAGGAGAATAGGCGAAATCTTCTTTCGGTCAACCCCTGCCTCTTTCAACTCCTGATGGAATCTCCTGACATGATCGAACGTGAGGCGCCCACCCTGAGCCTTCTCCCTCGCATAAAGGGCCGCGTTCTTCCCTGCAATCCTCCCGAAGACCAGAACATCTAAAAGGGAATTTCCAGCCAGACGGTTCTCTCCCTGAACACCTCCGGTTACCTCACCCGCCGCAAATAGGCCGGGGATTGTTGTTTCTCCATTTTCATCAAATTTCAGGCCTCCATTCTGATAGTGGAGTGTGGGATAGATGAGAATCGGCTCTTTCGTAATATCAATCCCGTACCTTCTAAAAATCTTATACTTGCCGATAAAGTTCTTGGCCAATGCCCCCTCTCCGTCTAGGAGATCGATCATGGGCGTATCGAGCCAGACACCCACTTTTCCGGCAGGAGTCGATATCCCTTTTCCGACTTCCACACACTCTTTGATAATGGAAGAGGCGCAGGCATCCCTCGGCTCCCGTTCGAATACAAATTGTTCTCCATCGACGTTGATGAGATGAGCTCCTGCCCCTCTGAATTTTTCGGTGATGAGGAGCCCTTCCGCCTGTTCCGGAAAGATCGCTCCAGTGGGATGGTATTGCGTGGTGTGGAGGAGGCAGACTTCTAATCCCGCCCTGTAACCGAGGATCAGACCATCGCCTGTGGCGCCGTAATGGTTGGTCGTCATAAACCCGCCGATATGAAGCCGGCCTGACCCACCGGTTGCAAGGATGACCGCTTTCGCCTTCACCAGGAGGTACTCTTCTGTCTCGAGATTATAGAGAACCGCTCCTGCACAGTGTCCCTTTTCGTTCAGGACCAGTTCCACTGCCGGTTGAAATTCCAAAATCTCAATTCCTTCCCGGTTTCTTGCTTCATCCCGCAGCGTCCGCATAATCTCTGCCCCGGTGATATCTGCAGCCACATGAACTCTTTTCCTGCTGGTCCCGCCGAGATGAAAGATCTTAAAACTTCCGTCCGGGTTCTTATCAAACATTGCGCCCAGCTCTTCCAGCCAGCCAAGGATGGACGGCGCCTGTGTAACAAGGGTGTAAACCAGTTCGGGGACATTTTTGAAGTGTCCCCCTCCGATCGTATCGAAATAGTGATAATAAGGAGAATCCTTGCCCGGCTGGGAAGCCACCTGGATACCGCCCTCAGCCATCATCGTATTGGCATCGCCATGTCTCAGTTTCGTGGCCATGAGGACCCTGGCCCCATTTTCCCGGGCTACAATCGCAGCCGTTGTCCCTGCTCCCCCTCCTCCGATGATCAGGACGTCGGTTTCGTAAGCGGCCTGCGAAAGATTGATCCGATCCGGATCGATCCGGCTCCAGGACTCCAGAATGGCACAAATCTCAGGTGGCAGACGATAACCCTTGCTCGAACCGACCTTCAGC
>JASEHH010000301.1 GCA_030017685.1 Thermodesulfobacteriota bacterium | reverse complement strand
ACTGACACTCCCTCAGGCCCAGACAGCGCTCCGCCTCTTTGATGGCCTCTTCCCTCAGAAGGCCATATTCAACAGGAGAGAAGCTTTTCCTTCTCGCTTTGACCGAAAGGGCCTTTCGCTTTATTTTTGGAACGGTTTCTTTTTTACATTCTTTGGTCATATCCATAGTTAGGAATTCGGAGTGATTAGTCTCATAGTTTTGTAGTCTCTTAGTCTAATAGTATTTGACTAAAAGACTATGGGACGATATGACTATCCGACACTTTTTTACGACAGATGCCGGCGAATCGCTTCCGCTCCTTTTTTTCCCGCGGCGATGGCGTCAATGGCCCAGCCCGGTCCGGTGACCATATCCCCGCCCGCGAAGACGCCTTTCATGCTTGTCTCGCCTGTCTCCGGATCGACCTGAATCGTTCCATCCGGATTCTTCTCCAGCCCCTTTAATGCCCTTTGATCCACTCTCTGGCCAATGGCTGAGATGATCGTCTCCGCATTGACTTTGAAATTGGAGCCTTGAATCGGGATGGGTTTTCTTCTTCCCCTCTCGTCGGGTTCACCCAGACGCATCCGGATGCACTCCATTCCAATCGCTTTTCCGCCCTTTCCGATCATCCTGACCGGAGCGGTGAGAAGATGAACTTCAACTCCTTCCCTGATCGCTTCCTCCACCTCCTCAGGGATGGCTGGCATCTCTTTCCTCGATCTCCGGTAATAGAGATCAACCCCCTTCGAACCGAGACGAAGGGCGGAGCGGGCCACATCAATGGCCACATTTCCACCGCCAAGGATTGCCACTTTTTTCCCCAACTCTACTTTCCTTCCGAGATTGATATCCCTCAGAAACTCGACGCCCGGAAAGATTCCGTGGAGAGACTCGCCCGGAACATCCAATTTTGAACTCCGGTGGGCTCCTATCGAAAGAAAGATGGCGTCGAACCCGGATCTTTTTAGAGTCCTGCCATTCCCATCAAAACGAAAGGGATGATTGGTCTCCATCTCAACGCCTAACTCTCTGATCCCGTCAATCTCCATCTTGATAACTTCTCTGGGCAGTCGAAATTCAGGTATTCCGACGGTGAGCATTCCTCCGAGCACAGGAAGGGCCTCAAAGATTGTCACCCTGAAGCCAAAAAGGCTCAGGTCATTGGCGCAGGCCAGACCAGCAGGCCCGGAGCCCACCACCAGGATCTTTTCAGGCCTCTTCCTTAACCCTTTCTTGGGCCTCTCTCTTTTTCGGTCATGCTCTGCGATAAACCGTTTCAGCAACCGGATGGGAACGGGGTGATCCACCTCTTCTCTCAAACAGGCCTCTTCACAGGGATGGTGACAGATGAATCCGCAGACCGCAGGCAGGGGGTTGACCTCGCGGATCAATTCGAGAGCCTCTTTAAACTTCCCTTTGGCAATCAGGGCCACATAGCCCCTTGCGTCCTGATGGATCGGGCAGGCCTCCTGACAGGGAGGGAGCGGAACACTTCCCTTCCGGGGAACTTCACGGATCTTTCCCTGATAAAGGGCTCCCCTGAGACTCTCTTCTTCCTTCCGATATTCCGGGATCAATTCGGCAGGGCATCCCCTGATACAGACATCACAGCTCTG
>JASEHH010000300.1 GCA_030017685.1 Thermodesulfobacteriota bacterium | reverse complement strand
GTCGGTTCCTCATGCCCCAGATCATCGATGACAACCTCACGAAGCGGTCTCTGATAGTCACGCAGTTGTATCCGGCGGTCCAGAATCCGTGGGGTCTTGTAGATCCGAGAAACGCCCTGAAGCTCAATTCGCCGCCAAGCCGAAACCGGCTCCTGATAAATCTCCCGAAGCATCTTGGCAGAACGTCTCCGGAGCGTGATGAAGGCAATCCCCATCTGATTGAGCTGATTCAGATGCCCATAGGTCGTCAGCTTGGAGTCAAAGATCAGTTCCTCGGGAAGTTTCCCAGTTCGTTGCTTCCAGAATTGGACGAATCGAAGAATCTCCTCATTCTGCTCGTCCTTGCGCAATTGTCCATTGGCATAGCAGAACACTCTTTTTTCGGCATCCTGGGCCAGGAAAGCCAGAATCCCCTTTTGACGGCGGCTCCGCTTGGTAACATAATGCTTTTCCATCAGGGCATCCTCACCGTGGAAAGGAATGGTATGGAAGTCCAGATCAAACGAACTGCCCCGCGAAAGTCCGAGTCGTCCTACAGCATCAAACCACAGCCGCATCAACCCGGGATACGAAGCCGGATCAATCCGACAGCTATATTCGGTGAGAAAGGAACGTTTGGGAATGACATTGAGCCCCGCAAACAGAGCCAGCCCCTCGTCCAGGACATAGCTCATGACATGGCTGTGCCGAGCGCTTCCAAACAGTTTGAGACCCAGAAGGGAACGCATCGCCTGCGCGGCGGGAATCATCTTTGTCCCAGGGAACCCCGCCTCTTCGAGCAACCTCTCCAGAGGGATCTGGGCCAGATAAGGGACAAACAGGTACAGCCCCCCGAATTGGGTCCGGAATTGCCGGACAGAGAGATCCAGCCGGTTCACATCGGCAACCTCTGCGACCTCGGGCCGGGTTCCTGGAAGTCGCTCCTCGTCCCTTCTTCGAGGCAAACGGGCAAACCCTTCTTCCTTGAGAATCAAAGAGACAGCAACGGCGCTTACCCTTTGCCCGCTCTCCTCCAGGACCCGGCTGATATCATAGATGGACAGATTTTGCTTTCTCAGTGCGACGACCTTGTCCCGGACACGGTCGGCTTTAGGGGTAGCCTGAGGCCCCTTCTGAGGGGGAAGGAAAAAGGGGCGATCTGGATGCTGGCGGAACTGGTGAGTCAGGACGCGGAAGCTTCCCGGGGAATACCCGAAGCGGCGGGCGACTTGGGCCGAAGACAGATCCTCAACGAAGTAGGCCCGGAGGGCTTCGTATTGCCGGTGAGTCGTATTCCTGGGTTCGAGAAAGAAGCGGGCCATATTTGTTAATTTATTTGGTTTACTGTTAAACATATTGCCACTATATCACATTATATAGAAATGTCAAGCAAAAAATGATACGTGGCAGTCAATTCATGTAAAATATCATAAAAAGGGCTGTTATATGGTTAGCCTGCAATCGCGTCTGCGTATATCAAAACAAAATAGTTCTATTATAAGTCTGTGGCACTATGTTTATAAGTTTTTTGTAAACATAACATGCGGATGATTAAAAGACGACTTTTAACTATGTTGGACTCGGGATCTGTTAGGTTCTTCATCCTTCATGGGAATCCAGG
>JASEHH010000299.1 GCA_030017685.1 Thermodesulfobacteriota bacterium | reverse complement strand
ATGGTCGCTGTGGGTAAAGATTCTTCGTTGGGTTATTTCAGGTGGTAAGGCGCATACCCAGGTTAAGCCCAACAACTCTCCGGCCGACGTCGCCACCGACGAGCGAGGCTCATGGGGACGTAGTTAAATTTTTTAAATAATTTTTATCGGCAACTCTGAACGTCCGAAGTTATTTAAATAACTTAACTACGTCCCCGTCCCCTTTGGGAGTGCTGGAAAAGAATTCCATGGACCATCGGGAATCTAAGGGCCTGTTCAAGGATGCTCGTGTAGAGGTCGAAGTTGAAGAGGTCTCCGAGATCGAGCGGATTGGTGGGCTGGATCACCTTTGCCCGAAAGAGATTATGGAACTGCTCCTGGAGTTTTGGGTCAGGGGGAAGAAGTCGAAATCCGTGTCGTTCTGCCGAGTCGGCGGCCACCACACCGATCCCTCCGGAGCGTGAGATGATTACCAGGTTTTTACCTTTGCAGGGTGGCAGAGAGAGGATCTTCACGGCATTCACAAAGGATCGGAAGTCCTTGGTGCGGATGATGTCGGCCTGTTTCAGGGCGGCTTCCACGACCCTGTCGTCGTTGGCTAAGGCGGCGGTGTGAAACTTTGCAATCTGGCGGCTTCCCTCTCCGGTATTGGCTTTGTGGATGATAATAGGTTTGGATGTGGAGTGGGCAATCTCCATCAATTCCCTTCCCCGCCCAAGGCTCTCAAGGTAGAGCCCGATAATGTCGGTCTTAGGATCATCGATCAAATACTTCAGATAGTCGATCTCGTTGAGGTCTAATTTATTTCCCATACTCACCATTTTTGACAGGCCCACATTGGCGCTAATCATGTGGTTTGCATAGGAGAGAAGGACTCCTCCGCTCTGGGCCAGGATGGAGAGCTTGCCTTTGCTAACCGGCCCTCTCTTCAGCTTGACAAAGGGGACGACAAAGCCATTATCGACATTGGTGACTCCGATCCCGTTCGGTCCTACGATGCGGATTCCCCATTTCCGGGCAGTTTTGAGAACCATTTTTTCCAGCTCTGCCCCTTCTTCTGAATATTCTCTAAATCCTCCGGTTTCGATGATGGCCCAGGGGATTTTCTTTCGTCCGCAGGCCTCTACGAGACCTGGCACGGTTTGAGCAGGGGTGAGGATGACGGCCACATCGATGCCATCGGGAAGCTGATCCACAGAGGTGAGGATTCTACGTCCAAAGAGGACGCTATCTTTTCTTCCCACAAGGAAGATTTCACCGTTAAATTGAAATTCGAAGAGGTTTTCGACAATATTTCTGGCAAGGTTATCCGGTCTTTCTGAGACACCGATGACAACCACAGATTTCGGATAGAAAAGTTGATGCATCTTTCACTTCCCTCCTTTAATCTTCAGTATAAAAGATTAATCCATTTTATACTACCCATGACGATATTAGTCCTATGTAGTTTGTCATTCCGGGCTTGACCCGGAATCCAGTGTTTTCCTGGATTCCTGCTGGAGTTTACCCCGTATTCTGTTACGGGGTAGGAATGACGTTCTTTGCTATGATTTAGGTCGCTGTATTTATTTATAGTGAACGTATTAAATAAAGTGACATAATGACGTTATCTTTTTGGGTTT
>JASEHH010000298.1 GCA_030017685.1 Thermodesulfobacteriota bacterium | reverse complement strand
GACAGATCATGGCCATGAGAAATTTGATGGTCAGACTGATTCGGAAGCGGAAAAAGGATTTAAGAAATGATTTCATATCCAATCACAAGGGACACTTCCCAATTTTTCGCATAAGATAATTTCCCAATGATAAAAATTGGGAGTGTCCCTATTTTAAGCCGGCTCATAGATGCAATAAGGTTCCTCTGCCATGTAGTCTCCGGAGATTTCAAAGGCACGGGCGCGGCAACCTCCGCAGACCTTTCTGAATTCACAGGGGCCACATTTCCCCTTATAACCGTCGAAATTCCGAAGATCCCTGAAGATGCGGGACTCCTCCCAGATCTCCCGGAAGGGTTTTTCCCTGACATTTCCGCAGTTCAATTCGAGATAGCCACAGGGTTGAACCTGACCCACATGGGAGATAAAGCAGAAGGAGATGCCTCCGAGGCAACCACGGGTTATGGCATCGAGCCCATGTGTTTGAGGAGTGATCTTCTTTCCCTCTTTTTTCGCCTGCTGACGGAGAATGCGATAATAATGGGGGGCACAGGTGGCCTTGAGCTGGAGGTCCACCTGATCGTTCTGTTCGTAAAACCAGTGGAGGGTTTTTTCATAATCGAGCGCTGAGATCTCCTGATCCTGAAGCTCCTTTCCCCTCCCTGTGGGGACGAGCAGAAAGATATGATGGGCCACGGCGCCGAGGTCAATTGATAGGCGGAGGATCTTTTCAATCAGATGGAGGTTTGCCCTGGTGATCGTCGTATTGATCTGGAAGGGAAGGTCATATTTTTTTGCGATCTCAATGCCCCGGAGCGATCCCTCAAAAGCCCCCTTCACTCTTCGGAAGGCGTCATGCGTCTCCGCATCAGGGCCGTCCAGGCTGATGCTGATCCTCTGGATCCCGGAGGCCTTCATTGCTTTGACATTCTCTTCGGTGATCAGGGTGCCATTGGTGGCCATCACCATCCGGAACCCCTTCTTCGTTCCATACTCGGCCAGCTCGAAGATATCTGTTCGGAGTAGGGGTTCTCCACCGGTGAGGATGATGACGGGTTTGCCGATGGTGGCGATCTCGTCCATCACACGGAAGCATTCCTCTGTGGTTATCTCACCAGGATAAGGGCCTCGCTCCGAAGAGGCGCGGCAGTGGACACAGGCGAGATTACAGCTCCGGATTAATTCCCAGGCCACCATCCTCAATTGGATAGTGGAACGTGGAGAGTGGTTGGTGGATAAATCATTCATATGTTCAATTCCTTTATTCATGGATATCCGATCTATTTTACACTTTCTACCTTCAACCTTCGACCTTCTACCTTCCAAAAATAGTGAGTAGAACGTGGAGAGTGGTGAGTGGAAAAATCTTCTGAGTTTTCAGTCATTTTTTTCATTAGATATTCAATCTACTTTCCACTTTCTACCCTCTACTCTCCTGAAGAGTGGGTGGAATGTGGATGAATTATTTTTCATCAAGATATTTTAATAAACCTCCTATTAAACGACCTTCCCGATCAACATGTTCCTTTAATTCTTTATAAAGATCGGTGTTAATCAGGCTGAGCCGTGAACTATAGTGAACGTCATAAATAAGTAGACATAAATTGGGGTTTTGTGTATAATA
>JASEHH010000297.1 GCA_030017685.1 Thermodesulfobacteriota bacterium | reverse complement strand
GATTTCATTCTGTGGAGGTATGGGGAGGAGCGACTTATGATGTCTGTCATCGTTTTTTAGGAGAGGACCCGTGGGAGAGAGTGAGAATTTTAAAGAAACTGATGCCGAAGACCCCCTTTCAGATGCTTCTCCGGGGTCAGAACTTGGTGGGTTATCGTCACTACGCCGATGATTTGGTGGAGGCATTTGTTGAGAAGTGTGCAGAAGTGGGTATCGATATCTTTCGAGTTTTTGATGCGGTCAATGATGAGCGCAACTTTGAAACGGCTTTTAAAACGATCAAGCGATGCGGCAAACACATCCAGGGAACGATCTGTTATTCTCTGACAGAGACACGGATGGGCGGGCCGATCTACCATCTCAACTATTATCTTGAAAAGGCGAAAGTTTTAGAGGGGATGGGTGCGGATTCGCTCTGCATTAAGGATATGGCTGCACTTCTGGCGCCTTATGATGTCTATGACCTGGTAAAGGGGCTGAAGAAAACGGTGAAGATTCCCATTCAGCTTCACACTCATTATACGAGCGGGATGGGCACAATGACCTATCTGAAAGCGATTGAAGCAGGGGTGGATGTCGTCGATACATCGCTTGCTCCGTTTGCGCTCCGCTCTTCCCAGCCGGCAGTGGAACCCCTTCTTGTTGCCCTACAGGGAACGCCCTGGGATCCGAAACTGGACCTTTCGAAACTCCTAAAATTAGGGGACTATCTGGAGTCGATTGCTCCCAAGTATCGTGACTTTCTGGATACCACGAAGATGTCCGTGATCGATACCGGAGTGCTCAAACATCAGATTCCAGGAGGGATGATCTCCAATATGGTGGGCCAGCTCAAACAGCAGAATGCGGTTCACCGGATTTCGGAGGTCTATGCGGAGTTGCCCCAGACCCGAAAGGACCTGGGATATCCTCCGCTGGTGACGCCCACTTCGCAGATTGTGGGGGTTCAGGCTGTGCTCAATGTTCTGTTCGGTCGCTACAAGATGTTGTCAAAGGAGACGCAGGATTATGTCTATGGTCTCTATGGAAAGCCTCCTGTTCCGATATCGGATGAAGTCAAGAATACGGTTCTCAAGGGATATAAGAAGGGGAAGGAGCCGATTACCTGCCGTCCTGCGGATATTCTTGAGCCGGAGTTAGAGAAGGTGAAGGAGGAGTCGAAAGAGCTGGCCAAAGATCTTTATGATACTTTGATTTACGCCCTTTTTCCGCAGACCGGGACGCAGTTTTTAAAATGGAAGTATGGCCTGGAGCCTGTGCCTGAAAAAGTAAAACCAAAGACCATGGAGGATGTCAAGCGGGAGGATGAGGCGATCGCTAAAGCAAGGGCAGAGGCTCAGAAAAAGTAAGCCGAGAAGAGGGGAGAGGTCCAAACCAGGGCCTCTCCTGCCTTTAACGCAAAGAGATGAATAAAAAAGTCAATATTAAAGATATTGCCAGAATTGCCAAAGTCTCGCATACAACTGTTTCAAGAGCCCTCAATAACAAATCCCGCATTCGTAATGAGACCAAAGAGAAGATTCTCTCAATCGCAAAAGAGCTAGGTTATCGGCCCGATTTCATCGCCAGAAGTTTGGTGATGAAGCGGACAAAGACTCTGGGTCTTGT
>JASEHH010000296.1 GCA_030017685.1 Thermodesulfobacteriota bacterium | reverse complement strand
AGGATCCGAAGAGCATGGCTAAATGGATGAAGCGCATGGGCAAGGAGATGGGCGAAGACATGGAAGGGATGGATGAAGCGCTGGAGGAGGAGATGGCCTCCGGGCAAGGAGAAGAGACAGAAGATTAACCTTGCCATTATTTTAGATTGCGGATTTCGGAATTTACAACTGGATTTAATTTTGAATTTGAAATATTCGGATTCTTTTCGGTGCCATTCGCGAAATTAGCGGTTTAAAAATTCGAGGGCGCTCGCCGCATAGAGCTTTGCGGTGAGGCAGAGATCCTCCACCGAGACCCATTCATCCTTCTGGTGGGGAATCATCCGCTTCCCCGCACCCAGGGTGATGATCGGAATTCCTGCCCATGCCGTGAGAAAAGTGCCGTCCGTTGCACCAGGCACACCATCGTAAATCGGTTCTTCTCCGGTGACAGACCGATAAGCCTTTGATACGGCCTGAACAATCGGCTCCTCTCGAGAGGTCTTTGTCCAGGGACGGTCTTCAAAGACATTCAATGCGGCCTGAAAGGAAACCCCCTTTGAGAGCCCTTTCTCAAGGCTCTCTCTGATCTCTTTTGGGGGACCGGACTCGAGACTCTCATAGATTGCTCTCTCCTCCTCTTTAACAATATCTTCTAACTGCTTCTTCAATGCTTCATGGGACTGACCCGGGATGGTCCGGATGTCAAGCAGCGCCCTGCACTGATGGGGGACGACATTGAGCTGGGGCTCTCCTTTCATGGGAGCCTGGAGCACGGTGGGAGTGATGCTGGGGTATCCCAGGAAAGCGTCCTTTCCCAGCCTTTCAATCTCCTCTTCCTCCAGTTGTTTCATCCTTTCAAGGATCGATACCATAGGAGGGATAGGATTGAAACCGGCCAGAGGCATGGCTCCGTGGCTCATCTTCCCCGTTGTGATCAATTCAACGCGAAGCGCTCCCTTCTGTGTGATGCAGAGATGGTTGTCCACCGGCTCACAGATGATGGCCGCATTCACATTGTTGGTCCACCCATTGCGGATAAAATGCTTCACCCCTCTCATCAGCCCTTCCTCATCGGCCAGAATGCCCAGGAGAATCTTACCCTTAAAAGAGATGCCCGATCGGCAGATCGCTTCGACGGCTTTTAGCGCCGCCGCTAAATTTCCCTTTGTATCGCAGGCTCCTCTTCCGTAAATTCGATTCCCCACCAGCTTCCCCTCAAAGGGGTCATATTTCCATTCCGAACCATCGCCCTCTGTGACAACGTCGGTGTGGCATTCGAACATCAGGCAGGGCCCGTCCCCCTGCCCCTGTAGGATTCCGATGACATTCGGAGAACCGGGCTCCACCTCTTCAACGACCACATCGAGTCCCATCTCCTCTATTAGACGGGCAACGAAGAGGGCCACCTTCTCCTCTCCTCCCCGGTCTTGACGCCTGACGCTCGGAATCCGGATGAGTTCCTGAGTGAGTTTGACCAATTCCTCTCGCTTGATTTCTTTTAATACTTGATCGATCTTCAATGGCTCCTCCGTCCCCCCCACCCCTGCCTACCGGCAGGCAGGCTCGCCCTCCCCCTCGAGGGGCATAAGCGCTAACTTAATTATTGACTTATGAGGGGGAGTTTTGATATAA
>JASEHH010000295.1 GCA_030017685.1 Thermodesulfobacteriota bacterium | reverse complement strand
GCGAACATCGTCGTCTTCATCGCCAGTTTCTGCACCCTGGTCATCGAGCTGGTGGCAGGAAGGATCATGGCTCCCTATGTGGGCGTCTCGCTCTACACCTGGACGAGTATCATCGGAGTGGTCCTGGCCGGCATCAGCATCGGTGCCTATCTGGGAGGCTTGCTTGCGGATCGGTATCCTCGAACCTCCACGCTCGGCTGGCTTCTCTTTCTCTCCGGTGTGGGAGCGTTTTCGATCTCTCCCCTGACCAATCTGGTCGGAGGGGCCCACTTTCAAACCAGCCTCATGGTCCGGATCCTTCTGATCACCACGATCGTCTTCTTCGGACCTGCCTGTATACTCGGGATGATCTCACCCGTTGTGGTCAAACTGACTCTTAACAACCTGGCCAAGACAGGCAATGTCGTTGGAAAGATCTATGCCTTCTCGACCCTCGGTTCCATTCTCGGGACCTTTGCCACCGGATTCTATCTCGTCTCCTGGATGGGAACGCGGCATATCCTCATTACCATGGGCGTGATCCTCATCCTTTCCGGTTTGATCTTCGGAGGTTTCCTCGGAAGAAAGAGAGCCTTGGCCCTCTTCTCCATCCTCCTTGTTCTCCTCTTTCTCGTCGTCCCCCTTGCAGGGCTTTATGGATATGCGGCCCTTCGTCCGGAGGAGATTTCAATCTCCACTTCTCCTGTTCATGCCCTCAAGATGGCCTATGGATATGGCTTCAAACCACCCCTCGATGAAGACACCTATTTTTTCAAGGAGAGCGATTACTACACGATCAAATTGAAACGGAGCATCAAAGGAAACAGCGGAAACCCCCTCGAGTCGCTGGTGCTCGATCATCTGGTCCACTCGTATACCGATTTGAAAGATCCTTTCTATCTTGAGTATGAATACATCCGGATTTACGAAGAGTTTGTGAGGTGGCAGGCGAAGAAGCGAAATCCCTTTAAGGCCCTCTTCATCGGCGGAGGAGGATATACCATCCCCCGTTATATCGAATCGAAATATCCGGCGGCCGAGATGGATGTGGTGGAGATCGACCCGGAGGTGACACGGGCGGTCAAAACCTATCTGGGCATTTCAGAGGGGTCAAAGATCCGTTCCCACAATATGGACGGCCGCTGGTTTGTGATGAATTGCAAGGAAAAGGGAAGTTTCGATTTCATCTTCGGAGATGCTTTCAATGACCTCTCGATCCCCTATCACCTGACGACGAAAGAATTTGCCGTGCAATTGAAGGCCCTTCTGAAGCCGGACGGATTGCTTCTGGCCAATGTAATCGATAGCCTGAAGAAAGGCCAATTCATGCCCTCCTACATCCGGACGCTGGAGGAGGTCTTTGGAAAGGGGAATGTCCATCTCATCACGCTCAGCTCCGATTTTGACAGCATCGGGATCAGCACCTGCGTCGTGGTGGCAAGCCCGCAGAAACTCGATATGGATAACTTTGTCAAGGTAATGAAGAAGGAGAAAGGGGAGGAGATGACCTCCTATGTCATGCCACAGGAACGATTGCAAAAGTATCTGAAGGAACGCTACTCGGTGGTCCTCACTGATGACTATGTACCTGTGGACAACCTGATCGCCCCCATCTTCGAAGAACGCTTCGGCTATCAGCGAT
>JASEHH010000026.1 GCA_030017685.1 Thermodesulfobacteriota bacterium | reverse complement strand
GCGTCGTAAACCAGAGAAGGTCCATCTTCAGTTCCTGAACCACGGGAAGAAAGATTGGGAGAAAGATGAAGACAATGGCCGGCCATTCGAGGGGCCAGCCGAGAAGGAAGATGATCAGCATGACCAGGGCGATCAATCCGAGAGGATGAATCTGGAGACCCAGCAGGGATTTGGCAATCATGGTGCTCGTGCCCAGCCGGGTAAATACGGCGCCGTAAATATTGGAGGCCATTCCGAGAAAAAGGATCATGCTGGAGGTCTGGAGGGTTTTATAAACAGAATCTTTGAGGGTTGTCCAGGTGAGTCGCCGGTAGAAGAGGGTCAACAGGATAGAGCCGGTGGAAGCCATGGCGGCGGCTTCGGTAGGGGTTGCCAGCCCCATGATGATGCTGCCCAGAGCGGCAAAGATGATGAATCCCATTGGGAGAATGCCCGATAAGAATTCGGTGAAGATCTTTCGGGTTGAGGTGAGCCGCTGATCAGGAGGCAGGGGAGGCCCGAGCTCGGGTCTGAGGTGACTCCGTATCATAACATAACCGATATAGAGGCCGGAGAGAAGAAGCCCCGGTAAAATGGCTGCTCCGAAAAGTTTAACAACCGAAACCCCTGCCACGGGTCCCATGACCACCAGCATCACACTGGGAGGGATGAGTATCCCCAGTGTTCCCCCGGCAGTGATGGTGCCTGCCGAAAGCCTCACATCGTATTTGCTCTTCATCATGGCCGGAGCCGCCATGATCCCGATGACTGTGACGGAAGCGCCGATAATCCCCGTCGCTGTGGCAAAGATGGTGGCGGTCAGGAGAACGCCAAGATAGAGAGATCCCCGCACGCCACCCAGCATATGCTGAAAGGAGGTGAAGAGGCGTTCCATCAGGCCTGCTTTTTCGAGAAGGTGTCCCATGAAGATAAACAGAGGGACAGCGGCGAGGGTCTCTTCTTTCATTACGCCAAGAGTCTGAAGGACCATGAGATCGAAGACGCTGGCGCCAAACCCAATATAGCCGAAGATGATAGAGAGAATGATAAGGGAAAAGGCGATCGGGAACCCGGCAAAGATTCCAATCAAGAGGGCGGCCAAAAAGATCAAACCGAGATATTCAGGACTCATAGCCATTCCCCTTTCAGAGCGGCATGGAGGCTTTTGATAAACTCAGAAATCCCCTGAAAGATGAGGAGAAACGCAGCAAGCGGGATGACGGTTTTGAAGGGATAAAGAGGCGGCCTCCACGGACTGAAGTCCGATTTTTCGAGAATCGTCCAGGAATGGATGGCCGCATCGGCGCCGGAGATGAGGAAGAAGATCATCCCCGGGAAGAAGAGAAAGAGATACGAGAAGGCATTGACCCAGCCCTGCCGCCGAGGGGACCAGCGGTCATAGAACATATCGGTCCGGATATGTCCATTTTTTTTAAGGGTATAAGCGGCCCCCAGCATGAAGAGGCTTCCGTAAAGCATATAGGCGATATCATAGGCCCAGACCGTGGGGGCGTTGAAGCCATAGCGGGCAATGACCTCATAGGTCAAGCCGAAGATGAGAGGGATGATCAGCCAGCCGACGATTCTCCCTGACCATTCGCCGATTGCATCGATGATCCGGATGATGGCCTGCAAGGGTTTTGGAAACGGATTCATAGGGTATCAATGTGAAGGTAGGGAACGGTTTTAAACCATTCCCTACCCATTCGTCAATTGCTCAGAGTGCAAGAAACATCTGGCCCTGGTGAACCTACGGCTTGGTCACCTTATAAGGGTTCACACCTTTCCAGTAATATTCGGTGATCAATTCCGAAGGTGGATGATACACCGACCGGAAGGGGACCACACGCCCTGCCCAGCCTTTTTGAGACGCCAGGACTTTAGCGAAGAAGGGATTCTCCTTTGCTTTTCTCTCGGCCACCTTATCCCACGCCTTCAACATCTCGACGATGATTTCGTTCGGGGTTTGCACGACATTGACGCCATGCTTGGTCACCATGGTTTCAAGGTCCTTGCTGTTCTGATCGATCTGTTTCAGGGCGAAATAGAGAGCATCAGCCATACAGGCGGTTTTGACAATGGCCTTCAGGTCAGCCGGCAGCTCATCCCACTTCTTCCGGTTGATCATGAGATCCATGAACCCGGTGGGCTGATGGACACTGGGCATCATATAGATTTTACGGACATTATGAAGCCCGATGGACATGTCCGCGCTGGGGGAATGGTATTCAGATCCGTCAATAACTCCTCTTTCCAGGGCCGGGACGATTTCACCTCCGGGAAGGGTGACGACGGACATCCCCATTTCTTTGAAGACCTCCGCGGCCATCCCGGCTGCCCGGAATTTGATCCCTTTGAATTCTGCCACGGATTTGATGGGTTTTTTAAACCATCCTAATGGTTCCGGAGGATCTCCGGCTGTAGGGAAGGAAATGACATCATACTTCAGCTCCTTCTGGATGAGTTCGTTATAGAGCTCCAGACCGCCTCCGAGATAAACCCAGCTCATGAAGTCCTCGCGCTCCATTCCGAATGTGCCGCCGCCCGCAGTGCTGAAAAGCCCCATCGCCGGATGTTTGCCGACCCAATAGCCCGGCCAGCCATGTCCTGCATCAACGATGCCTTTATGCACAGCGTCGAGGACTTCAAAGGGTGGCACAATGGCGCCGCCCGGGAGAAGTTCGATCTTTAATCTTCCCCCTGCCATCTCCTCCAGTCTGGCCACCAGGTCTTTGGGGTTGACATGTTCAAAAGCTCCGGCCGCCCAGGTGCTCTGAATTTTCCAGGTGTAAACCTTTGTCTGTGCTCTAACCGAACCTGAAAGGAACAACAACGAAATCGAGACGACCGCAAGAATGACAACACACTTTTTCATCTTCATTCCGACCCCTCCTTTTAATAAAATTTTCAAAAAATTTAATATGTTCCAGCATGTTTGTCAAATTATTTATCCACACCACAATCTCCTTGACATAATTGGTTGATTCATTAAAATGAGCACATTGCTCAGAAAATAAGGGTTTTGTTATACGGTCAGGGCTAAGATGCCCGCCCTGAACCTAGTGTGGTGTCTCAGAAATGACTTTACAATTTTGTCATTCCGGACTTGATCCGAAATCCAGTCTTTTCAACCTGGATTCCCGCTTTTGCGGGAATGACAGCTCTGAGATTATTGTAAAGAAGTGTTAGAGACGCTACACTAGCATGGTACAGGGCGGGCTTCGTCACCTTAACCTTAACCCAAGCACTCAAAGTATTTTCATTGTTCGTGCCTGCCTGCGGTAGGCAGGGGTGACGAAGCCGTCCTGAAAGATTGCCTATTATTTCATTTGAAGAAAGGAAGATGGGAATTGAAGATTGAGAGAATGGCAAGAAAGAACATATTTAAAATCGCCTCCTATATCCCCGGCAAATCGATCGAAGAGGTTCAGAAAGAATACGGTACGAAGCAATGGATCAAACTGGCATCGAATGAAAATGTGCTGGGACCCTCTCCGAAAGCCATAGAAGCTGTCCGCAAAGAGCTTTCAAAGATTCATCTTTATCCCGAGGGCCCCTGTTCGATCCTGAGGCAGGCCATCGGTCAGAAATTTTCATTGCCTGGAAAGAGAGTGGTTATCTCCAATGGGGCGGATAATCTCATTCTGATGATCGCCTGCGCCTTTGTCAACGAAGGTGATGAAGTGATCATGGCGGATCCCACGTTCTCCGTCTATACCAATGTGACCCAGATCATGGGAGGGAAACCCGTCAGGGTGAAGTTAAAAGGGTTCACGCACGATCTGGAGGGCATGTTGAAGAGAGTGAACCGGAAGACAAAACTGGTCTTCGTCTGCAATCCCAATAACCCCACGGGGACGATTGTCCATCGGGAATCTTTTGACTCTTTCCTCTCCCGACTTCCGGATCGTGTCATCGTCATTCTGGATGAGGCCTACGGAGAGTTTGTGGAAGACCCATGGTCTCCGGTTGGCCTGGACTATATTAAGAAGGGACAGGTGATTCTGCTCCGAACCTTCTCAAAGGTTTACGGCCTGGCAGGTTTGAGAATCGGTTATGCTTTAGGAAGAGAAGATTTGATCCATTGCCTCTATCAGGTGAGAGAGCCCTTTCCTGTTCACCGGCTCGCCCAGGTGGCGGCCGAGGCCGCCTTGAACGATGAGGAGCATGCGATCCAATCGATTCAAATGGTTTATGAAGGGAGGAGATATCTCTATCAAGAGCTGGACAGGATCGGACTGTCTTATGTTCCCAGTCAGGCCAACTTCATCTTCATCAATTTCGAGAGAGATTCGGAAGAGGTCTTTCGTGGACTTCTTGGAGAGGGGATCATCATCCGGCCGGGAAAGACATGGGGGTATCCGACCTTCGGGAGGGTGACAATCGGAAGAAGGGTGGATAACTATAGATTCATTAAGGCGGTTAAAAAAAACTTCGGACGATAGACGAGCGACGAGAGACGAATGACGAATGACTGAAATTGATCTCATCATCAAAAATGCCAAAGAACTCCTCACCCTTTCTTCCTCCTTTAAAGATGAATCAGGACTGGGAATCATACAGAACGGCACCGTCGCCGTTAAAGAGGGCAGGGTCTTCTGGATCGGAAAGACGGATGAATTACCGGGAGATTTTGTTTTGGGTCCGGAAGGGCAGGTGATCGATGCGAGAGGAAAGGTCGTGATGCCGGGCCTCATCGATTCGCATACTCATCTCATCTTTGCCGGTTCAAGAGAGAATGAATTTGAACAGAGAATTGAAGGTCGCACTTATCTGGAGATTGCCGAGAGGGGAGGCGGAATCCTATCCACCGTTGAAGCGACAAGAAAGGCTTCATTTGATGAACTCCTCTCTTCAGGAAAGAGAAGACTTGATCGACTCCTCTCAAAGGGTGTTACGACCATTGAGGCCAAAAGCGGTTACGGGCTTTCGCTTAAAGATGAATTAAAAATTCTCCGGGTGATGAAGGCATTACAGGAAAATCATCCTGTGGACATTGTCCCGACCTTCCTGGGAGCTCATACCCTTCCAAAAGAGTTTAAAAATGAGAGAAGAAGATACATGGATCTTCTCACCCAAGAGATGATTCCAGAAGTTGCCGGGGAAGGGCTGGCAGAGTTCTGCGATGTCTTCTGTGAGGAGAAGGCTTTTCATCTCGAAGAGTCAAGAGAAATCCTCGAGACAGGAAAGCGATACGGCCTCAAGCCAAAAATCCATGCGGACCAACTGAGTCCGGGTGGCGGAGCAGAACTGGCGGCTGAGGTCGGGGCCTATTCTGCGGATCATCTCGAATATGTGAGCCAGAAAGGGATTGAACGAATGGCCGAGAAAGGGGTCATAGCGGTCCTGTTGCCGGGAGTTAGTTTCTTTCTTTCAATGAAGAAATATCCACCCGCAAGGGAGATGATCGAGAAGGGAGTCGTTGTTTCCCTCTCCACCGATTTGAACCCGGGCTCCTCAATGACCGAATCCCTTCCCCTGATGATGACCATGGGCTGTCTCTTCTTCAGAATGACCCCTAAAGAAGTGATCCAGGCCACCACCCTCCATGCGGCCAGGTCCATGGGGCAAGAGAAGGAGATCGGAAGCCTTGATGCAGGGAAGAAGGCCGATCTGATCTTGCTCGATATTCCGAATTATAGATACCTTCCTTACCATTTCGGCGTGGATCATGTCGAATGCGTCATCAAAAACGGAAGGATAGTCTATAGAAACCGATTTTAAGGGAGAAGTGATCAGTAATCAGTGACCAGTGATCAGTAGGAAATAGTTATGTACTGATGACTGATAACTGATGACTGGGTTTAGATTATGCGCCTATTAGAATGTGTCCCCAATATCAGTGAAGGAAGAGACCCGGATAAGATCGCTTCTATTGCCGAAGAGATCATCAAGCATAAAAAGGTCAGGTTTCTCAACATCTCTTCAGATAGGGATCACCACCGGAGTGTCTTCACTTTTGTGGGTGAACCGGAGGCGGTGAAAGAGGCGGCCCTATCTTTTGCCCTGAAGGCCATTGATCTCATCGATATGAGAGAGCACAAGGGAGAACATCCCCGTTTAGGGGCAGTGGATGTCGTTCCCTTTGTTCCCATTCATGGGGTCGAGATGGAGGAGGCTGTAGGGATAGCAAGAGAATTTGGAAAGGAGCTGGGAAGAAGAGGGATCCCTATCTTCTTTTATGAAGAGGCGGCTCTCCGAACGGAGAGGAGAGAACTGCCGGCGATTCGAAAAGGGGAATATGAAGGACTTCCTGAAAAGCTGAAAGATCCCGGATGGAAGCCTGACGAAGGACCAGCCGAATTCAGTCCAAAGTCCGGGGCCACCGTGGTAGGAGCCCGGTTTCCTCTGGTGGCTTACAATGTCAACCTTAGGAGTGAAGATGTCAACCTGGCAAAAGAGATTGCCAGAAAGGTGAGGTTTAAGGATGGCGGGTTTCCCCATGTCAGGGCCATGGGGGTGGAATTAAAAGAGAAGGGAATGGTTCAGGTTTCGATGAATCTGACCCATTACTGGGTGACCAATATCCCAAAGGTCTATGAGTTTATCAGAGCAGAGGCAATGAAGAGAGGGATAGAAATCGAAGGATCCGAGATTGTGGGACTGGTTCCTCTCGCTGTTCTGGAAGGCGTTGTCCGGCATTATTTGAAGTATCCGGAATTTTCAACAAATCAGGTCATCGAACAACGGATTTTAGAGTTTGAATAAGGGTAACACTTTAGCCCTTTGAAACGGAGTTGGCCACAGGCCAGGAATGCTTCCCTGCCTACCGGCAGGCAGGCAAAGCCTTAGAATGCGGTCTTTAGAGGGAGTATCATTGGTGACAAGGAAATTCTTGAAACGTTGATTTACCTTTTGACCGTGGATATCGTTTGATTAAAGGTATCCGCTCTAAGGCTTTTCCAGCATCCCTGACCTATGTCCTCTATAATTATCGTTTCAAAGAACTAAAATGATACGAATAAGGAGGATGCCATGGAAACGAAACGATTCTTAGAAAAAGTTGCTTCGGACAGCCCCACTCCAGGCGGAGGAAGTGTTTCTGCCCTGGCAGGGGCTCTCTCCGCCTCTCTGGTTGCCATGGTGGCTGGTCTCTCTTCAAAGAGGGATAAAAAATGGCAGAAGGAGATGGGGGAGATCAAAAAGAAGGCCCTGGTCATTCAGAGAAGACTTTTCCTTGCCGTTGATGAAGATGCGGACTCTTTTAATGAGGTGATCAAAGCCTTTCGCCTTCCTCAAAAAACAGAGAGAGACCGTCTTGGCCGGATCAGAGCGATCCAGAAGGCTTATCAGAAAGCCACCGTGACCCCCCAGTTGGTATGTCAGCAGTCCATACAGCTTCTGGAGTGTTCCAGGCTTCTCATTCTGAAAGGAAATCCGAATGCGGTCAGTGACACGGGGGTGGCGGCTTTTCTTGCGGATGCGGCCCTGGCCGGAGGGTTGCTCAATATCGGCATTAATCTGGTTCCGGTGACGGATAAGGTTTTTCTGAAAAGGATGCATTCATTGATGACGGATTGGGCGAAGAAGAGAAATCACTTGATGGGAGAGATTTTGGGAGCTCTTACCCACATTGGGTAGAGAGAGTATGCGGAGGAGATCCTATGGAACAGGAAACTGAAGTTAAATTTATTGCAACGGTCACAGGAGCCAAAGGAACCTGCCATGCGCATCACACCCTGGGCCAGCAGTTCGAGTTAAACTGCTACGATTCGGGGGGGCTTTGCGGCTTCTTTTACCACGACATCTTCCCCTATCTGAATGTGATGCAATTCGGAGGGAAATACCCCTGGTGGGACAGGGAAAAAATTGAAGTGGAGTGCCCGGACCACTACAACGCTATCTCCCTTAAGATAGAGAAAAAAAGATAGGAAGCCACTCCCATTTCCGAGAATGGTGATGAAGTGGCTTCCCTGTTTTGCTTGAGATGAGTTTAGTCTTACTTCTTCGGCGGGACGATGGCGTCCTTGCAGGCCTTGGCAACTCGCATCTTCACCACGGTCTTTGCCGGGATGTTGATCGGCTGACCCGTTGCCGGATTTCTTCCCACACGGGCTTTCCGTTTCACCAAGACGAGTTTGCCAATGCCGGGGAAGGTGAAGGCGCCTGCCTTCTTGGTTTCTGCGACAGCCAGGGCGGCCATCTCGTCAACGATGGCCCCAGCCGTCTTCTTGGAGAAATCGAACTTGTTTGCAACATAGGAGACGATCTGTGATTTGGTAAGCGGTTTCTTTCCTGCCATAACTGTGCCCTCCTCGAAAGAAAATATTATTTTAGAATGATTATACTGAAAAGTTTTCAAAAAGCAAGCATAAAATTTGGTTCTTTTTAGGATGCCTCTTTTTTTACCTTTCCTCTATGAAGTTCTGTGCTTTCTCGATGTTCGTTGAGGTCTCGCCGAACCTCCTTGACCTCACTCTTCATCTCATAGATATCTTTTTTTATCCCAAGGATTTCCATTCTGAACTCTTCATGTTCTTTACGGTTTTCCTCACGATGCAGATCCAGGCTTTCCTTCACCATATTAAAAGCCTCAATCACCGTATCAAACTTTTCCTTCACGTCTTCAAGGACAATATTCAATTCATCCGACATAACCGTACCTCTAATTAGTAGTTAAACCTAAATCTTTTTAAACTCCTTGTCAACACAAAAATGTAAAAATGTAAAAAAATGTTTAGGGAAGCGCGGGACAAAGGTTTGCGAATAGCACCTACAAGTCCGCAGAACCGATCAGGGGAATAGACTGAGGATTACTATAAGAAAGTGAGTGTGAGTTTGGTATTGGTTTGTAGAAATTTATGTCGCATATTGGGCAAAAATGCGACAGGCTGACGCAATTTTTTCAACAAGTGAGGAAAACAAAACATTGGCTAAGGAGAGAAAAATAAAAATGTCGCCTTTTTACGTAGAAGGCGGCAAAAGAAACATAATTTGAGTTGAGCCTTTGAAAACAATGTAAAGACTGCTGGAGAACTTGCCCGTCTGGGCCCAATTATTGCAACTGAAAAGGTGTAGGGAGGGACATACAGGAAAGGAGGACTTAAATCGTAAAATATAACCACTGGAAATTATTTATCAAAAAATTTTCATGAGACTGTGCCTGTTTTTCGTTCAGAAAACGCTTTAATTGACCAATGGGAGAGAGGATTAAGGGATAAATAAAATCTTTACTCAAAACCTATGAAAGTAAAGGAGGTAAATGTGGCTCACGTTGATGTGTTAAAGCAAGTGAAAACTAACCATCCAGAGGGAGAATGGAATTTATGTTTCCAAAAGTGCATTTACAATTATGATGGAAATGGTGAGTCAGAGGAAGGCTACCGTTTTATCTGGAGAGATCAGAACGGTAATTTAAGACCACAAAGAGGTCAGGCGCGAATACCTGACAAGAACACCCTAATGAGCTTAATCAAGCTCGCTGAAGAAGATGGCTGGTTGGAGTAAAGGGTTCCGTGTTATCGGGGCCCTTGATATATTCTCCTAACCCATATTCCTCTCTCCCTCCTATAGATTTGCTAAAGTCATCTTTCTTGAGGGAGATCTAATTGTGATGTATCAACTTCTGTATATTCACTCATCTATTTTAGTACGTGTCGACAAACTCAACTAAAGGCAGTTCAACCGAAGCACCGAAAGCGTTTTTGGCTGTGGTCATGCCTTTGACCTTTACTACCAAGTGGTAAGTCAAAAAGTCTGGAGGAGGCAAACCAGAAGAAAGCCTAATAGGGAACAACTTAGGAGGAAGCTTAGCAACGAGAAACTGCTCATATGTAGAGACGTCTCGAAAAACTCCTGTACTAGAATCCAGCATCTTAACGAAGGAGCTAAAACGTAGCACAACAACTTTGTTCTTCCACCTGAATGGGTTGCTAACTAAATCATAACCACTAATCTGATCGACAATGTTATACTTCTTTACCTTAGCTTGTTGCTGCTCTTCCATCTCAGCCTTACGACGATTGTAGTCCTTCTCTTGCTGCTCTGCTTCTCGTCGTCTCTTCTCATCCTCTGCTTTTCGTTTCTTCTTTTCTTCCTGTAGTCGGTTCTCCTCTAATCGCCGTTGTCTCTCCTCCTCCTTTAACGCTGCCTCCTCTTTATACCTCTCGTGGTCCTTTTTCTGTAGTCGATACTGCTCCTCTAAACGTTGTCTCTCCTTCTTTAGCTGTTGTATCTGCTCACTTATCTGTCGTCTCCTTTCCCATTTCTCACGTTCTGGAAACTGATCTCCTACTTCAAACCATTCCTCTTCCAGCCTCTCAATCTTTGAATTCAAGTCAGTTAGTTCAGCAGAATCGTAGGACTGAGCAAGAACCTTATTTCGCAGCACATTGGAACCACAAACGACTATCGCAACTGTCAAGATTACCACACCACAATCAAACCAATACCTCAGTTTCATAGCTATAACTCCTATGAATTAGATTTGCTTTCGCATCTCTTCGACCGCAAATCCTGTGCCAACTTTAAGTGCCACTGGCAAAGTCCTTCCCTACCCGCACCTTAGCATGGTCAAACGGAGTAACATCCACCACTATAGTAGCTGTCACGACCATAGCATAATGAGTCCCTGTTGTAAAAAACATAACATTGTATTTTCCATTTCTGCAACAGTTTTATGTCTGATCAGGGTAAGATGTCAATTTATTATTCCAACACCCTTGGATAATTAATCTATTTCTCGCTTTACAATATTGGACGCACACGTCGGCTAAAGGAGGTTTTTGCTTATAAAAATGCCACATTTTTACACAGAAAGCGACAGGGATTGGCCAACAAAATAGAATTCCATATACCCTTTCTCACCCGCAACAACCTCGGAATACCCCCTTATCGATTACCATTTGAAGTCTACACCTTTTGGTAGAACTTGTCAAAAAATGATTTCAGGAAGTGCTCCACAGTTGAGGCATAACAATATAGAAGGCTTTTTGGGGGGGAGAGGTAGAAGGAAATTTTGGCTATAAAACTTAAGAAAGAACGGCAAGTCAAGCCCTCCATTTTTATGGTCTGAAAGGGTAAAAAAGGAGAGGATCACCGGAACGATGGACACCTATTTGGACACTAACAAAAAAGAGGTTACAGCATTGATACTGTAACCTCTTGATTTCTTTGGAGCGGGCAACGGGGATCGAACCCGCGACCCTCGGCTTGGGAAGCCGATGCTCTACCAGCTGAGCTATGCCCGCATTGTCGTCTCTTGTCTAAAGTCCTTTAGTCCAATAGTGAATCTGACGACAACAATATAAGAAATTATTGAGCAATGGTCAAGGGCTTTTAAACCACGGTCAGTTCTGCGGGAAGACAGGTCAATGGCTCCGCTCCCTGAAAGGTGACGAGGATCATATCCTCGATCCGGACTCCCCCCCATTGCGGGATATAGACGCCCGGCTCGATGGTGAAGACCATTCCTTCCTGAATCAGCCCTTTATTTTCACCATTCACCACAGGGTCTTCATGGACGGAGAGGCCAATCCCATGGCCTAACCCATGACCGAAATAGTCTCCATAGCCCTGGTTTTTAATATGATCCCTTGCCATTCTGTCTATCTCGCAGATGGGAATGCCAGGTCGAATGGCCTCTATTGCCAGGTCGTGGGCCTCTTTGACGATCTGATAGACCTTTGACTGTTCCGGAGTTGGTTTTCCACAGACGAGGGTTCGTGTCTGGTCAGAGTGATAACCCTGAACCCTTAAACCGAAATCGATGAGGATGAAGTCTCCCTTATCGATTCTCTTCGCGCTCGCCCTTCCATGGGGCAGGGCGGATCTCTTCCCTGAGGCGATGATGATATCAAAACCGGTCGCTTCAGCTCCGTTTTTCTTCATGAAGAATTCCATTTCGAGCGCAACTTCCCTTTCAACCGCTCCTTCCTTTAGCATTCCCATCATATGAAAAAATGACTTTGTTGAGAGATCGATTGCCGCCCGGATGAGGGATAATTCCTGAGGATCCTTGACCGCCCTTAAGTTCTTGATCTCCTCTTCCAGAGAAATGAACTCCACCTCGACGCCCAATTTTTTCATAAGGAATTGGTGCGATGAAAGAGTGAAAGAGGAACCTTCGACACCCACCTTCTTCAACTTGAGGTCTGAAAGGAGGGAGGCAATCCCGTCCGGTTTTTTCTTGTAATGGATGATCCGGGATTGTTTGACTTCCTCTTCGGCTTGGGTCCAGTATCGGGCATCGGTCAGGAAGAAGGCCTCTTTACGGGCGATGAGAAGGGCTCCGTCGCTGCCTGTAAAACCGCAGAAATAACGGATATTCTCAAGATTGGTAAAGAGAATTCCATCGAGTTGATTAAAGCCGATGATTTCCTGAACAGACCGTTGCCTTTTCTCAAAAAACGAGTTCTGCATCACCCTTTTTTCCTTTCACGAATATGAGCGAGCCACCTCTCAAGGAAGCGTATCTTCTCTTCCCTGGAGCAGGGAAGGGGTTGAGCAGAGGGATGCGAGGGGTTCATCTTTTGATCCAATTCATTCAACTTTTTCTGAATCTCCGGATCGGAGGGATCTTTATCATAAAGGATTTTATAGATATCGTATGCCTTCCGAAGATCACCCTGCTTGAAATAGATCTCAGCCAGGGTTTTTGTAGGGATTTGGTCCATGGAACGACCCCTCCTTGATAAGGGCTTTATAAAAATTAGAGAATTATTGCTCGAATGTCAAGGTTGTTGAAAAAATAAGAAAAAAATGAGGAAAATATTGACATAGAGGTAATTATCACATAATATTTAGCGGTTAAAGTGAAGGAGGTTGTTATGGAAAAGAAATATCTCTTCTCTCCCGGTCCGACCATGCTTCCGCCGGAAGTGCTCCTCAAGATGGCCGAACCGATCATGCATCACCGGGAGCCCGAGTTCGAAAAGATTTTTGCTGAGATCAGGGAGGGGTTGAAATACCTTTTCCAGACGAAGAACGAGGTATTAGTCTTTACCTCCTCTGGCACAGGCGCCATGGAAGGAGCGGTCTCCAACATCCTTTCCAGAGGGGACAAGGCCCTGGTCATCCGGGGAGGAAAGTTCGGGGAGAGATGGGGAGAGGTCTGCAAGGCCTACGGGATTGAGTTTATTCCCATCGATGTGGAGTGGGGAAAGGCGGTCGAGCCGGAATCGATTCGGAAGGCGCTGGAGTCCGATCCTGCGATCCGGGCGGTTTATACGCAGGCCAGCGAGACATCGACCGGCGTGAGGCATCCCATCCGGGAGATCGCAGAGATTGTAAATAGATATGAAGACAAAGTGATTGTAGTCGATGCCATTACCGGCATTGGCGTCTTCGATATTCCGATGGATCAGTGGGGAATCGATGTCGTGGTGAGCGGGTCACAGAAGGCCTTGATGCTTCCTCCGGGCCTTGCGTTTGCCTCGTTGAGTGAAAAGGCGTGGAGGCTGGTCGAAAGGTCGAATCTTCCAAAATTTTATTTTGACTTCAAAAAGGAATTGAAATCGACGAAGAAGAATCAGAGCTCTTATACTCCGGCGATCTCCCTCTTTGTGGGGTTAAGGGAGTCGCTCAATATGATCCGGAAGGAAGGGCTGGAACCCCTCTTCCGGAGACATGAAAAGCTGGCCAAGGCCACCCGTGAGGCCGCAAAGGCTTTGGGTCTCGGCCTCTATGCTCCGGATTCACCGAGCAATGCAGTCACTGCAGTCAAGATCCCGGAGGGAATCGACGGAGAACGATTAAAGGATCTCTTCTTCGAGAGGTTCGGAATTACAGTGGCAGAGGGACAGGACCGCGCCAAGGGGAAGATCATTCGAATCGCCCATCTCGGATATTATGGAAGACTGGATATGGTGATGGTCATCTCCGCTCTGGAGATGCTTCTGAAAGAGATGGGCCACCGCTTCGAACTGGGAACGGGCGTAAGAAGGCTGGAAGAGGTATTGATGGAGTTCTAATGGATTTCGGATTTCGGCCTCCGGCTCAGAGAGCCCTCCGGCTCGGAGAGAGTACGGAATCATTATTGGTGACATCGTGTGGGGTGAACTGGAATGGAGAAGATGATGAAGGTATTGGTCAGCGATCCGATGTCCCAGAAGGGGCTGGAGGTTCTGGAACAGGCAAAGGGCCTGAAGTATGATGTCAAACCCGGTCTCTCGCAGGAGGACCTGAAGCAAATCATCGCCGAATACGATGCCATCATCATCCGGAGCGAGACGAAGTTGAAGGCGGATATCATCGAGGCAGGGAGTCGCCTGAGAGTGATCGGAAGGGCGGGGATCGGGCTGGACAATGTCGATATTCCTGCGGCGACCAAGAAGGGGATTGTGGTCATGAACACCCCCCAGGAGAATGCCATTGCCGCGGCAGAGCATACGATCGCCATGATGCTCTCCGTCTCAAGAAAGGTTCCTCAGGCTACAGCCTCGATGAGGGCAGGGAAATGGGATAAGAAGAAGTTTATGGGTGTGGAGCTCTATCAAAAGACGCTCGGACTGGTCGGCATCGGAGTCATCGGAACGATCGTTGTGGACCGCGCCAGGGGCTTGAAGATGAAGGTCATCGGCTACGATCCCTATCTTTCGCCGGAAGTGGCGGAGAAGAAAGGGGTTGAGCTGGTCTCCTTTGACGAACTTCTGAGCCGGTCAGATTTCATCAGCATCCATACTCCTATGACCGAGGAGACCCGGAATCTGATCGATCAGAATGCCATTGCAAAGATGAGGAAAGGCGTCATCCTGATCAACTGCGCCCGGGGTGGAATCATCAACGAAAAGGATCTTTACGAGGCGATTAAAACGGGGAAGGTCGCGGGAGCGGCGCTCGATGTTTTTGAAAAAGAGCCCGCGATTGGAAATCCTCTTCTGGAGCTGGAAGAAGTTGTCTGCACCCCTCACTTAGGAGCGTCCACAGAAGAGGCCCAGGAGAATGTGGCCATCGCCATATCCCGGCAGGTTGTCGATTATCTGATTAATGGTGAAATCCGCAATGCGGTCAATATCCCGGCTGTCAGCCCGGACATCCTCCTCTTCTTAAGGCCCTATCTGAGGCTGGGGGAGAAATTGGGAAGCTTTTTGGGACAGATTTCGAATTATGCCATTGAAGAAGTTCTGATCGAATACCATGGCGAAGTCTTAGAATACGGGACAAAACCTATCACCATCTCTGTCCTGAAGGGACTGCTGACGCCGTTTGTGGGTGAGACGGTCAACTTTGTCAATGCCCCCGTGATGGCCAAGGAGAGAGGGATCAGGGTGACGGAGTCCATCAGTGAAGATGCAGAGGACTTTACCAGCCTGATCGCCCTGACCGTGCGGTCGAAGATGGAACAGAACTATATCGCAGGAACACTCTTCGGAAGAAAGGAGTTGCGAATCGTCAAGCTCAACGATTTTCTCATTGAAGCCCTTCCGGAGGGATATATCCTCTTGGTGAATAATTATGACCGGCCCGGAGTGATCGGCAATATCGGGACGGCGCTGGGAAGCCGCAATATCAATGTCGCCACCATGCAGTTCGGTCGCGATCGAATGGGCGGAATGGCGATCTCTCTTCTCCACCTCGATTCTCCTCTGCCTCCGGGCATGGTGGGTGAAATTTTGAGGTTGCCCAATATCATCTCGGTCCGCCAGATCGAACTTTGAGGGTGGAAGAAGGTTTAAACTGCCCTGAACCACATAGGGTGCAGGGCAAAGCCCTGAACCTTGAATGGTTCAGGGAATGAGGGTGAATATGGCCAATATTGTGATTGTAGGCGCTCAATGGGGGGATGAAGGAAAGGGGAAAATCGTTGATCTGTTGACCCGGTATGCGGATATCGTCGTCCGTTTTCAAGGGGGGAATAATGCGGGTCACACGATCGTTCTTAAGGGAGAGAAATTTGTCTTTCATCTGATTCCATCCGGCATCCTTTATGAGAATAAGCAGTGCGTGATCGGCAGCGGGGTAGTCGTGGACCCGGCCGTATTGATCGAAGAGGTTAACGAATTAAAAAAGAGAGGACACTTAAAGGATGATTCGCAGTTGATGGTGAGCGAAGAGGCTCACCTGATCCTTCCTTACCACCGGAGGATCGATATCGCAAGAGACCGGGTCTTTAAGATTGGCACCACAGGCCGCGGAATCGGGCCTGCCTATGAAGACAAGGTAGCGCGTTACGGGATCCGGATGGTTGATCTCATGGATGAGGAGGTTTTCCGGAAAAAGCTAAAAGCCAACCTCCTCCAGAAGAATGCCTATCTCTCGGAGGTGCTGAAGGAGGAAGGTTTCGAATTGTCAGAGATTTTCGATGAATTCCTCCGGTTTAAGAAACAGCTTGAAAAGTATGTGAGGAATACCTCGCTCATCCTCTATGATGAAATTCAGAAGGGGAAACATATTCTCTTTGAAGGGGCACAGGGAGCCCTCCTGGATCTGGATCACGGGACCTACCCCTATGTGACAGCCTCCAATACCGTGGCAGGAAATGCCTGCGCGGGCTCGGGGATCGGTCCGACCGTGATCGACTCGGTGATCGGCGTGGCGAAGGCCTATACCACACGGGTGGGAGAGGGGCCGTTTCCAACCGAATTGAAGGATCAGGTCGGCGAGAAACTCCGTGAAAAGGGAGGGGAATACGGGGCCACGACCGGGAGACCGAGAAGATGCGGCTGGTTCGATGCGGTGGTGGTCAACCACGCCATCAGGATCAATGGGATCCGGGAAGTAGCGATCACCAAACTCGATGTGTTGAACGATTTTGACAAGGTGAAGATCTGCGTGGGGTATCGCGTGAACGGAAAGATTCTTCACCATGTCCCGTCTCATCTCGACCTGCTGGAAAGCTCCGAGCCCGTTTATGAAGAATTGGAGGGGTGGAGAAGAGAGGTGAAGGGAGCGAAAAAGATTTCAGAGCTTCCCACTCAGGCGCAACGCTATCTGAAAAGGATCGAAGAATTGACTAATGTAAAGATAGCGATGGTCTCAGTCGGTTCGGAAAGGAATGAGACGATTGAGGTCAAAAACCCTTTTTCAAAGGACTAAAGTGTTACGTAATTTCCATTTCATCTTGACAATACAGGGGGTTTTCTCTTACGCTGAATCAGACGGGCCGTTAACTCAGACGGTAGAGTATCTGCCTTTTAAGCAGAGAGTCACTGGTTCAAGTCCAGTACGGCCCACCATTTTACGACACAATGCAAATTGAAAATTGTAAATTGAAAAGTTAGCAGTCAAAATTTATCACTTTGCATTTTTCATTTTGCATTGACAAATGATTATTTGAGATTGGGTCCCCATCGTCTAGTCAGGCCAAGGACACCGGCCTTTCACGTCGGCGACAGGGGTTCAAATCCCCTTGGGGACGCCAGTATTACTATCGAAGAGCCCCGGCATCGGTCGGGGCTTTTCTTTTTTATTAGCAGGGCGCTTTTTAATTCATGAGTGACCACATTCTATTTCTTAACCCTGGAAATATTTTCTCCGTATTTTTAGGTTAGGGGGAAATTATTTCCGGGGGGCGGAGGGTAATCATTCTATTATTAAAAGGAAGGGAGCTAAAGTATCGGAAATAATAAAGGAATAAAAAATCGGTCCGGCTGATTTATTTTGGCATATCCATTGCTTTGTCTGAAGGCAAATGATGGAACTGCCACTTTTAGCCAACCTGATGCCTGTGGGATTCGAAGGGAATCCTTCTGTCCTTTCTCCTGATTTTTCCTCCGAGGGGTTTAATTCTCTTCTCCTCAATCAGATGATTGATATGGAGGGAGGATTTTGTAATGAGAATGGATGCCAGGGGGAGTCCTTATTTGCTTTATCAGAAGAATCGCTCTCACCCCGATCAGACGAGAGAGAATCTCTTTCTTACAACACCTTCAATGAACTTATTGACCAAACCCTTATTCATCCATTGAGCGTTCCCGTCCTTCCCGAAGATCAGGGGCCTCCCCCTTCACTCCATCAACCATCAGAAACCTCATTGTTTATGTCGAGCCCAACCCATTTCCCAAATGCGGTTGGTGCGGACATTCAGGGAGAGCCCTCTCTGTTTTGCGAAGGGCCTGGCGGTCTAATAGCCCCTTTTATCCCCGGCCATCCGGATGGTCCGGGAAGACTTGCTTCGAATATCTCTTGCTCTGTTTCGCCCAATCAGCTCGACCCTCCCTTTCAGGGACTCTTCATTTCCCAGAACTCCGAAGGAGAATCAGTCGATTACTCACTGTTTCAACCCGGGAGTGAAAAATTGGCGCCAGACCTATCTCTTTTAGAGAAGGGTGTTTCGGAGACTGTCCAGAGGTTTGTAAATCGAATGGGTGGTCATCATGAGGAACCTTTCTCCATATTTCAGATAAAGGGAAAAGATGCGGGAAACTATCTCGTGACCGGCAAGATGGAGGATGATGGCCAGAGGGCCTTGACTTCTTTAAATCCAGCCACTGTTTCTTCGGAAAAAGGCGGACCGGACCTGACATTGAAGCTTGAATTCATTGGTAAACCTCAAATCAGTGGATTAAGCCCTGACTCTGAAAATGACAACCACAGATTGGCATCCCTGAAGAATAATCCCTCCCTTTCCGAATCCTATTCGATACAGAACGGGGCCGGGCCGGAATCTAAAATGAAGCATTTCATGCCGGAGGAGGTTCCGAAGGGGCAGAATGGTTTTTTTTCGAAAGTGGAGTCATTTGAAATTTATCATCAGGTTGGCCGGAAGATGGTGTGGTCCGTTCAAAATGGCGAGGAAAGAATCAAACTAACATTAGATCCCCCCCGTCTCGGGAACCTCTACATGGAGGTCACAAAAGAGAAGGAGATGGTGAGAGCTACTCTCTGGGCGGAAAGCCCTGTAACAAAAGAATTGCTCGAGGCACACCGGACAGAGCTTCGCAGGATCCTGGAAGAGGGTGGTTTTAAACTAGAGAAGTTTGACGTCTTTGTTCAGCAGGGGGCGGATCGATTCATGGAGAGGAAAGAACATTCATTTTCCAGAGGACAACAGGAGGTTAGTGAGCTTAACGGAGACGGGGCCTTTCTATCCCCCGAATCTTCGGATGTCCTTTCAATTGCGGTCCGTCGATATCCGGGAATGAGCAGTTATATAGACAGAATCATATAACATAATAGGAGGTTACGAAATGAGCATTTCGTCCATATCACCCACGGCCAATTCTGATCCGGTGGCTGGTTCCAGCAAGAGAAAGACCAGTCTCAATCAGGAGGATTTTTTAAATCTCTTCGTCACGCAGTTGAAGAACCAGAACCCTCTCGAACCCATGGATAATTTTCAGATGGCCACACAGATGGCACAGTTTAACAGCCTTGACAGCCTGAATCGAATCCAAAGCTCTCTTGAAACTCTGGGCGCCTATCATGCCTCTATGAACGGTTTACAGGCGGCCGGGCTGATCGGGAAGAGAGTGGAGACCGAAAGCCAGTATCTGTCCATCAACGGAGGGAAGGTGTCCGAGGGTTATTATCAGTTGTCCAAACCCGGAAAGGTAAAGATCCAGATCTATGACGGGAAAGGGCAATTGATTCGAACCCTTGATGAAGGGGGAAAAGACGCTTCCAGGCAAAAGCTGGTCTGGGATGGAAAATCGCAGGAGGGAATGAAGCAGTCTGACGGCAGATATTCATTCCAGGTCACAGCCGTTGACGAAAAGGGACAGCCCATCCCGGTCGGTCTTTCAAGAATAGACACGGTCACTGGAATCCACTTTGAAAACGGAGTGATCTATCTGAATCTGGGTTCGGAAAGAATTACCTTACAGGATGTAAAAGCCATCCTGAGTTCATCTACTTAAAATTGAAAGGAGGTTATTATTATGTCTGTCACATCATCTTTTTATTCGGGGCTTTCGGGTCTTGACACCCATGCCACGGCCATGCGGGTCATCGGAGATAACATTTCCAATCTCCAAACCACAGGCTTTAAGAACAGTTCGGTTCACTTTGAGGATGTCCTCGGGGTTTCCCTCTCGGGAGTTTCCGGCGGTAATCAGACAGGCGCTGGCGTTAAGGTTTCGACAGTGGATGCCAACTTCATCCAGGGTTCTCTGATGACGACCGATGTCTCCACGGATGTGGCTGTCAACGGAAAAGGTTTTTTCGTTCTTCAAGATTCTCTCACAGACGAGATGTCTTACACCCGCGCCGGCCATTTTAAAATCAATAACACGGGCTACTATGTCAACCCCCAGGGATATCAGGTCCAGGGATATCTCTATGACAGCACGGGAACGACCATGATCAATTCCTTATCGGATATCCAGATTAACCAGAATAGCATGATCCCTCCCCGCGTCTCCAGCGATGTGGACATGGTTTTAAATTTGAACGCCTCCGAATCTACCCTGGTCTGGGATATCACCGATCCATCAGGGACCTCACATTTTTCAACGGCCCTGAACATCTATGATTCGCTCGGGCAATCCCACCAGGTCCGGGTCTATTTTACCAAGACAGCTGATCAGACCTGGGGGTGGAATGCCGTGATCGATGGCTCCGATGTTCAGGGGGGAACTCCTGGGGTCCTCGAGCAATATGGCTCAGGGACAGCTATTTTTGACTCCTCCGGAGGGTTAACCACGGCGATGCCAGTCAATTTTTATACGGGGGCTATCACCTTTGCCAACGGTCTCACTCCTCCGGCAGCGACCGTCGATTTTACCGGAATGACCCAGTACGGCTCTCCTTCGGCGATCCAGGTCCTCACTCAAGATGGGTATGCGGCCGGGACGGTTTCAGGGGTAGGCATCGACGATGAGGGGAACATTGTCGCCAGTTATACGAACGGGACGCGGCGCAAGATTGCATGTCTCGCCCTGGCCGATTTCCCAAATCTCAACGGCCTTAACCGAAAAGGGGCAAATCTTTTCCAGGCGACGACAACTTCCGGGGATCCGCTTTATAATAGACCCGGAATAGGGGGCATGGGCACGATCTCCTCCTCCATGCTGGAAGAGTCGAATGTCGATATGGCCGCTGAATTTATTAAGATGATCATCATCCAGAGGGGCTATCAGGCGAATACGAAGGTGATCACCACCACCGATGAGATGCTGGCCCAGTTGATCAATATCCGGTAATCGTTCGGAGTTCGCAGTTCGGGGTTTGGAGTGAAGAAATAGATAGATTGTAATAATTGATGGTTTCGTAAAAAGTCTGAAAATCCCATTATCAGTCATTCCTGCGCAAGCAGGAATCCAGTATTTTTAGATAGTTAGAATTCTCTGGATTCCCGTTTTCACGGGAATGACGACTTTTTACGATTCCATCATAATTTAGCGTTTTGAAAAAACTGATCTAATCCCCCCTTTGTCATACCCCCCCTCCCCCCTTATTTTAAGGGGGGAGAAAGGGAGGTTGGAAGGGATTTTACAAGACGATTTCAAACAGCTAAACTGTTACGATAAATTTAGACTCCGAACTCCCTGCCCGTCCGGCAGGCGGGCGAACTCAAAACTCCGAACTCTACTCTGTCAAACCGTTGACAAACGACCTGAATATTGACGGCCATCCATCTGTTCTGTTTCCGCCTTTAAATTAAAAAACTCAATTCTCTCATAAGATTAGCCATCTCCTATAAATTTTTTCCAGTTGGCACGCTCGTTGCTATTCTTCTCTCTGAAGTTTAATTCCGGGAAGAGATGGAATGGCGGAAAAACAGGTTGCTGAAGTAAAAAAGAATAAAGGGTCGGAAAGCGAGTCTCCGAAGGTTAAAAAGGGGAAAAAGGGCCCGATCATCCTGATAGGCGGTCTCTTTTTCCTTATCCTTGTGGCCATTGGTTCGATCTTTTTCTTCGCTCCCTCACTCCTTCCGGCGGGGATCAACCCTTTTAAAGAGGATGGTTCAACACAGGAGAAGAAGCCCGAACCGGCCAAGCAAGGCCATATCTACAGCCTCGATTCGATGATCGTCAATCTCGCCGATACGGAGTTTCCGAGATATCTAAAGATTAAGATCGATATCGAAAGCGAGGACGAAAAGGCGAATGAGGAGTATGCAAAGCGCTCGCCTCAGCTGAGGGATGCCATCCTGACTATCCTCACCAGCAAGACCTATCCGGAAATTGCTGAGTCGAAGGGGAAGTTGAAGTTGAAGGAGGAGATTGTCCTGAAAGCGAATCAACTCTTTGAAAAATTTAAGGTGAAGACGGTCTACTTCACCGAATTCGTGGTGCAATGATGACTGTGGAAAAGATTTTGTGTCAGGAAGAGATCGATGCTCTTCTTCGGGGAATGGAAAACGGAGATGTCAGCACCGCACCGGAAAGTCCGGATCGTTCGGGCATCAACCGTTATGATTTCAACAATCAGGACCGGGTCATTCGCGGCCGAATGCCCACTCTGGAGATCATCAATGATCATTTCTGCAGGCTATTCCGAAACAGCCTTTCCTCCGATTTAAGGAAGACGATCGATGTGGGCTCGAGGGGCAACGAGATGAAGAAATTCGGAGAGTTCATCAAAACCCTTCCGGTCCCGAGCAGTCTCCATGTCTTCCGGATGGATCCCCTCCGGGGGTATGCGATCTTAGCCATAGAGGCCAAGCTGGTCTTCACCTTGCTCGATGTCTTTTTCGGAGGGTCGGGGAAGGGAACCTACCGGGTCGAAGGAAGGGATTTCACCGCAATCGAGTCGAGATTGATCCAGAAGGTGGCGACCATGATCTTCTCGGATATGGAGAAGGCGTGGAATGTGATCCATCCCATTACATTCCAGCATGTCAGAAGCGAGATCAATCCTCAGTTCGTCAGCATCGTTCCACCCAGCGATCTCGTGATCAACATCACGTTCGGAGTGGAACTGGAGCAGTTTACCGGAATGATCACATTCTGCATTCCCTATGCCAACATCGAACCCATTAAAAATAGGCTCTATTCCGGATTTCAGAGCGAGCAACTTGAGGTGGATCAGACCTGGGTCTCGAGATTCTTAGAGCGATTGCAGAGCGCCGAAGTAGAGGTGAAGGTTGAACTGGGGAAGTCCAAGGTGATGGTTCAGGATCTTCTCCGATGGAAGGAAGGGGATGTGCTTTCCCTTAACCGGGAGGTTTCGGATCCATTGGTCGTCCAGGTCCAGGGGGTTCCCAAATTCCTCGGAAAACCAGGGATTTGCAGAGGCAACAAAGCGATTCAAATCGAAGGGAAAGTAAAATCCGCATAGATTGAATGAGGAGGTCAGTTATGGAACAGGAGCAACGGAGTTTCACAGGAGAGAGGGAGGGGAAAGAAGGGATGGGCGAAGAAGTCTCCCCTCCGAAGGAGAATGGCAATCTCGATTTCATCCTCGATATTCCGCTGGAAATCTCCGTGGAATTGGGCCGGGCCAAGATATTGATCAGCGAACTTCTTCAATTGGGACAGGGGTCGGTTGTTGAGCTCTCCAAACTGGCAGGAGAACCTCTGGAGATTCTGGTCAATCAGAAACTGGTGGCCCGCGGGGAAGTGGTGGTCGTCAATGAAAAATTCGGCGTGAGACTTACGGATATCATCAGTCCTACCGAAAGGGTCAAACAACTGGGGGCCTGATGGAGATGAGCTGGGCTATTCTAAAGATGATTCTGGTATTGGGGACGATTCTCCTCGTTCTCTTTCTCCTTGCCAGGCTGATGAAGAAGAACCGGATGATGACAGGAGGATCATCCAGCGATTCTGGAATCCGTGTGCTGGCCACCCAGTACCTTGCTCCGCAAAAATACCTTTCCCTGGTTGAAATGGGCGGAGAGATCCTGGCTCTCGGGATTTCAGAGGCTCAAATCAACCTTCTCACCAAGATCGAAAACAGGGAGTTCATCGAGAGGATGTTGAACCGCACTGCACCGAAGCAGGAAGCCCCTTTCCCCCTCCAGTATTTTCAGCCCTTTTTCATGAAACCGAAAGGTTTTAAAGGCGGGTTGTGGAGGAGGGTTTATGGGAAATAATTTCCATCGCTTCCACCTCCTCGTGATCGTTGGAATGGTGGGGATCGCGTTTCTACTCTTTTTCCCCTCACAGGGGCTTGCCCAGACCAAAGCCCTTTCCATTCCCACGGTGAAGATCGGCGCCGGAGAGTCGAAAAATCCGGGGGAAGTCTCTGTCCTCATTCAGATTCTCTTTCTTCTGACCATCCTCTCTCTGGCTCCGGCCATTCTGATCATGATGACCTCTTTCACCCGTTTGATCATCGTCTTCTCTTTCCTAAGAAGTGCTCTGGGAATTCATCAGATGCCGCCCAATCAGATCCTGATCGGATTGTCACTCTTTCTGACCTTCTTCATCATGACTCCGGTCTGGCAGACGGTCAAAGAGAATGCCTACACCCCCTATATGGAGAAGAAGCTATCGCAGGAGAAGGCCCTTGAAGAGGCGATCAAACCGGTTCGCCAGTTCATGTTCAAACAGACCAGAGAGAAGGACATGGCCCTGTTCATCGGCCTGTCGAAAATTCCAAAACCGAGAAATACGGAGGATATCCCAACCACCGTGCTCCTTCCGGCTTTTATGATCAGCGAGTTGAAGACGGCTTTTCAGATGGGATTTGTCCTCTTTCTTCCCTTTCTGGTCATCGATATGGTGGTCTCGAGCATCCTTTTGTCCATGGGGATGATGATGCTTCCGCCCGTGATGATCTCGTTGCCTTTCAAGGTCCTGCTCTTCGTACTGGTCGACGGCTGGCATCTCATCGTGGGCTCGATGGTGAAGAGTTTTTATTAAATACCTATAAAGATGGAATCAGTTTTCCAGTGGTTTTTCATTTGGAGAAGAGACGATGAATCCTGAACTTGTGGTGCGCATTGCAAAAGAGGCGATCGAGATCACCCTCTACCTCTCCCTGCCGATCATGGGGGTGGGACTGGTAGTGGGATTCATCATCAGCCTTTTTCAGGCGGTTACACAGATGCATGAGATTACGCTTACCTTTGTCCCGAAGATCGTCGCCGTCCTGCTCAGTCTGCTCTTTCTCATGCCCTGGATGTTGCAGAAGATGATTTATTATACGGAACAGTTGCTGATTCAGTTGCCCGGATTTGCGCGATGAGAGGAAACGGCTTCGATGGTCAATGATTTTTCCCAGTGGACATTACCCATGTTTCAAACCTGGCTCCTCATCCTGATGCGGGTTGCGCCGATCGTCTTTATGATGCCCCTGTTCCATTCCCGCAACATTCCCAACCGGGTGAAGGCCGGGTTGACCCTGATCATCAGCCTGGTGCTTCTGCCCACGGTCAAGATCGAGGTGGGGGGGTTCCCATCCGAGCCATTGAGCTTCGGTTTCTTTGCACTCTCCGAATTGATGATCGGGTTCCTTCTGGGTTTCTCGGTCCGTCTGATCTTTGCCGGCCTCCAACTGGCCGGTGAACTGGTTAGTTTCCAGATGGGGTTCGGAATGGCGAGGGTGATGGACCCGCAGTCAGGCACCGAATCGACCGTGTTGACCGAATTCTATTACCTTATCGGTCTCCTTCTCTTTTTAGCGGTGGACGGACATCACTGGTTTTTCAAGGCCCTCGCACAGAGTTTTCATGTCCTCGCTCCGGGAGAGTTTCAACCCCGGGAAGGGCTGGTTCAGCTCTTCATCCGTCTGTCGGGAAGGATGTTTGTGCTGGCGATTAAGATCGGGGCGCCTATTCTGGCCATCATGATGCTGGTGCAGATTGCGCTGGGGATCATTGCGAGAATGATCCCCCAGGTGAACCTGTTGATGAGCAGTTTTCCGTTGACGATCAGTCTGGGGCTGATCTTTCTGGGGCTTTCGATGGAGCTGTTCTGGCCCACTCTCAAGAACCTGATGGATGAATCGGGAAGGGGATTGGTGACCACCCTGTTGCCCCTGATGAAGAGATAACTATGGCAGAAGAGTCTTTTTCCGAACGAACTGAACAGGCCACGCCGAAAAGGCGAGAAGAGGCGAGAAGAAAAGGCCAGGTGGCGAAGAGCCGGGAGATCCCTTCGCTCTTTGTCCTGATGGGAGGGGCCTCCATTCTGTTTCTATTCGGTTCTTACCTCTATCGACACCTCTCCGATCTGATGATTAAATCCTTTACACAGGTTGGAGCCCGGTCTTTTTCTCTCGAGACGGTTCAGATCCTCAATGTGGAACTAATCCATTCCCTCTTTCTGATTCTCTCTCCGATTCTCATCACCGTGTTGGTCCTGTCGGTCCTCAGCCATTATGTTCAGAGCGGGACATTGATGGCGACAGAGGCCCTGAAATGGGACTGGTCCAAACTCAATCTCATCACGGGCTTGAGAAGACTCTTATCCAAACACTCCCTGGCGGAATTGATAAAATCGCTCCTCAAATTCGTGATCGTCGGCGGGATTGCTTATGTCACGATTAAGAAAGAATTACCCCGCCTTTCCCTTCTGATGAACCAGGAGCCGGAAGCCATTCTGAGATATGTCCGCTCCATCTCATGGGATCTCCTGCTTCGGATCGGCATGGTGATGATTGTTCTTGCAGGCATGGATTATCTTTTTCAACGCTGGACTTATGAAAAGAGCCTCCGGATGACCAAACAACAAGTGAAGGAGGAATTCAAACAGACCGAGGGAGATCCGATTGCCAAATCGAGAATACGAAGCCTCCAGCGTCAGATGGCCAGGAGGCGGATGATGGCAGAGGTTCCAAAGGCGGATGTGATCATCACCAACCCCACCCACCTGGCCATGGCCATCTTCTACCAGATAAAGAAGATGGAGGCGCCCAAGGTGGTGGCCAAGGGCTCCGGCTTTATCGCAGAGAAGATCATCGAGATCGCCCGGAATCATCACATCCCCGTTATCGAAAACAGACCCTTAGCCCGGATCCTCTACAAGACCGTGGAGGTAGGCCAGATGATTCCCTCCAGCTTCTATCATGCGGTGGCTGATATTCTGGCCTATGTCTACCGGATGAAGAACAGGACATTGTAAAGAGATGAGCGAAAAGGCAGCCTCTTCCCAACCCATCCCTACCGGCGAACGCAGAATTCATCAGGCGGACCTCTATCTGGCTGCAGGGGTCGTCTCCATTCTATTAGTGATGATCCTTCCCCTTCCTGCTCTTCTACTGGATATTCTTCTTTCTGTGAGCATCACCTTTTCTCTGATCATCCTGTTGACCTCCCTCTACATTAAGACCCCGCTCGAATTTTCGACCTTTCCTTCTCTCCTTCTGTTGACCACCCTGTTCAGGCTTTCCCTCAATATTGCCACCACCCGTCTGATCCTGCTCCACGGAAACGAAGGGACGGCCGCAGCCGGTCAAGTGATCAAATCCTTCGGCCACTTTGTCATCGGAGGAAACTATTTCGTGGGCTTCATCATCTTCAGCATTCTGATCATCATCAATTTCATCGTCATCACGAAAGGAAGCGGCCGGATTGCGGAGGTGGCCGCCCGGTTCACCCTCGATGCCATGCCCGGAAAACAGATGAGCATTGATGCGGACCTCAACGCCGGCATGATCGACGAAAAGGAGGCGCGCAGGAGGAGAGCCCTGATTGCCCGGGAATCCGATTTTTACGGGGCCATGGACGGAGCGAGCAAGTTTGTCAGAGGCGAGGCGATAGCCGGGCTACTCATCATTCTCATCAATATCGTGGGAGGGTTCATCGTCGGCGTCATTCAATATAAGATGACTTTTCTTTCGGCGGCTCAAACTTTCACCATTTTGACGATCGGAGACGGTCTGGTCTCACAGATCCCGGCGCTAATGATCTCCACGGCGGCAGGCCTCATCGTCAGCCGGGCGGCCTCTGAGGAAAATATGGGAAAGGAACTGGGAAACCAGTTCAGACTTCACCCTAAGGCCATCAGCCTTTCAGCCGGCATCCTCTTCTTTTTAGGATTGATTCCCGGCCTTCCCCATATTCCCTTTATCGGCCTCTCTCTCGTCATCGGCCTTCTGGGTTACTCCATTCTTAAGGAACAGAAACGGAAGGAGAGAAAGCAGGCCGAAGAGGCGCAGAAGATGGCTTTACCTCCTTCTCCGGAACAGGTGGAGTCGTTCTTAAGCCTGGACCGGCTGGAACTGGAGGTGGGATACGGTTTGATCCCGATCGTCGATGAAGAGCAGAACGGGGACCTGCTGGAGAGGATCCGTTCCATCCGACGCCAGTTTGCAACGGAACTGGGAATTATCGTGCCTCCCCTTCGGGTCCGGGATAACCTCCAGTTGAAACCGGGAGAGTACAGGGTCGTCATCAAAGGGAATGAAGTGGTGCGGGGAGAGATGATGCCGGGTTATGTCATGGCCCTCAGCCCCGGCGAGGTGAAGAGAACGCTGGATGGGATCCCGACCCAGGAGCCGGTCTTCGGGCTTCCGGCCTTATGGGTTCCGGAGAAGAGAAAGGATGAAGCCCAGTTTGCAGGATACACGGTGGTCGATATTTCAACGATCATCACCACCCATCTGACCGAAACCCTGCGATCCCATGCGGATGAGCTCCTGGGCAGACAGGATGTCCAGAAATTACTGGACCGGTTGGCCCAGCAATATCCGAAGGCGGTCGAAGAGTTGACGCCTCAACTTCTTCCTTTAGGGGCGGTGCAGAAGGTCCTTCAAAATCTTTTGAAGGAACGCGTCTCCATCCGGGACTTTTTGACCATTGTGGAGACTCTGGCTGATTATGGACCTGTCACCAAAGACCCTGACATCCTGACCGAATATGTCCGTCAGAGGCTGGCCCGCTCCATTGTGAAACAGTATGAAACTGCGGAAGGGATTCTGCCCCTCATCACTCTCGATCAGAATACGGAGGATATGTTGAGAGATCGGATACAAAAAGGGGATTACGGAGCGAACCTTTCCCTGGAGCCCAATCTGGCGCAGAAGATGGTGATGAACCTCCATCAGACCCTTGATCAAATGACGCACCTCAATTATCAACCCGTCATCCTCTGTTCCCCTGTGCTGAGGAGACATTTGAAACGTTTGCTCGATCGCATCCTTCCGCAGGTTGCGGTTCTATCCCATAGCGAATTGCCTCCCCAGACAAAGATTCAATCCATGGGGATGGTGACCATGTCATAAAAGGTGGAAGGTGGAGTGTGGAACGTAGAACGTTGAATTTGGAATTTAAAAGAGGGTGAAGAGGCAGGGAGTTTTTTATGCAGATCAAACAGTATGTGGCAAAGGATATCCAGGAGGCATTGAGAAAAGTGAAGGAGGAGATGGGTTCGGAGGCGATCATCCTTTCAACGAAGAAGATCAGGAACGCTCTTCGAGGACCCGGACTTTATTCGCCTCCGATGGTTGAGGTGGTGGCCGCGGTCGATCGACCTTCCAAATCTTCGTCAGGATTCTCCGGATGGGATCCATTGGCCTGGCCTGTCGGGATGGAGAAGGTGAGGGGGCCGAAGGAATCGGAAGAGGAACTCTTCCTCCGGAAGATCCACTCCGCCGGTCTATTTCCGGAGTTTGTCCAGGGGCTGGCCGAAGAGATCCGAGCCTTCCGAAAAGAGCCGTCAGCCAAAAATTTAACCGAGGCCTATCGGGGACTTCTCAGCTGGAGGCTCATGGAATGCGTGGAGGTGACCGAACCCTCTTTTAAAGGGCCCAGGATATGGTCCTTTATCGGACCCACGGGGATCGGCAAGACGACCACCCTGGTAAAACTGGCCGCCCATTTCCGTTTAAAGGTGACGGACCGGATCACCCTGATCACGATCGATACCTATCGCATCGGAGCGGTCGAACAGTTGAAACAGTACGCCCAGATCCTGCGACTGCCCCTGGAGGCGGCCTTTCATCCGGAAGAACTCAGGCAGATCATCGAAAGAAACAGACACCAGGACCTCCTGCTCATCGATACCGCCGGAAGAAGTCCTCACCTTACGAAGCCGATCGAGGAATTGAGAGATTTCCTGACCGTCCATCCGAAGATCGAGAATCACCTCCTTCTCAGCGCAACGACGAAGGATAGCGATCTGGAATGGATTGTCGAGCGGTTCCGCCTTCTCCCCATCTCCAGTTACATCTTTACCAAAATCGATGAGACCACTCAGTATGTTCCCCTTTTCAACCAGTTGGTGCGCTTCAAAAGGCCCCTCTCCTATCTGAGCAAAGGCCAGAGCGTTCCTGAGGATATCGAACTGGCCACGAAGCCGAGAGTGGCCAATATGGTGCTCAGCGCTATTACATGGAATTGACGAGGTGAAGTTGAATGGACCAGGCAGAAGAATTACGAACGATCATGAATCAAGCCGTTGAACAAAAGGAGTGCTTTTCCCCTGTTTCCGGAGTTAGGGGGGACGAGGCGATACTCCGCTGTCCGAGGGTGATCTCCGTCACCAGCGGAAAAGGAGGCGTTGGCAAGACGAATGTGGTGGTCAACCTGGCCCTCGCCTTTACCCGGCTGGGAAAGAAGGTTCTGGTGCTGGACGCAGATCTGGGGTTGGCCAATATCGATGTCCTGTTGGGGCTGGCTCCCCGATATACGGTCGAACATCTCTTCGGACGGGAAAAGAGTTTTTCGGAGATCCTGATCGAGGGGCCAGGGGGAATGCGGATCATGCCCGCCAGTTCAGGGGTTTCCGGTCTTGTCGATCTCAACGAGACACAGAAACTCTTCCTGTTAGATGAGATCGACCTTATGGCTGAGAACATCGACATCCTGCTCATCGATACCGGAGCAGGTATCTCTTCCAATGTCCTCTATTTTAATATGGCAGCCCCGGAATCGATCGTCATCGCCACACCCGAGCCGACCTCAATGACGGACGCCTATGCCCTGATCAAGGTCTTGTCCACCCGGTGCAAGAAGAAGGATTTTATGATGCTCGTCAATTTCGTTTCGGATGAGGAGGAGGCGAAAGGGGTATTTAAAAAGATCAGCAAGGTGGCCGACCATTTTCTCAAAAGCCTGTCGATTGATTACCTGGGGTTCATCCCCTTTGACGAGAAACTTCCTCTGGCCGTCAGACACCAGAAACCCGTTCTCGAAATCTTTCCAAAGGCGCCTTCGAGCAGGCATTTTGAGGATCTGGCGAGGGCGATCTTGGAGAGGCCCTCGAGATCCGTTGCCACGGGCGGGATCCAGTTTTTCTGGAAGAGGCTATTTGAATCCCAGGACGATCTGTATCAGGAAAGGGGGATTGTTTGAAAGCAAAAGCTTTTTATCAACAGGTGAGCTCTCCGACGGAGCGTCTTTTAACGGTCCGAAAGTCGAAGACCCAGGATCGTGACGAGATGATCCTGCAATATACCCCTTTGATCAAGTATATTGCTCACCGGCTGGCCATGAGGCTTCCCTCTCATATCTCCATCGATGACCTGATCAGCGCCGGAGTGATCGGCCTGATGGATGCCTTAACGAAATTCGACCCGGGCAAGAAGGTGGAGTTTAAAACCTATGCCGAATTCCGGATCCGTGGAGCGATGCTCGACGAATTGAGATCGATGGATTGGGTGCCGCGGTCCGTAAGGCAGAAAGCCACCCAGCTCGAGAGGACGATCAACCAATTGGAGAAAAAGAAGGGAAGGTTGGTGGAGGATGATGAAATTGCCTCCGAAATAGGCATCTCTCTGGATGCCTATTATGAGACGATGAAGAACCTTCACGGCCTCTCTCCCCTGGATATGGAGGAGGTTCAGAAGAGATTTCCCAGGCTCTCACTCGAAGAGATTCTGGACTCCCTGGTCGACAGCGAGGAGAATGATCCCTTTCATCAATACAGCCTTAAGGAGTTGAAGAAGGTTCTGGCACGGGCGATCGATGAGCTTTCTTCGAAGGAGAAAATGGTCATCTCGCTTTATTACTATGAGGAACTGACATTGAAAGAGATCGGAGTGGCGCTTGATTTAACCGAGTCCAGAATCTGTCAGATTCATACGAAAGGGGTCTTAAAATTGAGAGCCCGGTTGAAACGCTATCTGGAGGATGGTCTGTAAAGGGCTCTCACAGGGAAGATTTCATATTAAAGGAGAAGAAAGATGCCGGATTTAAAGATGAACATTTTGGTGGTGGATGATTTTTCGACCATGAGGAGGATCATCAAAAATATCCTCAGGCAACTCGGATATGTCAATATCCACGAAGCTGAAGACGGAACGGCCGCCCTGGATGTCCTGAGAAGGGAGAAGATCCACTTCGTCATCTCGGATTGGAATATGCCCCAGATGACCGGACTGGAGCTATTAAAAGCCGTCCGGACCAGCGAGGAATGGAAGGATTTGCCGTTTCTCATGGTCACGGCAGAAGGACAGAAGGAGCATGTCATCGAGGCGGTGAAGTATCGCGTGAGCAATTATATCGTCAAACCCTTCACCGCTGAAACCCTGACCGAGAAGATCAATAAGGTCTTTGAAGGGAAGTAACCCCATATGGCTGATGAGATCGGAATCTCAGCTAAACTCGGTGGCCTCCTTCCAGCGGATAAAATGAAAGATTCCGGAGGGGATGTCCCTGGGCAGGAGATCCTCCTGCGGAAGAGAAAGAAAGGGCGGGGGGAGAAACCTCCGGCCGATACGGATCAGGAGGAAGAAATCCTTGAACAGGAAAGGGATCCGTCTTCAGGAAAGATCCTGGACATTGTCATCTGATATAACATCCCCTAACAGCCACGGGAAATGAGGAGGAGAAAAATGGAGACAGGCACAGTGAGCTTCTTGAACTTAACGGGTATAGAGGTGGGTTTGATCCTTTTAACAGGGAGCGTCCTTCTTTCGCTCATCATCATGATCACCTATTTCAGGCGGGTGATGGCCTTTCTCAGGGGTCCGAGACCGGTTTATAAGAATTCCGATCAAATCAGGAAATGGGTTGAGGAATCGGAAATGGTCTATGAGAAGCTTTCAAAGACCCTTGAAGAGAGGAAAGAAATTACGAACAGATTAATCGAACAACTCGATGCAAAAATCGGGGCGCTCCGTTCCATGATGGCGGGGATGGATCGGGAAATGATTCCGATTGCCGAGGAGATCACAGGTAAAGAGCGGGAGGTCGAGATCATGGAGATGGCCGAAGGAGGCCGGGATTTTTCGGAGATTGCCAGGCAGACCGGGTTTTCCATCGGAGAAGTCCAGCTCATCATGAATTTAAAGAGATGCCAGGAGTCCTCTCCGTTAAAGATTTAATACAAACACAGAATTGATGGAATCGTAAAAAGTCGTCATTCCCGTGCCTGCGCGCCATAGCGCTTCAGCGCGCAGGCGTGAAAACCTGCCTACCGCAGGCAGGCGGGAATCCAGAGAATTCTAACTACTTAAAAATACTGGATTCCTGCTTGCGCAGGAATGACTGATAATGGGTTTTCCAGACTTCTTACGATTCCATTAATTTCGACATTTTCAAAGGGATTATCTTGAAAGAGATCCAATCTCCATTTCTTACTTCATTCGATCTGATTCGCCTGGATTCCCCCTTAGGGAAGGACTTTCCCTCTTTTCATATTGGCCAGGTTCTCCGGGGAAAGGTGATTGAAGCGATCGATGATCACCATGCGGTGATCCGCATGGAAGGCCATGATCTCTCCGTGGAGAGCCACATGCGGCTGAACAGAGGAATGGAGGGACTTTTTGAAGTCAAGGCGGTTTATCCTCAAATCGTTCTGAAACTTCTTCAGCCGGAAGAGACGAGCGTCCTGGAGGCCCAGAGATGGCTTAAAGCCTTTCTCATGACCGATCCCTCCATGGGGGACCTGTCAGAAAGATTATCACTTCTCTGGAAAACAGGGAGGCAGGAAATGGCTCCTGCGGTACGGGAGACAATGGACCGTTTGCTGAGCCTGTGGAGTTCCTTTTCCCCTTCCCGGTCCTTCGCAATCGATCCCGGACAGATCAAGGGGATCATCACACGGTCAGGCCTCTTTTTCGAACATCAGTTAGGACAGCTGATCGAAACCCGCAGCCGGGGCCGGTTCGAAGCGGCGCTGGGCAGGGATGTAAAAGGATTGTTGGCCAGATTGAAGGCCCAGCTCGAAACTTCTTCGCCTGCGGTCCAGACCTCAGGTCCCGGTTCCTCCATGCACGAAGAACTCCTGGACGGCGTTCATCATCTTCTTCGCAAGATCGAAGGCTACCAGTTGCTTCATTCTTCTTCTCCTGCCGGGATTCAGGAGAAGATCTTTCTTCTCCTTCCTTTCTGGATACAGGAACGCCTTCAGCTCGTTGATCTCCATCTCTCTCTTCCTCAATCCGGATCAGACCGTTCGGATCCCGAAGGGATGTCCATGCTCTTTTTGCTCCATTTGCCGGAGTGGGGAAAGATGAGCATCGAGGTGAGGATGACCGGGAAAAACCTTTATGGCCAGTTCTTTTTCTCCTCTGATGAGGTGACGTCCTTCTTCAGCGGAGCGCTCAACGAACTTCAGAGGCGACTTCTTCATCTTGGATTTCAGTCCGAGATGCGTGTCTCCACCCAGACTCCGGAGAAGATTGTTGAAAATTTTCTGAGCGAGATGAAAGGAAATGACAGATCATTATTGAACCTGGTCGTTTGATCCTATTGCTCCATCTATGAAAGGATTTATCCAATGGGACGGTCGAAGCCGAAGAGAGGGTCTATTAAAAAGGCGGTGGCGCTCAAATATATTCCGGGCCGGGATCAGGCTCCGAGGGTGACGGCCAAAGGTCAGGGCTTGCTCGCCCAGAAGATCATCGAACTGGCCCGGCATAATGGCATTCCTATCCAGGAAGATCCGGCTCTGGTTCAGGTGCTGGCACAACTCGACTTCTACCAGGAAATTCCTCCAGAGGCCTATCTGGTCGTGGCGGAGATCCTGGCCTTTGTCTATTCGATGAATCAAAGATGGTCTTCCTTACAGCCCCGAAGGGGGTAGGAAAAAAATTCCCTGTGGTCTTTATCTTTAGGTATCTCTTTGCCTGATAGAGGCATCAAAAAGTTGATTGAAGGATCTCAATTTATTGGAAATAGAGGGAGTTTGGCGATTGGCACATGCTTTGCAGGTTTCATTGTCAGCATAAGGAGAATTGATCATGAGACCATCCATTAACCTATCCCCCTCGGGAGCGCTTCGACAGGAGAGGCGATTTCAACTGATTTCCCAGAACTTAAGCAATGTGCAAACAGTGGGTTACAAGAAGGATGTCCCCGTTTTTTCAACCCTCTTTTCTCAAGCGCTCGAACATTCCGGAGGTGAAAAGCAGGAAATCTCCGTCGTCTCCTTTCAGCAGGGGAGCATTGAAAAGACCGGAAACGGTCTTGATCTGGCCATTGAGGGAGAAGGATTTTTCAAGGTAATGACACCCAACGGGATTCGATATACGCGGGCAGGCCATTTCAAATTGGACAGGGAACAGAGATTGACTCATGCGGATGGTTTCCCTGTCCTCGGGCGAAAGGGAGAAATCAGACTGAGCGGAAAAGAGATGGTGGTGGAGAAGGATGGGACCATAAAACTGGATGGGGGAGAGGCGGACCGGATCGCCCTGGTCACCTTTGCCGATCCGACCCGGTTGAGAAAAGAGGGAAACAATCTGTTCGTGTCAGAGGCTCCTGAGGGGGAGAAGGAGGTTGAAACGGCCTCCATTCTCCAGGGTTATCTCGAACAGTCGAATGTCAATTCGATCGAAGAGATGGTGAAGTTGATCGATGCCCTCAGGACCTATGAATCCTGTTTAAAGGTGATTCAATCCCGGGACGAACTGAATGGAAAGGTAGTCAATGACCTCGGAAGGGTTTAAACATCCCAACAAGGAGGAATAAAAACGATGATGCGAGGACTCTGGACAGCGGCAACAGGCATGGCCTGTCAGCAGACGAATATCGATGTGGTGGCCAACAATCTTGCCAATGTGAATACCAATGGATTTAAGAAGAGCCGGGCCAGTTTTCAGGACCTGATGTATCAGAACATCCGGACCGCAGGAGCCTCCACGGCCGGAGGAGGGCAGATCCCTTCGGGAATTCAGATAGGCATGGGATCGAAGGTTGTCTCCGTGGAGAAACTTTTCCTCCAGGGGGATTATGCCAATACCAAGAATCAACTCGATGTGGCGATTGAAGGAAAGGGTTTTTTAAAGCTCACCAGCAATGGCAGAGAGGTTTATACCCGGTCGGGAGCTTTCAAGTTAGATAAGGATGGTTATATCTGTGACAGTAACGGGAACCGGCTCCAGCCCGAATTTGCGGTTCCCGCCAGGACGGCGACGATCACGATCGACTCAGGAGGGAAGCTGGTCGCTTCGGGCTCCGACGGCAGGGAACTCGGAAGCGTTCAGATCCAGTTATTTAACTTTCCCAACCCCGGCGGATTGAGAAGCATCGGACAGAACCTGTTCATTCCCAGCGAGGCGTCCGGAGACCCGGCCCAGGGGAATCCGGGGACGGATGAGTTCGGGACGCTCTCCCAAGGATTTTTGGAGATGTCGAATGTCGATATGGTGGAGGAGATGATCAATATGATCATGGCCCAGCGGGCCTATGAGATCGGAAGCAAGGTGATCCAGGCCGGAGATGACATGCTCCAGGTCGCCAATAACCTGAAGAGATAGGAGATGGATGAATGAAACAGGCCCTATGTTTTTTCATCGCTCTCGCCTTTTGTACATTTCTCGTTCCCGGTCCCGGAATATCAGGACAATCTTCCCTTTCCATCGAAATCAACCGGGAAGGAAAGGTCCTTGAGCTGGATGAAGTCATAAAAATTCTGGAGGCCGGTTTTCAAACCATCTACCCGGAGAAGAGATACCGAATTGAGATCAAGGCAATCCATGGTTATGAGAAGATCGGGCTTCCCTCCGGAGGTCTCTCCTGTGATATCCTTCTATCCGAACAGGCCCGCCGGGGAGGGAATATTTCTGGACTTCTCCTTTTTCGAACGAACGGAAGAGAGGTGGGAAAAACAAGGGTGAACGGACGGGTCGATATCTATACGGATGTGATTGTGACCGCACATTATTTAGGAAGGCATCATGAGGTTCAGGCAAAGGATGTGCAGTGGGTGAGCCGGAGTCTCTCCCTCCTCCCCCATGACTCCCTCAGTGAGATGAAAGAGGTTTTGGGAAAGAGGATGATGATTGCAATCAACAGGGGTGAGGTCCTGCGGGCCGGGATCGTCGAGGAACCCCCACTGCTCAGAAGAGGGGATCGGGTCATGCTCCTGGCAGAGAGTCGCCAGGTCAAGATCACTACCGTGGGGGAGGTAAGAGAAGAAGGACGGAGAGGAGACCGTATCAAACTGGTTAACCTCTCAAGCAGAAGAGAGGTCTCAGGTAGAGTGCTCGATGAGCATACGGTTCGGGTCGATTTTTAATCCCCACTCGCCCCCTGAAGGTGTGAAAAAATTGGCGGCCTGTGCCTCTCCATATGAAGCATTTTTTCAAAGCGTCAGGAGAGATGGCAGATTAAAAGGTGGAAGATGAAAGGTGAAAGGGAGATGAGGATGTCTTCATTAATGATCGGGTGGAAGAAAACGGCGGGGCTTCAGGTGATGCTCCTCCTTTTGACAGGGTGTTTAACGCCACAGGCCCAACGGCCGACTCCGATGGACCTTGAAAAGGAGGCGCTGTCAGCCCATTCCAGGCCTGCCCCGATAAGGGAGGAAGGGTCTCTCTGGTCTTCCTCACAATCGATCAACCTTTATAGTGATGTGAAGGCCAGAAGTGTAGGCGATATCGTCACGATCAACATTGTGGAATCGTCAAGCGCATCGAAGAATGCGGAGACCAAAACGGAGAGGGGTTCCGGTTTGAAGGCAAACTGGAGCGGACTGTTTGAGCTCATCACGAGCGGGTGGAAGCTCCATAAGCTTCCCGTTGGTGCGAGTCATCAAATCGATTTATCGAATCAATTTGATGGAAAGGGAGAGACAACCCGCACTTCATCCATGACCGCCTATATCACCGCACGGGTGGTCCATGTCTTACCGAACGGCAATCTTGTGATCCGTGGGACGAGACAGATTCAGGTCAACAATGAGAACCAGTATATCTCCATTCAGGGAATCATCCGGCCTGAAGACATCTCTTCCACCAATGTCATCCTTTCCACCTATGTTGCCGAGGCTGCGATCGAATTGAACGGATACGGAGCAATCAGCGACAAACAGAGCCCAGGATGGCTGGCGAGAATAGTCGACTGGGTATGGCCTTTTTAAAAAGGTGAAAGGTAACGGTAAAGATGCCCGTATCGTCATTCGGTTACGTTGTTCGTCTTCCAAATCTTTAGCCGTAACCATTTGACGATTTACGAAACGGGCCCTGAACCTAGCATGGTACAGGGC
>JASEHH010000294.1 GCA_030017685.1 Thermodesulfobacteriota bacterium | reverse complement strand
TGTTTTGGTTCAGCGTGATTTGGACAAATCCGATTCACATTTAAGATACTCTTGGAGCCCCATGCTCCGAAAGCATCGTCTCTCGAAAAGCGCCTGGATCCACCACCCGTGTGCATGAGTTTTTTAGGCATAATGGGTCTATCATCCGGTGGGGTTGGGGCGCAGCCTTTCGGACCACACCCCGCTCACCGTCTGATGAGCCCAGCCAGGCTATCCCTTGACGGGTTGCTCTCCAGCAGAGCCCGACTCCGTTTCACCTGGCAGTTTCATTGTAAAGTCAGCTCGGCTCTCAAGTCAATCCTGTTGTTCCGCTTCTGTTTCCGACTCTCCCGGGCTTGCTCCAACCTGCTGTTCCGCAACGCGAAAACCTCCTTTTCGCGACCCTCCAGCCTGTCCTTTGGCGTTATGTACCCAAGGGCGCTGTGCAGCCGGACTTTGTTGTAATGATCCACATATCCCGCCACCAAACGGCGAGCTTCCTCCAATGACAGAGGGGTTCCGGGACGAATACATTCCCGCTTGAGCGACTGGTGCCATCTCTCAATCTTCCCGTTGCTCTGCGGATAGTAAGGCGATGTTCTCACATGCGTCATCCCGCAGATTCGGATGAACTCTTTGAAGTCCTTGGCAATGAACTGGGGACCGTTGTCCGATATGACCCGGGGCTTGACCTTCGGGTACTTCTCCCTCGCCCTCTGGATTATGATCTCCACATCGGCTTCCGTCATCGTCTCGCGGATGTCCCAATTCACAATGTAACGGCTGCATCCGTCCAACTGACTGCAAAGGTAATAAAATGTGCCACAAATATTGATGTGCGAAACATCTACATGCCAGTGCTCATGCGGTTCAAGGGGCTGAACAAACCCCGTTCCCTTCTGCGACGGCTTGACATTCCAGCGCCGTAAAAGACCAGCACCAGAAAGCACCCTATAAACGCTCGACGGGCTCACTGCCACAATATCCGCATCCATCATCATGTATGTTAACCGGCGATACCCCTCTCCAGGATGCGCCTTGAAATAGGCGATTATGGCGTTCCTTTCCCACTCCTCAAGCCAGAAGTCACGGGGTATCCAGGCGTTGTGCTCATTGACCTTTCCATATTTGCCGACCCACTGGTAGTACTTGCTCCTGCCTATCCCGGTCCATTTAACCAGCAGATTAGCAGGAAGAGTCGTCCTGACGGACCAATACCGAACATAGTCCACCAAGCCATCCCGCACATCGGGCTCGATCCAGGTGCCCTTCAGACTTCCCCAAGACTTTTTTTTAAAGCCACATGGGACTCCATGATCTCAGCAATCACTTCGTCCTTGTATGAGAGCTTCGCCCTCAAAATGGCGTTTTCCCTGGATAGCTTCTTGTCAGCCTTGTCATTGCCCTTCTCGAAGGCTGCCGCTCCGTTTTCGAAAAACTCCTTCTGCCAACGGTAGAATTGAGTTGGCTGAAGTCCGTGCTTGTCGCATATGTCCGATACTGGAACCTTTTCAACAAGATGCTCACGAAGTATCCGGACCTTGTCACCGGCTGAAAAATTCCTGCGCTTCCTCCCCATAACATTCCCTCCTTTCCGGCTCTATACTAAACCAAAAAGTGGAAATGTCCAATTCCGTCTGAAGCAATACA
>JASEHH010000293.1 GCA_030017685.1 Thermodesulfobacteriota bacterium | reverse complement strand
TGAAAAAAGAGTGCCATCGTCCTCGGGAGTTGTGGTATTAAAGGGTTTGAGCACCAAACCTCACCACACCTCAAGGAGGAACGATGGCTACAGACTCTTATACACAATTGGGCTTCGGTTTTCAACCAAAAATAGTCATGGATTTTCGTGGAGGCTCCATGACTACAGATCCTGGCCTGCTCATCCTGAGAGAGTTGGATCACAGGCTGGGACTCATTGGACCCCTGGACACGCTGCTGGAAGATATCAGAGATGTCCGTTACGTCCAGCATCCAATTGGCGACCTTCTGCGGCAGAGGGTCTATCAGATCGTCGCTGGTTACGAGGACGCCATCGATGCCAATCTGTTGAGATTCGACCCTACCTTCCAGGCTATCGTTCATCCCAAAGGGCCGGGAGACCCTCTGGCCACTCAGTCCACTTTCTCTCGTCTGGAGAACACTGTCAGTTGGTCCGACGTCCGCAGTGTGGCGGATCTCTCTTTTCAGTGGTTTCTCAGTCACGGAGTCAAACTGCGTCTCCGACCCAGCCAGGAGATTCTTTTGGACGCGGATTCGACCGACGATCCCACCCATGGCCACCAGCAGTTGGCATTGTTTCACGGCAAGTACAACACTTACATGTATTATCCCCTGCTTATCTTCGAGGGATACACAGGGCATCTCTTGTCCTCCAAGCTGCGCCGGGGTACGGCCAGGGATCCGGAAGGTCTCATACCCGAGCTTGTGCGGATGCTTCCCCGTTTGCGCGAAAAGTTTCCTCAAGCTCCAATTCGCCTTCGAGCAGATGCCGGTTTTACCTCTCCCGAACTCTACAACTTCCTGGAAACGGAAGGGGTCGAATACCTGGCTGGGATCCAACACCACAAGGTTTTTCAGCGTCGTACAGATCGTGTCCTGAGACGTGCCAATCTCCGATTTTTCCGGACAGGACATCCTGTGCGGATATTCTCCAGCTTCTTCCACAAAGCTCGATCCTGGCCCCACCGGCGGCGGATCCTCGTCAAGGTGGAAGTGACAAGCCAGGGGACAAACATCCGCTGCGTGGTCACCAACCGCCAGGGCAGGGCAGAGGATCTCTTTGCGATCTACAACCGGCGTGGCCAGGCCGAGAATCGGATCGACGAACTAAAAAACGACCTTTGCGCCGACCGCCTGAGCTGCAGCCGGTATCGAGCCAATGCCTTTCGCCTTCAGCTTCACACGCTGGCCTACAACCTCATGAATCTGCTTCGTCAATGGCTCACTGGCACGCCTCTCGAAGCGGCACAGACATCGACGATCAGGCTCAAACTCTTCAAGGTCGGAGCACGGGTGATCACATCGGCGCGCCGTATCTGGTTCCATCTGGCAAGCGGGTGGCCTCACCGCAATCTCCTCATCCAAGCTCACCACGCAATCCGAAAACCTCTGCCAGGCTTCGGTTGATCCGGTCTGCCCCTTCGCTGACGAATACATCGCATTCAGAAATCTGGCCGCCGGGGACAGGTGCGCCTTCGCCACGGCGTCAACCCGCCTTCCAACCCGAACCACGACAGAAAAACACCATCCGTGATGCAATTCCCCCCCAACAGAGGACACAAACCGTAATTTATGGCGCTCGATACCACGTTCATGCAAGTTTATGCATAAAGCAGG
>JASEHH010000291.1 GCA_030017685.1 Thermodesulfobacteriota bacterium | reverse complement strand
TGGATTGATTTGGGGCAAACGACCGGACGAGGCAAGGACGACCAGACCCACAGGGCCAACCGGAGCCTGAAGGCTGTCTTGGGTTATCCATTAAGAAGAGATTTTAGGCGGGTGCTGTGTGATGAACTATTGTGAAGGGTGTTTCGAGAAGCAGCGTAAGATTGACGCTTTAATGGAGGAGAATCAGCGTCTCAAAGCAAAGTTAGGCTATCTGGAACGGAAGGAGAAAGAGGGGTATTTTGGGTCATCGACTCCTTCGTCCCAGGCGCCTGTCAAGGCCAACACCCTAAAGGAGAAGCAAGGTAAACGCGGGGGAGCGAAGCCTGGACATCCCGGTCATGGGCGTCATGGCTTCGACGAATCTCAGGCGGACTGTGTCATTCGAGCGCCTTCAGAGGTCGGGGATCGATGTCCCCGATGCGGAGGTCCTTTAGAGGACAAAGGTACGGAAAGCCATTGTGTGATCGATATCCCTCCCCTAAAGACAAAACGGATTCTCTATATGCTGCCCAAGCAATACTGTCCCTGCTGTCATCAAACCTTTCAACCCCGTACGCCCGGGGTTTTGTCAAAAAGCCTTTATGGAAACCAACTGGTGGCCACGGCTGCCACCATGCACTATCTGCATGGCATCCCGATGGGACGGATTATCGAGCAGATCGACATCGGCCTGGGTCCTCTGATCAAAATCTTCCATCGTCTGGCAAATATCTTTGCCAATGTCCCAAACCGTCTGATCGAGCCATATCGTCAGTCGCCGGTTAAACATGCGGATGAAACGGGTTGGCGCAACGATGGCCAAAATGGCTACGCCTGGCTCTTCGCCACGGAGAAGATCGGCCTCTTTCTCTTCCGCAAGACCCGTTCCTCCAGTGTCCCTCGTGAGGTCTTGGGAACCGAACCCTTGCCGGGCACCCTGGTGGTGGACCGTTACAGCGCTTACAACAAGGCTCCCTGCGCCCTTCAGTATTGTTATGCCCATTTACTCCGGGAAGTCAAGGATCTGGAGAAGGAATTCCCAGCGCAAGAAGAAGTCAAGGCCTTCGTCGGCGCCATGGCTCCGCTTCTGGCTACAGCAATGCATCTACGTTCTTTGCCAATTCCCGATGCTCAGTTCTATGAACGAGCCACGGAAGTCAAAGTCCAAATCATCGAGGGGATGCTTGCTTCTGCCCAACATCTGGCCATCCGGCGCATCCAGGAAATCTTCCATGAAAATGCAGATCGTATGTATCGGTGGGCCGCAGACCGACAGATTCCAGCGGATAACAATCTCGCTGAGAGAGAGTTACGCCCCACTGTCATTGCGCGCAAGGTCAGCTTCGGCTCCCAGTCCGATGCCGGAGCAGAAACCCGGAGTATCCTGATGACAACCCTCCATAGCCTCAAAAAGAGAAAACCCGCTGACCCTTGCACAAAGTTAAAGACAGTTCTTGATCAGTTCGCCCAAGACCCAACCCTTGATCCTTTCACGCTCCTCTTCCCTAACGATACGTCTTGAAAACCATAGAGCTACCGCTTATTCCCATGCCAACTCTTAACACTCCGACTGTTCTCTTCAGATACTTGGGCGAATGATCGCGCCATGCTCTGCACCCAGAACTATCGGCACCCATTCCTATCCGTTATCCCAAAAGCTTTCCCACGGA
>JASEHH010000290.1 GCA_030017685.1 Thermodesulfobacteriota bacterium | reverse complement strand
ATAAGATGAAAAGGCGGAAGAATTACCGCCGGATGAAAGGGCACCGCCAGACCTACACTTACCTGAAGGTGAATGAGATCTCTTTGGGCTGACAGGCAGATGGAATATTGGAAGAATGGAATAATGGGTTAAACCAACATTCCATCATTCCAGTATTCGGATTTTAGATTTTTGGGAGGTTCGTATGGCACACAAGAAAGCAGGAGGAAGTTCCCGCAACGGCAGGGATAGTGCAGGACAGCGATTGGGCGTCAAACGATTCGGTGGGCAATGGGTCCAGGCAGGAAACATCTTGGTCCGTCAGAAAGGGACTCGGATTCATCCTGGAGAAAATGTAGGGGTGGGAAAGGATTACACCCTTTTTGCCAAAATCGAAGGGATCGTCAAATACGAGAAAAGGGGAAGAGATAAGAAACAGGTGAGCGTTTACACCCAGAGCCTCTAAACCTGCACCTCGATAGCCTGTGATCAATAAAGATGAAGTTTGTGGATCAAGTCAGAATCCGGGTGATGGCAGGCGATGGCGGAAATGGATGTGTCAGTTTTCGAAGGGAACGCTATGTTCCCAGGGGAGGTCCGGACGGCGGTGATGGCGGCAAAGGTGGAGATGTGATCCTCGAGGCAGATGGTCAGCTCTCAACCCTTCTCGATTTATCCTACCCCCAGCAGCTTCGTGCCCGAAAAGGGACCCACGGTAAAGGCAAAAATCAGACAGGAAGGAATGGCGAGGATCGCATCGTCCGGGTCCCGGCAGGCACGCTTGTCCGGGATGATGAGAGCGGTGAACTGTTGCAGGATCTTCTCTTCGATGGACAACAATTCGTCGCGGCAGCAGGTGGCCGGGGAGGCAAGGGGAATGCGCGATTTGCCACCTCAACTCATCGTGCCCCCCGCCATGCCGAAAAGGGCGAAAATGGTGAGGAGCGCTGGCTGCGGCTCGACCTGAAACTCCTCGCTGATGTGGGCCTCATCGGTTTCCCCAATGCGGGGAAATCAACCCTTCTATCCAAAATATCCTCTGCCCGGCCTAAGATCGGGGACTATCCCTTCACCACCCTCGTTCCCAATTTGGGAGTGGTCACAGAAGAAGGCCGTCCCTTTGTGGTGGCCGATATTCCAGGCCTGATCGAAGGGGCTTCCAGGGGAGCAGGGCTTGGATTGACCTTTCTCCGGCATGTGGAACGGACAAGGCTTCTCGTCCATCTTCTCGATATTTCCGGAGAACCGCCGCTCAATCCCGTGAAAGATTTCAATGGACTGAACAGTGAATTGAATGCCTATCACCCCTCTCTGAGTGAGAAAGCCCAGATTGTTGTGCTCAACAAGATCGATCTTCCTTCCGTCCGGGAGAAGGCGGAAGAGGTGAAGAAACGGTTTGAAGGGATGGGACACCGCTTCTATGCAATCTCAGGAAAAACAGGAGAAGGGGTGAAAGAACTGATTGAGGCCATCTCTCAGGCGCTGGAATGAAAAGGAGGTGTCTTTTTAGGGAACTTATCTATGCAACCGGTGAGAAAAGAGATACGAAAGAAGGTGCTGGAGAAGGCGAGAAGGATCGTTGTCAAGGTGGGCTCAAGCATCCTGGCCTCCGTGGGAAAAGGGCTCCACTATGAAGCCTTCTCCCATCTGACCAAAGAGATTTCGGAACTGAAACGCCAGGGCT
>JASEHH010000289.1 GCA_030017685.1 Thermodesulfobacteriota bacterium | reverse complement strand
TGCGTATACCGTTGATTCCGGACAGTCGTTCCGATTTAAGCCGGACACCTGTTCCGAAGGATGACGGACACCTCAATCGGAGCGGAGCGACGCTGGTGTTCTCAGATATTTTACCGATTAATCAGGTTGCGTCAAGTTTTTGTTTCTTTCTCATAGATCCTCCTTTCAATTGAATACGGTGAGCGTTGTGAATCAACCTGTCCAATATCGCATCTGCGATCGTTGGATCACCGATGTGATCATGCCAGTTTTCCACGGGGAGCTGGCTGGTGATGAGGGTGGAGCTGGTGCCATGACGATCTTCGATGACCTCAAGAAGATCTCTTCGCTCGGTATCGGTCAGAGGGGCTAATCCCAAATCGTCAAGGACGATCAGATGGGTTTTGGAGAGTCTCTTCATGAGACTTCCGTAACTGCCATCGGCCCGGGCGAGCGCGATTTGGTAGAAGAACTGAGGAGAGCGCAGATAAAGGGTTCGGAAGCCTTCGCGGCAAGCTTTTTGAGCCAGGGCACAGGCGAGGAAGGTCTTTCCCACCCCGGTCGGGCCGCTGATAAGGACATTCTGGTGCTTTCGGATCCAGTTACAAGACAGGAGGTTCATCATGACCGATTTATCGATGCCTCGGGGGGTTCTGTAATCAATGTCCTCCACAGAGGCCTGAAGCTTGAGTTTGGCCTCCTTGAGGAGACGTTTAAGGCGATGATTTTCCTTCCAGGTCCATTGACGATCTACGAGGACGCCGAAGCGTTCATCAAAGGGAAGATCGTGGAAGGGGGTTTGCTCTAACTGTTCTTTAAACCCCTCGGCCATTCCGAGGAGCTTCATGGTATAGAGTTTGTCGAAGGTCTGTTCGTTGAGCATGGGGTTTCAGATTCCTTTCACTGGTAGTATTGCCTCCCTCGTAGGTTTGTATGTTCAAGCAAAGGGAGACAGGTTTGAGATGAAGGAGCCTTAAGAGACTGTCGGTCCAATCCCTTCTTGAGGATGGACTCCACGTTTTTGTACGAGTAAGCCTTGATGTCCAGGGCTCGTGCACAGGCCGCCTCCAGCCGCTCGGGAGAGTATATTTTCCCCAGCCGGAGCAGGCCAAGACAGGAGCGGTAACCCTGTTCCGGATGAGGACGATTTTCCAGGATACAGGCGACCAGTTTCTGAGTATGAGGACCCATCTGAGCGGCCCAGCGGATGAGACGAGAAGGGGTCCATTCGAGGTATTTCTGGTGGGCTTTGGGCATGTGTTCGGGTAAGGTCGTGTGTCCTCCTTTGCGATGACTTCGCAGATGAGAGGCGACTCGTCGGCCCTTGAAGAAGACCTCTACCAACGTATCCGTAAAACGCACCTCCAATGCTTCATGGATCAGTTGGTAGGGAACGCTGTAGTAGTGGTGATCCACTTCGATATGGTAGTCGATATTGACCTTGGCTTTTCTCCAATCGGCATAGACGTAAGGGTAAGCCGGGAGAGGTTTCAGAGCCGGTTGATCCAGGGTTTCAAAGAGGATCTTGCGAGTGGTCTCGAATTTTTGAAAAGGATGATTGTTGAGAATCTCCAATTGTTCTCGGATGGCGTGATTGAGTTCGGTGAGGCTAAAGAAAGTATGGTGTCTCAGGGGAGCCAGAATCCGTTGTTCCACCTGGAGGACTCCCGACTCGACTTTGGCTTTG
>JASEHH010000116.1 GCA_030017685.1 Thermodesulfobacteriota bacterium | reverse complement strand
AAGGCCTTCGCAATACTCGATACAGACAGCCCATAATCCGGCATGAAGTCCTCCCTCAGCATCTCTCCAGGATGCGTAGGGCGAACTTTCCTGTCCCTTGTGTTGGGAATACTCATAAGGCACCTCTCCTCAATGATAATCCGTTAACTCAACGTCATATGCATCGCCATCAATAAACCGAAAACAAATCCTCCATTGATCGTTCACGGAAATGGAGAATTGCCCTTTCCGGTCCCTCTCCAATTCATGAAGCCGGTTACTGGGAGGGACCTTCAAGTCATCCAAACCTGTTGCCAAGTCGAGGTATTCCAGCTTTCTCAATGCTCTTTTCCAGATCGCCGGAGGTAACCTTTTCAACTTCCCCGTTTCATACAATTCCTTCGTGTGCCTGTCGGCAAACGTTTTTATCATTGATCAAAAATAAACTGTAACGTGACGCTTGTCAATGAAATTATGAAGTGGAGGGAGCGCTGGTTCTAAAGAGAAAAGGGGGAGTCATTATGACGACAATTCTTCATCTGTTGAAGGGGCTCCTCTAGAGGAGGCCTTCGCGCAGAGAACTTATCCCCATGATTCTTGGAGGGTCGAACTAAGTTAAGCCTTTAAAATAACACCAGAAATTTGAAAATAAGGGACTGATTTTTGGCTTAGAGTGATATTTGAAGGGCGGAAATAAGATCATTAAGCTCCTCATTTATGGAAAATGATTCTATTTGTTCGGTCATACACTCTATTGACTTAGTGCCTTTTAGGTTGCCCTGAAACTGTGGCCACCTGCTAAACGGCTGCAAGTCTTCTGTAGAAGCAGATCCCTTGACAAATGTACCTACATTTGTGAAAAAATGTCGATAATTGCGCAAGATAGCGTGTGGGCGACCCCAAAGCGCAGTTTTGCAAATACAGGACGAATCAAGGGGACTTAAGTTATTTAAGTAACCTGGATGAGACTCATCAAATTTCTGGAATCAGGGGCCTTGGTGGCGTGTCTACAATATTGACAAGTCGGCTCATCATTGAGGCTTGATAAAATCATTTTGTCTGATCGAGCAACCATTCGAAAGCTCTCGGCGTGGCCTCCCAGGCTTTCAGATTTTCTTTTACATAGAACACCGCTTCGGTTTCGGCACCTGGGCTGTAATAATCCGGAAGAGATTGCGGCATTTTCTTGCGACCCAGAAGATAAGCAGGAATGTGGTTGTTCTTCTTGACGGCAGCCTTAAGAGAGTTTCTCGAAATTTCGGAGTCTCCGATCTTTCGGAAATCAAGCAAGGCGCGTGAATAGATCCAGGAAGCCATTCCATCATCTTGGTATTCCTTGAAGAGGACTTCGGCTTCTTCGTCTCTTCCCATCTCAATCAAACGTGGCATGAGCAGATCCCGAATGCCCTGATTGTCATTGGGATTTAAACGCAACATATCTTTATAGTGCTGAATGGCTTCTTCGTGTCTACCGGATGCCCAGCAACATTCCGCCAATCCTGCACGGGCCCGCATATAGGGTCGGGTTTCAAGAATACTCCAGAAGTGATCAACATCCTCTTCGAAAGCATCCTTTCCGAGGGCGCGTTCTCCGGCTTCAACCCCTTGCCTGTAGAGATTCAATGCCTCGGTTAGCGAGCTCGCGGTCTCCTCAGCAAAAAGCGCATAAGCATCCGCACAATCCGGTGAGATTTCAAGTGCTCTCCGGGCCAGGGCAATCCGGCGTTTCGGATCAGAAATTTCCCAAGCGTCATACATGATATCTTGTGCCTTTCTTAAAGGAGTTTCCTCATCGGAATCTCCGAACATATCCGAAAGCAGCCCCTCAAAAGATGCGAGATCCATCGGCTCTGTATTTTTTGTCTTGCTTGATTTCTTCTTTTTGACCTTTACTTTCTTTCTTTTGGTCATTCTACCCTCCGCGCTTTTCTTTTGGGCCTTGATGAGAAGAGGGGGAGTCATTATGATGACAATTCCTCATCTGTTGAAGGGGCTCCTCCGGAGGAGGCCTTCACGATCAGTTCTATCTTTTTCTTTCTGCTCCACCCTTTGAGCGTTCTTTCTCTTTTAAGGGCGTTAGCTTTTGAAAAGGGACCTTCATAGTACAATGGGGCGGGCTGCCCGTGTTGTCTCATTCTGTTTTCTAAATCGGTGGTGATTCCGACATATAGTCCCGTCTTCTTCTCAACGATGTAAACCCACCAGTTGTCCATGGAGCCTCCACACAACAAACTCATAACGGGCAGGACTTCCTTCGCGAAGGGAACTTATCCCCCTTCGGCTGACTCAGGGCAAGTTCCCGAGGCGAAGGAGGGCAAGCTCACAAAGGTTCTCGTCTGCACAGGGAAGTAAAAATTTCAAAGGGGACCATTGAGGTCCCCTTTGAAATTTTTGGCTCCCCGAGTAGGATTCGAACCTACGACCTAGTGGTTAACAGCCACCCGCTCTGCCGGTTGAGCTATCGGGGAATCTGTCTAATTACCAATCACCAAATCCCAATATCCAAATAATCATCAATAACCAAATTTCAATGATCGAATGAGTAAATCTTTAAGCCGCTCAAGCTGGGGTATTGATGATGTGTGTTTAGTTTAAAAGAAAATTTAAGGGATGGCAAGAGAAAATATTTTAGCCGCGGACGGTGGCCTCGTCTTCGAGGGGTGTTTCCAGCTTCCTCATCGCCCGCTTCTTGTACCAAGACCTGATCATATTGATCGGACCCGAAAAGGTGTAAGAGAGGATGGAGACGAAGAGGACGATCACCGGTTCCATAACGATCACAATCATGGAGAGGACGATGAAGATGAAAAGGCTGAAGGGTTTTCTTCGGGCCAGATCAAATTCCTTAAAGCTGAAGTAACGAATGTTGGAGACCATGAGAAATGCGAGGACATAAATCATGATCAGGATGACGATGTCTTTGACCCATCCTGTCTCGATCAGACGGAGGTAGAGAAGGATGGTCAGGGCGATCATGGTGGCGGCCGCAGGGATCGGAAGGCCTTTGAAATATTTTGTCTCGCCGGAGGCAGACATCACATTGAACCGGGCCAATCTTAAGGCTCCACAGACGACAAAGAGGAAGGCGGCCAGCCAGCCGAATCGGCCATAGGGCCGCAATGCCCAGCTAAAGGCCAGTAGGGCCGGTGCCACTCCGAAGGAGATAAGGTCAGCCAGGGAATCATATTGGACGCCGAATTTGGAGGTGGCTCCGGAGAGTCGAGCCACTTTTCCATCGAGGATATCGAAGACTGAGGCCAGCAGGATGGCCACGGCCGCATAGTAGAATTTCTCCTGAAAGACGGAGATGATGGCCCAGAAGCCGCAGAAGAGGTTTCCCGTGGTGAAGAGGTTGGGGAGGATGTACACCCCTTTTCGCATCTTAATCTTTGTTCTTCTCTTCTTCATGGCGATACCCGATAATGGATTCCCCTCCCTTGATATGCTGCCCCACCCTCACAATGGGCTGGACATCGATGGGGAGGTAGAGGTCAACCCTTGACCCAAAACGAATCATACCAAAAATTTCTCCTCTATTCAAGAGGTCACCCGCTTTTGCATAACAGACGATCCTCCTGGCCACAAAACCCGCAATCTGAATGAGCAGGATTTTGGACCGGTCCTCTGTCTCCATGACCAAGGCATTCTGTTCGTTGAGAAGGGACGCCTTGTCACGGCTCGCCACTAAAAACCGGCCCGGATGATAACTTGTTTGGAGGATCTTCCCAGAGGCAGGGGCGCGATTGATGTGGACATCGAAGGGAGACATGAAGATGGACACTTTTAATGCCCTCTGCTTTAAGAAACGGTCCTCTTCGCATTCTCCTACATGAATGATTGTGCCATCCGCAGGAGAGAGGATGATATTCCGGAGAGGGGGAATCTTTCTCTTCGGATTCCTGAAGAAGTAAGCGATGAAGAGGGTGAGAAGAATTCCCGGGATCGTCAGAACCGTCCATCCCATCCCCGCAAGGAAGAGGGTGAGGATGGCTGACGGGACCAAGAAGGGGAGACCCTCCCTGGCAATAGGCCATCGATTCTGAGGCATCAGCGTTTCTTCTCTTTGAGCCAGCCCATCATGGAGCGCAGTTTCTTTCCCACGGTTTCAATGGGATGTTCCGCCTCCTTCTTTCTCAGGGCGGTGAAGACCGGCCGGCCCACCCGGTTCTCTATGATCCACTCTCGGGCAAAATTTCCATTCCGGACCTCTTCAAGGATGCGCCTCATTTCCTGCCGCGTCTCCTGAGTGATGATCCGTTTGCCCCGTGTCAGATCTCCGTATTCGGCCGTATCGGAAACCGAATAGCGCATGTAGGAGAGGCCGCCTTCATACATCAAGTCCACGATCAGTTTCAATTCGTGGAGGCATTCGAAGTAAGCGATCTCAGGGTGATAGCCGGCTTCCACCAGGGTATCGAATCCGGCTTTGATCAGTTCGCTCACCCCCCCGCAGAGCACGGCCTGTTCTCCGAAGAGGTCGGTCTCGGTCTCTTCTTTGAAGGTCGTCTCAATCACGCCGGCACGGGTGGCGCCCAGACCTTTGGCATAGGCGAGGGCGGTCTTTTTGGCTTTTTTTGTGAAATCCTGATGGATGGCAAGAAGGGATGGAACTCCCGCTCCCTTCTCGTATTCCCTTCGCACCAGGTGGCCCGGGCCTTTTGGAGCGATCATCACCACATCGATCTCTCTCGGAGGGACGATCTGACCATAGTGAATATTGAACCCGTGAGAGAATAAGAGGGTCTTTCCCTTCCCAAGATGGGGCTTCACATCCTCTTCGTAGAGTTTGGCCTGGATGTGATCCTGGGTGAGGATCTGGATGAGATCAGCCTGACGGGCGGCTTCGCTTGCCGTAATAGGTTTGAAGCCATGCCGGAGGGCGAGTTCATAATTTTCGCCCCCTTTTCGTTGAGAGACGATGACATCAAGGCCGCTGTCGCGCAAGTTCTGTGCCTGGGCATGGCCCTGGCTTCCATAGCCGATGATGGCGATCTTCTTCCCTTTCAAGTCTTTGAGATCCGCATCCTTATCGTAATAGATCTTCATTTTTGCAACTCCTTTTTAACTCACCCGCCTGTGTCTTGCTTAGATAGAAAATAAATGTCAAGGGTCAAAAGGTAAAGGTTAAGATACCCGTTTCGTCAAGGGGTAACGTTTATCGTCTAAAATTCTTACCCTTACCCTTTGACGCTAAACGATACGGGCTTCCTAACCCTAACCGTGACCTTTGCTATTAAGTCAGTTCGGTCATGGCTTTGCTTCCTCTCGACATGGCCACGCGACCGGTCCTGACCAGTTCCTTGATGCCCAGAGGCTTCAGGAGAGAGAGAAGGGCGTCGATCTTCTTCTCGTCCCCTGTTATTTCAATGGTGTAGGTCTTAGCTCCCACATCGATGACCTTCCCTCTGAAAATATCGACGATCCGGAGAATCTCCTCACGGGTCTTTTCGGTGGCTAAGACCTTGACCAGAATCATCTCCCTTTCCACGAAGTCCTTGTCTATCAGATCGACCACTTTGATGACGGGGATCAGTTTGTTCAGTTGTTTGAGCACCTGTTCGATAATCTGATCATCCCCGCGGGTGACAATGGTCATGGTCGAGACGGCAGGATCGAGGGTTTCTGCCACCGAAAGGCATTCGATGTTAAACCCCCTGCCGCTGAAGAGGCCTGCGATCCGGGCCAGGACGCCGAATTCATTTTCAACTAAAAGGGTGATGACGTGACGCATATTAATTAAATTCCAATCACCAAATTCCAAGCTCCAAATAAATTCCAATCACACAATTTCCGAATAACCAAAGTAAAGATTTTTAAAAAGTTTGGGTCATTGGGTATTGGTTATTATTTGGTTTTTGGTGCTTGGAGCTTGGTTATTTTAATTATACCAACCTCATCTGGTTGAGCGGTTCTCCAGCAGGAACCATGGGGTAGACATTCTCCTCCGGATCGATGACGAAATCGATCACCACCGGTTCGGGAATGGAGAAAGCCTTCTTCAAAACAGGGACGACCTCTTCGGGCTTGGTCGCCCTCAAGCCCACAGCGCCATACGCCTCTGCCAGTTTCACGAAGTCGGGAGAGACCCCTTCAAGAGAGGAGGAGGCGTAGCGTTTTCCGTAGAAGAACTCCTGCCACTGCCTGACCATTCCAAGGTAGCCATTATTCAGGATGGCCACTTTGATCGGCAATCGATACTGGACGGCGGTGGCCAGTTCCTGGGAGTTCATCTGGAAACTTCCATCGCCTGAGATACCGATGACCAGCCTGTTCGGGAAAGCCACCTGGGCCCCAATGGCAGCAGGAAGACCGTAGCCCATCGTTCCCAGTCCGCCGGAGGTGAGAAAGGTTCTCGGCTTGAGATATTTGTAATACTGGGCGGCCCACATCTGGTTCTGCCCCACCTCGGTGGTGAGAATGGCTTCTCCTCCGGTCAGCTCATCCATCTTCTCGATGACATACTGGGGTTTGATGATCTGTTCCTGCTGGTAATTCATATCGTAAATGGCTTTCCAGTTTTCGATCTGGCGGTGCCATTTATGAAGTCCTTCCCTGAAAGAGTGGGTCTCCTCTTTTTCGAGAAGGGAGAGTATTTTTGAAAGGATTCGTTTACAGTCGCCCACGATGGGGAGATCGACCCTCACATTTTTACTGATGGAGGTGGGGTCAATGTCGATATGAATGACCTTGGCCTGAGGAGCGAAGGATTCGAGTTTTCCGGTAACCCGGTCGTCGAATCGGGCTCCGACGGCGATGAGAAGATCGGACTCCATCACCGCCATATTGGCCCGGTAAGTCCCATGCATTCCGAGCATTCCGAGGGAGAGGGAATGATTCCCAGGAAAACCTCCCAGTCCCATGAGCGTCATGGTCACAGGGATGCCTAGTTTCTCCGATAGGTGGAAGAGCTCCTTCGATGCATTGGAGGAGATGATTCCGCCACCGACATAGAGGAGCGGCCTCTTCGATTTCAGGATGAGATGAATTGCCCTCTGAATCTGGCCGGGATGACCTTCAAGGGTGGGCCGGTATCCGCGAATGGATACCTTTTCAGGATATTTAAACTCCGCCGAGTCCACGAGAATATCTTTGGGGAGATCGATGAGAACCGGTCCCGGCCTTCCGCTCCGGGCGATATAAAACGCCTCCTTCAAGATCCGGCTTAGGTCTTTAATCTCTTTTACGAGGTAGTTATGTTTGGTGCAGGGCCGGGTGATCCCCACGATATCGGCCTCCTGAAAGGCATCGTTTCCAATCAGGGAGGTTGGGATCTGGCCGGTGAGGATGGCGATGGGGATCGAGTCCATGTAGGCCGTGGCAATCCCTGTCACGGTGTTGGTGGCGCCCGGTCCGGAAGTAACCACCACCACTCCCACCTTCCCGGAGGCGCGGGCATAGCCGTCTGCCGCATGGACAGCCGCCTGTTCATGGCGGACAAGAACCTGGCGGAACGGGGCGCTGCCCAGTTCGTCGAAGAGAGGAAGGACGGCTCCTCCGGGGTAGTTGAAGAGGGTGTCCACCCCTTCCTTCTTTAAACATTCAACGATAATCTGGGAACCGGTTTTTTTCATTACTTAATCCATTGGAATAATGGAATGTTGGGTCAAAAACTGGAATAGTGGAATAATGGAATTTTGGAATATTGGGTTAAAACGTAAAGAAATTTTATCCCTTCTTCTTTTTCCCATTATTCCATTGTTCCATCATTCCATTTGTTTTATCGGTATTTCCTCAAGATTTTTTCCATATCGTCTTTATAGGCCAGTTTTTTCTTCTTGATGATCTTTATCTCGATCTCATCCTGAGGGGTAAGAAAGGGTTTTTTCTCAAGCTCATCCAGTTGCCCTGCAAGCTCCGTATGAGCCTTTTTGGTTTTTATGAAATCTTCATCTTCCTTCATCAGCCTGTTGATCAATTCTTCCTCTTTTATCACGATGCTTCCCCCCTTGCAAGGAATTGAATTTTCAACTGGTTTAGTCTCAAACGTTAATATAATGCCAATGGTTTGTCAAATGGGATGTTTCTCCTGCCACTTGATCTCCGCCTCGGAAAGCCGGACATAGATGGGAGTAAAGGTCTTCACATCTAAAGACTCTCCCTTACGAAGAAGCTCGCTTCCCAATCTCGCAACAGCCGACCCATGGGGAAGATGGAGAGAAGGATTTGGAAAGAGAGCCAGTGAAGAGAGGGATTTCCCGAGATAGTCTCCGTAAGTTTTTATCCCATCGCCGACGAAGACAATCTTTTCCTTTATATTTTTGACGAGGTCTTGCGGCCTCATCGCCTGATAAGCAGATAGTCTTTTTGGAAGGTTAGTTTCATCATAGCGATAGAAGGCGGTATAGACCTCCTCCTTGCGGGCATCGAGGATGGGGCAGATCAGATAGGGAGTGGGCGAGATCTGGGAGGCGAGGACATCGAGCGAGGACACTCCTGCCACAGGTTTCCGGGTGGCATAGGCCAGGCCTTTGACCGTGCTCACGCCGATTCTCAATCCTGTAAAGGAACCGGGACCAAGGGAGATGGCCCATCCATCCAGTTCTTCCATCGGACAGCGGGCCTCCCTTATGAGATAGTCGATGGCTCCGAGGAGCCTCTCGGAGTGGGTGATCGGGATGTTGAGAAGGTACTCTGAGATGACCTCTCCCTCATCGATCAGCCCGATACTGCCACAGCGGGTTGAGGTATCGATTCCGAGGATTTTCATCTTGAAACTCCAACAAACAAATTCCGTAACTGTTTAGCCAAATAGAAGCCCCCACCGAGTCGGAGCTGGGCAAGCCGCTCTCCAAGGCTTCGAATGGCGGTCTTTGTATTGAATGGAAAACGGACGATTTCATCTGAGCGAGCCTACTAAATCAGGATAAAGGCCTGTGCCAATTATCCGAAAGGTGCGCCTCGAAGCCTTTCCGAACGGCTTGCCCAGCTCCGTGATACAATTTTGCGCTTGATTTGGCTAAACAGTTACTAAATTCAAAATAATCACCAATGATCAAATGCCAATAACCAAAATGGATTTAAAATAATTTGGGTATTGGATATTGGAGTTTATTTGGTTATTGATGTTTGGGATTTGGTGATTAAAAGTTAAGCCCTCCTTCCGGAGAAATGACGCGGATCAGGTCGTTATAGAAGGCAAAGAGCATCAGGAGGATGATGAGGATGAGCCCGATCTGCTGTGCGATTTCCATCTTCCTGATGCTGATGGGCCTCCTCAGAATCGCCTCCAATGTAAGGAAGAGAAAGTGGCCTCCATCGAGAATGGGGATGGGAAAGAGGTTGATGACTCCGAGATTGATGCTGAGGATGGCCA
>JASEHH010000288.1 GCA_030017685.1 Thermodesulfobacteriota bacterium | reverse complement strand
CGGCTCCGATGAGGATGACCCCGGCAAAACTGAGGAGAAAGATTCTCGGAGGGGAGAGGTGTCTTGAAATAAAGTTTTTAATTCGGATATGCACCTTCATAGGTACTTTTAACCATCTACCTACGGCCAGGATAGACTTTACTGAAAAATCACAGGACTGTCAATCAAAGAAGAAATGATATTTGGCTCATGACGAATTATTGTGAAGGTTAATTGTAAAAACAAAAGCATCTGGTAAGATATTCTCCCAGCGTTTACCGGTAAATAAACAGAAGGGAGAGTCCACCAGATGCGTCCTAATTGTCTCACAAAGTTGTTGAGGATACAAGGGTATCGTGTTGTTGGAATAAGCATTGAATACAGAAAGGGTAGAGAAGCAGTGATCTTGGAACTCAAACGGCTGGGTCGGAGCTTTGAATGTGAGAAATGCCATCGGCGCATCAGAAAGGCGCATTCGAGTTGGTTGATCGAGATCCAGCATCTGACGCTGTGGCAATTCCTGACATTTCTTCGGGTGAGACACTACCGGGTAAATTGCCCTACGTGCGGGTTGACCCTGGACTCTTTGCCCTTTATTGCCGAGGGGGCACGAGTCAGCCAATCCTTGGCATCGTTGGTAGCAGAGTTGTGCAAGGTCATGACGGTCAAGGCGGTGGCGATCTTTCAGTGCTTGCATCGGGGGACGGTGAAGGCCATCGATAAACTGGCCATGGAAAAGGTGCAAGCTTCTCGCCCCTTGGATGGGATTACGGTTTTGGGCATTGATGAGATTGCTGTGGGAAAGGGACAGACTTACTGGCACCTGGTCAGTGCCTTGGAGGGACCCCGGGGGCCAGAACTGCTGTTCGTTGGGGAAGGCAGAAGAAAAAAGCATCTGGCCAAGTTCTGGAAGTGGTTTGGAAAGGAACGGGCCCGGGGCATCACTCATGGGGTCATCGACATGTGGAAACCCTTTCGAAACAGTTTTCTTGCCAAGTGCCCTGAAGCGAAGATTATCTATGACAAGTTTCACGTGATTCAGCATCTTCTGAAGGCTCTCAATGAGGTCCGTAAACAAGAGCTGCGCAAGGCGGCGGGCCGTTTTCGGGGGCTTCTGGCTGGCAAGAAGTTCATTCTCTTGTCCCGAAGGGCTCATGTGCGGGGCAAGGCCCGAGAAGCCCTGAATACACTGTTGAGCGTCAACCGCAGGCTTTTCAAAGCCCATCTGCTGAAGGAATCCTTCGACCACCTCTGGTCTTATTCGTCCAAGACTTGGGCCACTAAATTCTTTCGTCACTGGGTGGAACAGCTCAAGTGGAGTCGTCTTAAACCCTTTCGTAAATTCGCTGAGATGATTGAAAACCATTTGGACGGCATCCTAAACTACTGCGATAAAAAGGTCTCCTTGGGATTTATAGAATCAGCGAACTTAAAAGCACGTAATGTCATCCGAATGGCCTATGGTTACAGGGACAAAGAGTACATGAAACTCAAGATTATCCAGACCTGTACTCCCTGGATGAGAGAGTTTAATCCCTGGATAAACCTTCACAATAATTCGTCATGAGCCCGTTATTCTTACTTCGATAAGATCTCCCTTCAAAAGTGATAAACCTTCCATTCATGCTCAGTCGGTCCAAAATAGCCGAGGCGGTGACCGTATCAAAGATCTTTCCCCAGTTGGAAGG
>JASEHH010000287.1 GCA_030017685.1 Thermodesulfobacteriota bacterium | reverse complement strand
CAGGGTGAATTTATTCTGGTCCGAAAACTGAATCACATCAAGTGATTGAAAATAGTTCTGGACATTTGCTTCCCAATGAGATATAAACAGAGCTCAAGTTACATTTCCTTTGAGGATAGCTGCCTTGAACCTGTGGGAGATTCTTGTCCGACCTGTTCATCCAGTCGAAGAGCAGCGTTACCAGCAACTCATGCAGGAGTATCATTACCTGGGTTTTTTGCCCAAGATTGGCGAGACTCTCTGGTACGTTGCCGCTTTGGGCGATCAATGGGTAGCCCTTCTGAGCTTTTCGGCCTCGGCCTTGAAGTGCGCTGCACGGGATTGCTGGATCGGTTGGAACTTGCGCCATCAGTATGACCGTCTGAAGTTGATCGTCAATAACAGCCGCTTTCTCATCCTGCCTGACTGGCATCTTCCGAATTTAGGTTCACGTATTCTGTCCTTGTGCCAAAGGCGCCTTGATGCGGATTGGCAGAAGGTTTTTGGACATCCCGTGGTATTGCTGGAGACCTTTGTGGACCCTCAGCGCTTCCAGGGAACCGTTTATAAGGCGGCCAATTGGCTCTACGTAGGTAACACCAAAGGTTTTCGCCGAACCCGCTACGGCTACACGGCTACGGCTCAGTCACCCAAAATGGTCTTCCTCAAACCCTTGCAGGCCGATGCCCGATCGTTGTTATGCCGGGCTATTCTCCAACCACCTTACTGTACAGGAGGCTCGAAAATCATGCTCAAAGCCGACCAGATGCAATCCCTCCCTTCCTTTTTCACCGACATCCCCGATCCCCGCCGAGCCCAGGGCCGACGGCATCGACTGGCCACGGTTCTGGCCATTGCGGCCGGGGCCAGCTTGTGTGGAATGCGCGGCTACCGAGCCATCGCCGATTGGGCTAAAAGCCTTGGCAAGAAGGCCCGACAACGTTTCGGTTGCCGCTATACAAACGGCCTTTACATCGTTCCAAGCGAGTACATCATTCGGGATGTCCTGGTTCGTGTCGATCCCGTGCATCTGGACCGAGCCTTGCAACGCTGGAACGAAACCTACGCTCAAGAAGATGAAAGTCTTGCCATCGACGGCAAAACCATGTGCAACGCCATTGATGATCAAGGGCATCAAACTCATGTGCTTAGCGTCGTTGGCCATCAAAGTAAGAACTGCTACACCCAAAAAAAGTTGGGACTCTGCCTGTAAAAGACAATGAAGAAGTCAAACGCACCAACGAGATCAAGATGGCCATCCCCCTGCTTAATACCATCGATATTGAGGGCAAGGATGTGACGGCCGATGCTCTGTTGACCCAGCGCAAGATCGCCGAGTACCTGGTCACGGAGCGTCATGCCCATTATCATTTCACCGTCAAAGGAAACCAGCGCGGCCTTCTCGAAGACGTCTCGTTATGGTTCCAGAACCGCAAGAAACCGGATTTTGTTCAGTATGCGCCTCCTGACCATGGACGCATTGAAATCCGAAAGATCTGGACCACCACCAAACTGAACGGCTACCTTGACTTTCCCCATGTCGGACAAGCTTTCCTCATCGAGCGACACTCTAAAGAGAAAAAGACCGGCAAAAGATCTTGTGAAATCGCCTACGGTATCACCAGTCGAACGGCCGAGCAAGCCGACCCAGAGCACGTCCTCAATGTCAATCGGGGCCACTGGACCATTGAGAATAGCTGTCAC
>JASEHH010000286.1 GCA_030017685.1 Thermodesulfobacteriota bacterium | reverse complement strand
CCAAAGCGGGTGATGGGTTGACTACGACGGTTTAAGAAGAGTATTTCATGAGGTGCCCTCTGTGCCTATGATGATGAGACACCGACCCCTGTGAAATTACTGTAGAGGGTGGGGAGGTGCTCAGAGTATGATAAGTGAGAAGATTAGAACCGTACAGGGAATGGAAGGAGCCCGTAGGGCGACTGGAATTCCCTGTACGGAAGCCGCACGGGGGACCTATTCTATGCCATCGCTTTCGGTCAATCCACCGGAGCCCGAAGTCTTTGAAAAAGCCGTTCGCCGTCATTTCACCGGAGAATACAAACTCAACATTTTGCATGAAGCCGAGAGTTGCCAGGAACCGGGGAGCATAGGGTCCCTTTTACGCAGAGAGGGCCTTTATTCCTCCCACCTGACCACTTGGCGCCGCCAGAGGGATGCGGGGATCTTTTCCGCTTTAAAACCTAAGCAGCGAGGCCGTAAAGCCAACCCGATCCATCCGTTCCAGGCCGAGAACGAACAATTGCGTAAGGAAAACAACCTCCTCCAAAAACGCCTGGAAAAAGCCGAGTTAATCATCGACATTCAAAAAAAAATTTCACAGATGCTGGGAATTCCTCTGGAGACCCCCGAGAAAGGAGAGGACGACTGATGGAAGCCATTGAAGTCCTTACTCCGGAGGTAGGCACCCAGCCAGCTTGCGTAGCCATGGGGATTCCCCGATCCAATGTCTACCGGCATCGGGCGAGAAGAAATGGGCCTCAGCCCGAGCCTCAAAAGCGCCCATCCCCGCTTCGTGCCCTGAGTTCCCAGGAACGTCATGAGGTCCTGGAGGTCCTCCACTCAGAGCGGTTCGTCGATAAAGCGCCCCAGGAGGTCTATGCGGCCCTTTTAGACGAAGGCCAATACCTTTGCTCCATCCGGACCATGTATCGCCTCCTGGACGAACGGAAAGAAGTAAAAGAGCGCCGCAACCAGCTGCGCCACCCCTCCTACCAGAAACCTGAGTTATTGGCTACGGCCTCCAATAAGGTCTGGTCCTGGGATATCACCAAGCTCTTGGGTCCGGTGAAATGGACCTACTTTTACCTCTATGTGATCTTGGATATCTTCAGCCGGTACGTCGTCGGCTGGATGGTGGCCAGTCGAGAATCGGCCCTGCTAGCCGAAAAGTTGATTCACGAAACTTGCCAAAAGCAACGCATCCAGCCCGGTCAATTGATCATTCATGCCGACCGGGGTTCTTCCATGAAGTCTAAGCCGGTGGCGCTGCTGCTTGCGGACCTTGGTGTAACCAAGACCCACAGCCGGCCCCACACCAGTGAAGACAATCCTTATTCGGAGGCCCAATTTAAAACCCTCAAATACCGACCCGATTTCCCTGACCGTTTTGGGAGTATGGAAGATGCTCGGGGTTTTTGCCAGCCCTTCTTTACCTGGTACAACACCGAACATCACCATAGTGGAATTGGCTTACTGACACCCCAAAGTGTCCATTACGGTCAGGCAGAAACAATCTTCAAGGTCAGACAAAAAGTTCTCTTATCCGCCTATGAAGCCCATCCGGAGAGGTTTGTTCGAAAGATTCCTGCTCCTCCCAGGCTTCCTGAAGCGGCATGGATTAACCCGCCGAAACCGGCAAAGAACAAGGAGATGCTACACTAAATTCTCTTAACCAGTGTCTCATTTTCATTGACACATTCCG
>JASEHH010000285.1 GCA_030017685.1 Thermodesulfobacteriota bacterium | reverse complement strand
TGGTTCGAGCGTGAAGTATAAACTTTGCGAGATGGAGGATCACCATCACCATATCGTCTGTAAAAAATGCGGGGATGTGGTGGAGCTGGATTTTTGTAATATCTCTGAGTGGTCCAAGAAAGTGATGGAGTCAACAGGTTATCAGGTGACTGATCATCAATTGAATTTTTATGGGTTGTGCAAAATTTGTAAGCCTTTACAAGGAAAGCAAATGGCAGAGGACTAAGGGCATATAGAGTTGTATCTCAGGGCCCTGCCGCAGGAGCCCTGACTTATCAGCTCTAAAGGGCTGAGTTACACGCTATGCCCTATGCTCTATGCTTTTTTAGAGGAGGAATAGATGTCCCATATTCATCTGCCTGATGGGGTCCTGCCGGTTTGGCTCTGGGCTTCAGGATTTATTATAGCCATCCTGATCGGATTCATTCTCTTCCGGTTCATCAAGAAAGAGGAGTTGACCAGACGACTTCCTCTGTTAGGCATGATGGCGGCGGCCATGGTTCTTGGCGCCTCGGTCGAGATCGTTCCTATCGCTTACCATGTCAATCTGACGGTCATCTCCGGAATCTTATTGGGGCCCTCGCTTATCTTCCTGGCGACCTTTGTGGTCAATGTCATCTTAGCCCTTTTCGGACACGGCGGGATCACGGTGATTGGGCTTAACACGCTCACCCTTTCGATCGAAGGAATTTTCGGATATCTCTTCTTCCGTCTCTTCTGGAAGATATTTAAGAAATTAACCCCTGCTGCTTTTCTGGCCACCCTGTTGGCCCTCTGCCTCTCCACCTTTTCGATGATCGGAGTGGTGGGTCTTGGGGTATCCCATTACGAAGAATTGATCCATCAGGAGGGGGAAAAGGGGATCTTTGAATTCAAGCTTCTCAAGGAGAAGCACGACCAGCATGGGAAGGAAAAGGAGAAGGGTGAAGTGAACATGAGGCGATTTGTTGCCATTGTCCTGCCTCTGGGTTTTTTGGGTTGGTTGCTGGAAGGGGTGGTGACTACATTGATAGCACGGTATATTCATCGGTTACGGCCTGATCTATTGGTTTTGGAGAGAAAGCTACTACTATGATTCAACTGTCCTATCTCGACTATCTGGCGGTGGAGGGAAAGAGTTTCCTTCATCGCCTTTCCCCAACCTTGAAGATCATCGGAATGCTCATGGTCTTATCGAGTATTGTGATTCTGAGAAATCTCTCGGGTCTTTTTCTCTTATATGGAATTCTCCTCGCCCTCTTTTTCATCTGCCGCCTTCCACTGAGGATATTCTTCCTCACCCTCTACCCTCTCATCTTTTCGGTCCTCTTCATCTTCATTTCAGGATTTGAAATCCATTTCATTCTTCTCGTCTTTCTGAAGGGTCTCTCCGGATCGACCGGGGTCGTCCTGCTTTTAGCGACCACTCCCTACCCCTTGATCTTTCGGACCCTGGATCGATTTCTTCCCTCCCTCTTTGTGACCGCCCTCTTTCTGACCTACCGATCGATCTTTATCCTCCTCAAGGTCCTTGAAGAGACACAGCATGCCCTCTACCTTCGTGGAGGGCTTCAATGGAACCATCCCTGGAGAAGTCTCAACAATATTTCAAATGCCTTTGGCCATCTGATCATTAAAGGGATTGATGCCAGCGAGAAGATGTACGAATCGATGATGCTAAGGGGTTTTAAGAACAAGATCCATTAC
>JASEHH010000115.1 GCA_030017685.1 Thermodesulfobacteriota bacterium | reverse complement strand
GGGAAGAACGAGCCTCAGCTTAAATTATTTACCCATAAATTTGTCGTGCACCCGGTTTTAATTTTGACCTTGACAAAGGGGAGGTTTTCATGTTAACCTTGTGAAAGATTGTCACAAGGACAAGGAGGCTGGTATATGGAACTTAATGAACCGCTGATACGGACGGGGCACCCTCCCCATCCCCCAAAATTAAAAAGAAGTGCGTCTCTCTTCCCCCGTCTCTTCCTGAGAATCATCCTCGTCATCGTCATCTCCACCCTCTCCATTCATCTCCCCGACTTCACAGTCAAAGCCCCGAACAGGGAGCAAACTATCAAGGAGATTACGGGGATATTGGAGAGGTATTCAAAAGACCTGGATAATGTGACCAGAATCGAACTGGCAGAAGCCATCTACGAGGAATCGGTCCGTTACAACCAGGACCCCAAGTTCATCCTGGCTCTGATTGCCATTGAGAGTTCCTTTCAGAATCAGTCTGTTTCCGAGAAGGGCGCAAAGGGGTTGATGCAGCTCATGCCCTATGTGGCCGAATCCCTTGCCCAGGAACTTGGCATTGAGTGGAATGGGGACCCCACCCTGTTCAATCCTTCTCTCAACATAAGAATGGGAATTCACTACCTTTCTCAGCTCATCCTCGATTTTGATGATGTCAGGGTAGCCATGGCGGCATATAATTATGGGCCTACTTATGTGAAAAGCCTTATTGAGAGAAGGCAGCGAATTCCAGTTCACTACTACCGCAGGGTTCTCACCGCCTACCATACCCTCTGATTTTGCCCCCCCATCTCCAATAGCATTGCCCAGCCTTTTATGGTAAACTATGATTGATTTGAAAATTAAAGCCTATTATTGAGAAGGTTAGGGTGAAGATGCCCGTTTAGGCTAAGTTTAATGGGTTTAGTTTTATTGCTTCTACACCTTGCCTTTTAAAACCTTACCCAAACCGGCCTCCTTACCTTTACCTTAAGACCATTTATTATCTGCGGATGATTTTAAAAAATGACTTTTGTCCCTTCTTATATCGGCCTTTATGAAAGAGGGGAGATCCAAAAGAGAATCGGGCTCCTTATGGATATCCTCAAGGAATGCCGGCTCTGTCCGAGGGAGTGCCGGGCCAACCGGCTAAACGGCGAAGTTGGCTATTGCAAAGCTCCATCGGAGCTGATGGTCTCGAGCGCATTTCCCCATTTTGGCGAAGAATCTCCCCTGGTCGGATACCACGGCTCAGGGACGATCTTCCTCACCCACTGCAGCCTCCGATGCCTTTTCTGCCAGAATTATGATATCAGCCACGAGGGAAGGGGTGAGCGTGTCACTCCCTCTGATATGGCCCGGGCCATGAAGAGGCTTCAGGAGATGGGCTGCCATAACATCAACTTCGTCACCCCCACCCATTATACCCCTCAGATCATAGCCTCCCTTCCCGAGGCGATTGAGATGGGACTTCAGCTCCCCATCGTCTATAACTGCTCCGGTTATGAATCGATGGAGGTGATTCAGCTCCTTGACGGGATTGTGGACATCTATATGCCTGATGCGAAGTATATGGATGAGAAGCATGCCCGGAGGTATTCCAATGCTCCGAACTACCCGGAGGTCCTCAAAAAGATTCTTAAGGAAATGCATCGCCAGGTAGGAGACCTGAGAGTGAATTTAGCTGGGATTGCTGAAAGGGGGCTTCTCATCCGGCATCTTGTGATGCCCAATGAGGTCGCTTCCTCTGAAGCGGTCCTGAAGTTCATCGCCGAGGAGGTCTCCGCTGACTCCTATGTGAACATCATGGCTCAGTATCGGCCTGAATACCGGGCTTTCGATCATCCCGATATCAGCCGGAAGATCACCCAAAAGGAGTTTACAGAGGCGATCCAGATTGCGAAACGGTTCCATCTCTATCGGGGGTTTTAATTGGAACTGAAAGAAATTCTCCGGGAGATCCAATCTCTTAAAAGGAAAGTCCAGCAACTGTCTAAAGAAATCGAGTCGATCCGGTCAATCTCATCAGAAGGGCCGTCTTCGGTGGAGGGGTTGCTCAGGATGAGAGGAATTCGAGTCTTTAGAAAAAATCCAGCCGATCGGCTTTTCTTCCCTTCCAACCTTTCCGGACCTTATCAAACCCGATTCTATGAGATGATGAAGAGGTACTCCTTCCGGCTCGTGCTTCGGGATATGATCAAGAACGAGGATGGGTTTCGCATCCGGGATTTGACCCACTACTGCTCTTTAAAAGTCGTCCGGGGATATTGTGAGATTCTCTGTGAAATGGGAGTGATCAAAAAGAGCGGAAGGGCGAGTTACCGGACCGGCGTCAGGCCCCTTTACAGTTTCGGGCCGACCTTGGAGTGGTTCATTGCCGAGATGTTTAAAAGGGAGTTTGCCTCGCCCGCCCTTTATGGCGTGAGCGTGAAGAAGACCCGGTCCGGAGGAGATTATGATGTGATCGCTTCCTGGAATCAGAAACTGGTCTATACGGAGGTGAAGTCCTCCCCTCCCAAGGGAGTTGAACAGGCTGAGATCTCCACCTTCTTTTCAAGGTTGGAAGACCTCTTGCCCGATGTGGCCATCCTCTTCAATGATACTCAATTGAGGATGAAAGATAAACTGGTGGTGATGTTTGAGGAGGCACTGAGCCGAAGATATGGAGAGGAGTCAAAAAAACTCTTTCCTGTGGAGAGACTGATCGGAGAACTCTTCCATATCGAGCACCGTATCTTCATCGTCAACAGCAAGAAGGATGTGGTGGAGAATTTTGGGATCTGCCTGAGGGATTATCTTCAACATGGAGGCAGACGACCATGAAGCATAAGGAACTGGCAGATCTCTTCGAAAAGATGGCAGACATTCTTGAATTCAAGGACGAGAATCCGTTTAAGATCAGCGCCTATCGAAAGGCCTCACGGATCATCGGTGATCTGGCACAGGATATCGAGGAGATTGCGGGGAGAGGTGAGCTGAAAAAGATTCCAGGGATTGGCGAGGGGATGGCCCAAAAAATTGAGGAGTATTTGAAGACAGGAAAGGTCTCAAAATTTGAGGAGGTGAAGAAAGGGGTTTCCGATGAGTTGATTGCCATGATGGATATACCGGGAATGGGACCGAAAACACTTGCCCTCCTTCATAAAGAGAGAAGGATCGAAAGTCTATCTCAGCTTGAGAAGGCTGTGGAGGATGGTTCTCTCATTGGCCTTCCCGGGATGGGTGAGAAGAAGGTTGAAAACATCAGGCGAGGCATCCAGCTCCTCAAACAGAGTAAAGGGAGGATGAATCTGGGCATGGCCTTTCCCGTGGCAAAACGGATTGTTGAGACCTTGAGAGAGAGGACAGGTTCAGAGAAGATCGAATGGGCAGGTTCCCTCCGGAGGATGAGGGAGAACATCGGAGACATCGATATCCTGGCCACCGGACCGGATCATGAGAAGATCGTTCATGCGTTTACCCACCTCCATGAGGTCAAGGAAGTCTTGGCCTCTGGAGAGACCAAGGCTTCTGTCATTGTGGAGGGAGGATTACAGATTGATCTTCGGGTTGTCGAAGAGGACTCCTATGGGGCTGCCCTCCAGTATTTTACCGGATCAAAGGGTCATAACATCCATCTCAGAGGGATTGCCAAGGCAAGAGGGATCAAGATCAATGAGTATGGGGTTTTCAAAGGTGAGAAGAAGATCGGTGGCAAAGAAGAGAAGGATGTTTATAAGGCTCTTGGAATGGTTTGGATCGAACCTGAACTTCGGGAAGATCGTGGAGAGATCGAGGCCGCACAGGAGAAAAACCTCCCGAAACTGGTTGAGGAGTCTGAAGTCAAGGGAGACCTTCATGTCCACTCCAACTGGAGCGATGGATCTTCTTCAATCGAAGAGGTCGCCAGGGCTGCTCAGAGGAGGGGCTATCAGTATGTGGCGATCTGTGACCACACAAAGTCTTTAAAGATCACCCATGGCTTGGATGAGACGAGACTGATAAAGCAGATGGAGGAGATCGACCGTCTCAATGAGAAGATGAAAGGTTTTCAGATCCTGAAAGGAACAGAGGTCGATATCCTCAGCGATGGAAGGTTGGATCTTTCTGAAAAAGTTTTGGAGAAGCTTGACATCGTCATTGCCGCCATCCACAGCGGATTCAAACAGGACAAGGAGAAGATGACAAAGAGGATCATCCGGGCATTGGAGAATCCGTTAGTCCATATCATCGCCCACCCCTCTGGCAGACTTTTAGGTGCAAGGGACCCCTATGAGGTCGAGATGGATGAGTTGATGGAGGCCGCAAAGAAATATGGAAAAGCGCTGGAGATCAATGCCTATTTCGAGCGCCTCGATCTGGACGACATCCACTGCCGGAAGGCAAAGGAGATGAGTATAAGGGTGGCGATCGGAACCGACACCCATCATTTGGACCAGATGTGGATGATGAGCCTGGGAGTGGCGGTTGCCAGAAGGGGCTGGCTCGAAACTAAAGATGTCCTCAATTCCTTATCGCTTAAAGAACTCCTAAAGTGGTGCCGTAGGTCTTAGAGGGCAGAATGCAGAAAGAAGAAACAAAGATAAACATGAGGGGTTGGTAAGTAACGCTAAAGCCTCTTTATATATCGATCGGCTTCTTTCTTACTGATAATCCTAAGGATGACGATTTTCATAGGCTGAATTTCGAAGAAGACCCGAAACTTATCAATTCTCAGTCTGTAAAAAGTAGTCTTTTTACCTTTAATCTTCTTGATCAATTTTCCCCTTGGGAAAGGGTTTTCTTTAAGGATCTTTAAATCCGAAACTACTTTTGTAACGATTCCCATTTCCAAATCATCCAGGTCCCTTGAGGCTGCCGGTGAAAGTTCGATTCTAAATCTATTCATGTTTTGACTTTCTCTTCTTCAGATATTCATCGATTCCTATGCCTCCCAATTCTAGATACTCTTCCCTCGCTTTCTCCAAGGCAGTCAGAAACTTGGGATTATTTTCAAGGAGGTAGTCTTCAAAGTCCTCCTCTGAAATTCCCTTAATGATGGCCGTTGGTTTTCCTCTGGAGGTGACAATAACCTCCTCTTTTTCAGCCAATTTCAAGATCTCTGAGGTTTTGTTCTTAAGTTCCCTGACATTTGCAAATCTCATGGTCCTCTCCTTGTAGCTATATTCGTAGCCACAATATAAATCAATTATTTATTTCCGTCAAGTTATTAAGGGGAACATTATATTGTTTGCATTTCTCAATAACTATTTTTAAATTCAGTATGAACGATCCCCTTTGGCAAAGGGGGATATAGGGGGATTTTCCAAACTTTTAAATCCGTCCTTACCCTCTTTTCTAAAGGGGGAATGCAAACAAATATATGCTCCGAGTAATAAAAGAGAAAATTTGAACCCGTCCCCAATTTACGCTACGACAAAAAATCTATTGCCAGTTTGTTGAACTTCTCTGGATGCTCTTCGTGGGGGCTGTGTCCAGCCTTATCAAAGATCACCAATTTTGATCCCTTCCAAAGGTCATTTAATCTCTTTGATCGATCTAAAGGAATGGCTATATCTTCTCTCCCGTGAATGATTAAGGTCGGTATGGTCATTTTGGACAAAAGATTGGCCTCCTTTTCGACATAAGGCTCTTTTAAAACATTTCGAAGGATAAACATTGTTCCGGCATAGGAACCCTTAATGCAAAGGGGTTGTAAGACTTCTTTGCAATACTCCTCGGTTGCCTTGTTTTTATCGTAGAACCATATTGTCCTAATATTGTTTTTCATCAAAGCGTCTCCGGGAATGGCATTCATAAATTCACCAATAAAGGGGAATTGATATATCTTCCCGATCGTCGTCATAGGATAAGGGATAACGGCCGGGTCAACTAAAATAAGTCGATCAACCCTCTCGGGATAATGTGCCGCCACATAGACCGAAATCCCTCCGCCCATGGATTGTCCCACAAGGGTGGCCTTTTTGATATTCAGGGCATCCATAAATCCCACGATCTGTTTTCCATATCGTTCGAAGCTGTATTCCTTTTCCCCCACTCTTTCGCTATATCCCCATCCCCAAAGGTCGATTGCGTAGACCTTGAATTTTTCAGCCAAGGCATCAATATTTTTCTTCCACATCACCGTATGATAGAGGAAACCATGAATCAGTATGATGGGCGGGCCATTCCCGGCTTCTACATAGTGGACCTTTTTCCCATCCACGGTGACAAATTTCCCCTTAGCAAATTTTTGGATAGCCTCCTCATAGGTACAGGTTTCTTTAGAGGTTAGTTGTGGAAGAATAATGATGAATAATACCAATGCGCCAACAATAATTAATCCTGAATCCGGCGTGAAAACTATGAGCAAGCTTTACTAATTTATTGTCCAAAAGTGATGATTTTTATTATCAGGAGCTGAAAATTCTTTCTGAAAAATCACATTTTAGGACTGTCCCTTAACCTACTTTTTAATTAGGTTAAGGACCAAAGCCCATAATATGTTCTAACCGGCATTTTGCCTGGGCCAAACATTAATGCAATATCTTTTTCACGCATGATTCAGGTTAATAATGTGATGAATAATTTCATGGCTACCTCCTTTCTTGTCCCTGTAATTTATTCTGAATTATTTAAAATTTGAACCCGTCCCCAATTTTAGTGTTTTAAAACCCCTTGACTAAAATATGAAAAAGAGCTATTAAATATTTGAGACCATAAACTAAGAGAAGGGGATGATTTTTTGAAAGCCATAGAAACCAAAGGACGTATACTTTCAAACGGAACCATCCAACTCGACGAACCGATTGATGTGGTACCTGGAAAGGTTCGCCTTGTTATCCTTTTCCCTGAGGACATCCGGCAGGAGCACCCCCCAAAGCTCTCTCCTGAAGAAAGAAAACGAATTGTAGCCGTTATGGATAGTGTCGCTGAACTCTCCTTAAAGAAGGGTCCTCCTGTTAGCAATCGTAAACATGACCAGTACCTTTTTGGCGAAAACGGATGAGTGTCTTTGTTGATACTGGTGCTTGGTTTGCCTCCTTCGTGCGACGAGATCCCGACCACAATTTAGCTCGAAAGTGGGTTTCCAACAATAATTCCCAATTGATCACTTCGGATTACATTCTCGATGAACTCTTCACCCTCTTAAAACTTCGTGAAAGTTATACCGTAGCCGTGGCTGCTGGGAAAATTTTAATTGAAGAGAAAATTTGCCAAATAATAAAAATAACCCCCGATGATTTTGCCCGCGCCTGGAATGTTTTCATTCAATTTAGCGATAAAGGTTGGTCTTTCACAGATTGCACGAGCAAAGTGATTATGGAGCGTTTAAACATTTCTACAGCTTTTTCCTTCGATGAGCACTTTGAACAATTTGGGTCTATCGTACGTGTCCCGTAAATTTAACTACGCAGGTACTCGTCCTCAATTACAGGGCGGCCAATTCTTTCTCGAACTTCTCCACCCAGCCGTCGGCGCCGCATTCTTTGAAGATTTCTACAGCTTTGCCGAGATTCTCTCGAGCCTTAAGCCTATCATCTTTTCGTTTGAATAATTCTGCATAGAGAGCATAATCCTTTCCCAGATGGAGCATCATTCCATTCCTTTGATCGGCTTCAATGGCCTTCTGAATCCAATGTTCCGACTCAGATATGTGCTGATCATCAATATTCAGCAGAATCTCTCCGATATATCTTTGAATCCAGCCTTCGGCTGCTTTTACTTTATTATTTCGTGAATGGACATACAAAGATTCTAAATTCACATCTTTTTCTCTATTCATCACTTTTGATCTTGCTAAACCTACTTTCCCTGCGTTTGCCCAGGAAGGAACCAATCGATTATGCTCTTGAACCCAAATCTGTTTTTCATAATGTCCTTTGGATTTCGAGAAATTTCCTATTTCGAAATAGATCTCTCCAAGGTGAAATCGTGCAAGTGTATTCCATGTATGGAAATTGATCCTTTCACAATATTCGACCCCCATTAGCAAATGTTCTTCTGCCTCTTCCAGCAATCCTTTTCCGTAGCAGGAAATTCCGTGGAGGGTATACGCCGTCGCTTTAGAATAAATATCCCCGCTTTCTTCGGCAATGCGGACAGCCTCCTGGGTTGTTTGGAATCCTAAATTTATTTTTCCGGCGTAGTAATAACTAGCAAGAGCCAGATTGCTTTTCATTACTGAAATCCCCCAAAGATTTTTTGCTGCCAAATTAATATCAAGGGCTCTTTGGTAACAGTTTAACGCCCTCTCAAAATCACAGTTCCAACCTAAAGCATTTCCAAACCAAGCGCTCGCTAAAACTGAAGTAATAATGTCTTTAACTTCTCCTGATATTTTTAAAGCCTTCTCAAAAGTTTTAAATGCCTCTGGATAATTTTCCTCTACAAAACAATGGTATGAACCAAGGATCGTGTATATCTGGCAAAGCCTCTTCTTATGGTCGTGCTTTATGGCCAAATCAATAATCGGGTCGACAGCTTCTTTTGCCCCAACAAAATAGTGCATTTGAGCCATGTAGAGCCCAAGGATCGTCCTGCCATCGATAATTTGTTTATCTATTTCATCTGTCCGGGGTAATCGTTCAAGAGATGTTACTCGTTTGTTTGCATGGGCAATCGCATCATTGAGCGAAGCTGTCTTTTCAGCCTTTTTGCCAGCTAACTGTAGATCCGCTCACTTTCCTCAATTACATCCCCAAGATTAATACCAATTCGAAATTCCATCCTGCGGTTTTGAGGTAGCTCAGCATTCTTGAGTTTGAGCTCCTTTTGGATTTCCATTGCACATTGCACAGCCTCTACTACACTAACAAATTCAGCTAAAAGATTATCTCCAGGGGCATCTACAACATGTCCTCTGTGCTGCTGGATGAAGTTGGCCACGATTTCTTTATAAGTGGTAAGAGTCCGGATGGTCCCAATTTCATTCTCCCCCATGAGGCGGCTGTAACCTTTAACATCTGCACTGAGAATGGCAGCAAGTTTACGTTTAACTTCTTGGCTACTCATAAAATTCACCCCCTAGTGTCACGTCAACCTTGTAATGTCGTAAATAATGTGATATATTTTCTTCATAATCAACCGGGGAGGATTGACTATGAAGAAATACATTGTGACACTTACCAAAGACGAACGCGAAGCTCTTGGCACACTCACTTCCAAGGGTAAGCACAAATCACAGCAAATCCTCGGCGCGCTGATTTTGCTTGGGTGCGATGAGGGTGGGTTCCAAACAAAACGTTCGACTAACGAGGAAATCGCCTGCGTACTGAATACAAGCATGAGAAAAATTGATCGTGTCAAGAAACGATTTATTGAGGGAGGTCTTGATGTTGCTCTCAATAGGAGAAAAGGAAGCCGCATCTATGCTAAAAAGGCAGACGGAGATTTCGAGGCCCATTTGGTGGCATTGAGTTGCAGTGAGCCACCCGAGGGTTTCGCGAGGTGGTCTCTGAGGTTAT
>JASEHH010000284.1 GCA_030017685.1 Thermodesulfobacteriota bacterium | reverse complement strand
TTGTGGATTTATATCAAAATTTGAGATATCTGTCAATTTAATTCGCTACAAATAATTAAGAATATCAAATTGTTATACAATTCTTGTCATCGCTCCTTAAAGGAAAAGTTGAAACCCAGAAGAACTTGACAAACCGAAAAGTGTGATTATTTTTTGAGTAAAAAGTGAGATTAAAAAAAGGAAGGAGGGATGATCTATGCCAAAGGAGCTTGAACTCTGGAGGCCCTTCAGGGAATTGTCGCCCCTCAGAGAGTTTGAGAGGATGAGAAGGGACATGGACCGGCTCTGGGATTCCTTCTTTGAGGAGAGACCCAGAAGGAAAATCGAGGAGGTTGCCGAGTGGTTGCCCTCCCTCGATGTTTCCGAGACGAAGAACGACCTTGTCGTAAAAGCTGAATTGCCTGGAATGGACCCAAAAGACATCGACATCTCCCTGAATGAGGGGATACTCACCATCAAGGGTGAGCGAAAACAAGAAAAAGAGGAAAAGGAAGAAAATTACCATCTTATCGAGAGAAGTTATGGGTCTTTCACCAGATCGTTTCGACTCCCCCGGGAGGTTAAGAGCGAAAAGATCAGCGCCTCTTATAAGGACGGAGTGCTGAAGGTAACCCTTCCGAAATCGGAAGAAGCCAAAAAGAAAGAGATCAAGGTCAAAGTCGAATAATATTCCCTTTGTTTTCTTGATCTTTATAGAGGGCGTCCTTCTGGACGCCTTTTCTGTTTTTACCCTCTCTTGAAAAGAGACTATCCTGCGTGTTATTTTTAATCCACGATGAAACTTCGGGTGGGAACCAATTGGGACTTCTCTCTTCTCGATGCCCTTCAGGGGACATCGGTGGACACCCTCTTCGGAAAACTTCCTTTTGATGTGGTGGGGGGCGCAAGGCCGGGATTTGTGCTCCCCCAGGTCAACAGGGAATATATCAAGCGCTACATCCACGCCTGCCACGAAAAGGGAATTGAGTTCAGTTACCTCCTCAATGCGCCATGCCTCGGAAACCTTCAGTATTCAAGGAAAGGCTATGGGCAGATCATTGACCTTCTCGAATGGGTTGATCATTCCGGTGCGGACTCCGTTGTCATTGGCATTCCGTATCTCATTGATCTTGTGAGAAAGCGCTTCCCCCGGCTAAAAATCAAAGTCTCTACCACAGCCCGGGTCAACACTGTGAGAAAAGCTCTTCAGTTTGAAGACATGGGCGTGGAAGAGATCATCATTGACGAACATATTAACCGCGAATTCAAAACTCTTGAGGCCATCCGGAAAACCGTAAAATGCAATCTGGAGATTCTCGTCAATAACATCTGCCTCTGGCAATGCCCTTATAACTACGAGCATGTCAATCATGATGGCCATGCCTCAAGAGAAGGAGAGGAGGAGGACAATTGCTATCTCCAGTATCCGGGATACCTCTGCCTCTATCGGAAATTGATGGAGCCTGTGGAGCTTCTGAAATCGCCATGGATCCGGCCGGAAGACGTCTCGCATTATGAAGCCCTCGGCTATGACCGTTTTAAAATTACGGAGCGATTTAAACGAACGCCTCTTCTCGTCTCGCATGTGAACGCTTACGAAAACCGGCGTTATGACGGAAATCTTTTAGACCTCTTCACCCTTCCGAGAAAAGAGGCCTTCACGCCTCTCCACCTCGAATATTTCATCAAACCCGAACATGTGAACATCATGA
>JASEHH010000004.1:24694-88384 GCA_030017685.1 Thermodesulfobacteriota bacterium | reverse complement strand
TTCAAGGAGCGAGAGATACTCTTCTACCGACATACCAACGACTTTCATGTTGTTCCGATAATAAATACAGGCACTTCTTTATATTTAGGAATCACAACGGGCCTTTTTGCTCCAGGATAATGATAAACAAGATGATCACCTTGGGTTCGCACGTATGTGCAACCGCCCGCTTCAAATATTTTTACCTGAACCTGATAGTTCGTAGGCTTGATCCCAGATGTCATAGCGCCACTTCAATAGGTGTAAAGCCTACAAGCTCCTTCCGGTCTTGGGGACATTGTTGACTATCGTAACTTGCTCCCGCGCCTTCTGAAAGACAGATGGAAGAGAGACGATCGCTCCGTTGGGAAGAGAATGATAAATCACAGGTCGTACGAGAGAAGGGGATATCGTCAAGAACATATACTTTGATTTCAGATATTTTCTTCAGGCCGGGATCATTCGTTAAGAATTTACTCGCTCCGTATCGAACCCCTACCGCAATCTGGATAGCATCTGGAGTTTTTATCGAATATTTCGCCCTTAATTGAGCTGCCAATTCGTATATTTCGTGTAGAATCTCAAAAGTGGTTAGACCTTTGGAGGACAAAAGGATTTCACGGTATTTCTCGGCCAGGTCTTCATTTCCAGTTCTGAAAGGGAGGACCAGCACTTCTAAAAGCGTGAGCGTTGAAGTAATCGCTTCGATGTTTCCGGAATTGATTTCGATGAAAACCGGGCGTACAAGATTCCAGTATTTTGAATGCTTTTCGATAAAATAAATAATGGGTGAAGTATCAAGGCAGATCTTCTGGTCACGAAGTTCTTCGATTAGCCCCAAGATTTCCTCTCTTCATTGACATATCCTTGGGCATCCATACCTTTCCATATGTGGGCACCCAATCCTTCAAGCTCCATAACGCTATGGCTCCGCTTTTTCTGCCTTAGAACTTTTTTCAGTTTGACAGAGATGATTTCGATGAGGGTTAATTGCTCTTCAGGCCTTAACCCTTCGATCCCTCTGACATAATCATCTAACCGAAGAGTCACCTTCTTTGTGGCCATTCCGCCCCCCTTTGTCCGTGAGATTCTGTATTTTTCTCTTTTTCGGAATTTCATTATAACAAACGGGTTGAAAAAGTCAATTTGGGTCAGAAGGCTGGGGGGCATAACCCACTTCATCTCCCCCTTCAGAAAAGGGACAAGAAGGGTTCAAGGGTTCAAGGTCGGTTTGTTTAGTCTATTTGGTTTGTTTGATTGAATATGAAGTGAGAATCCATTTTTTAAGTTTTAAGCGTATCAGCCCTTGGGGACGTAGTTAAGTTATTTAAATTGTTGTGAACAGCCGGAAAGGTGTCAGGCCTATTTTCTTGACATGGAGCAACGACAATATGGGTCAAGGGAGGATCAAAGATGAAAACCATTTTTGAAACCGCCCGTCCACTTAAGCGGACTTGATTGCCGGGACGGGTAGGGACATTGGCCCACGTGTGATACTTCCCGAAGGCCAAAATAGCCCTCAAGGTGACGGATAAAAAGATGGTAAGTTCTTAGCAATAAGATAATCCCTCCCCTAAACTTATTCAGTTTCCAGATTTTGGGTTCTGATCAATCGACAATCGGCTTGACTGATCAAAACTTTTATATTTGAGAATACCCGGAAGCGGCCTTTGAAAATGCGAGAAAATTTGATTAGAAAACTCAAAAAGGTCTGCCAACTTCCGATAATATTCCCCTGTCGGCCAGAAACACCACATCGCCTTTTGAGCCTCTTCAAAACTCCTGTATTTTATCACAGGCATGATATCAACCCCTCCTCCTGATGAATTCCCTTAAAAAGATAGCGTCGTTTTGATCAATCGGTCGCATGGTACCTTCTTTCATCCTTAATAGACATTCCGGCGTTGCTACCTTAATATGATGACCTTCAATATCAAGGACTTCATAGGATAAATCTGCAAAAGTAAACATTTCTCCGATCTTAACCACAAAGTCAAGAGTAAATCCATCTGGTGATCCGTAGCGAATGACGGGATATCGATCCAATTCCTCAACAGTGATTTCTTCAATGCTCTTGTCTTGGAAGACCCGATTCAGGGCGGTTTTTAACCTTTGCACGTTGTCCGTCTTGTTGTTGATAAAGAGATCAAGATCCTGAGTAAGTCGAGGTAAACCATATAAAATAACTGCAAAGTCACCGATGAGAATATATTCGACCTTTTCTCTTTCTAGTGCGTCTGCTATTTGAAGCAATTTTTCAAATAAATTCATCGAAATCCTGGGTGCCAGGTTTTAATGGGATCGGGGTCAGGTCTATTTTCTTTGCATCATGCCCTTTTGACTCATTGGGAATGGGGTCCTAAATTTGCTGTTTTGAGTGTCAAATTAGGGTTTGAAAACCCTTAGTTTCAGCTCCTTGATGGGTCGATAGTGTCTAACGTTGCTCGTGCACAGGGTGAGTCCGTTTTCGGTAGCGGTGGCTGCTATCATGGCGTCGCCGGCCCGGAGACCGTGAGGCAGAGAATATTCCTCAATATAAATGGCTGCCCTATGGCCAATATTCTCGCTCAGGGGAAGAACCCGAAAGCTGTATTCACGTAGGAAGTCCAGGATGTGTTCATGTTGTCGTTTCTCCTTCGCCCCCTGAAGTAGCTCCATGTAGGTCAGCACGGAAATACAGCGCTCTTCTTCCCTTTCGACTAACGTCGCAGCCCGAAGGTTCCCTCTTTGGATCCATATGAGGATGTCGGTGTCAAATAGCACGATATCGATCTTCCCTGAGATGAGCCATCACCCCATTGACTGCCTCTTTTGATTGGTACATGTTGAAGAAGGGATGATCTGATATCCGTCTGCGGCCCCTTGAGATAATAGGTTTGATGACCCCTTTCACTTTGCCGTGATACAGGATGGTCACCTCCTCGTTGCGATCGATGGCTTTAAGAATCTCGTTCATCCGGTAACGCAAGTCTATAACAGATGCTTTCATCGTCTGCCTCCCCTAATATGTATACCCGCATTATGCATATTTTAGAAAGGATTGTCAATGTCGCAGAATCGGGGGCCATGGGGGTCAAACCTTCAAAATTCAATTACAAGGTTCAAGGGTTCGAGGATTCGAGGGTTCAAGGGTTCAAGTATTCAGGTGAAATTGATAAGGGTTTATTGAATAGGCTACCGCCATTTCGGTTCAACTCTGATCCGAATGTAATATCAAAGACGGCTGGTGTTGATTCGAGGTTCATTCACTTCAGCACTGCAGCATCACATCACCGCAGTACTCTTCTATTGACTTAAGCCACCTTTTCAAGAAACGAATGATGGATTTCAATCGTGGGTTGGTACCCAATGAAATTTAAAAGAATCCTTACCCGCTCACTATCAGAGACCCATCGATCAAAAATACCTAAAAGATCCCTTAAGGGACCTGATTTGATTCGGATGACCTCATTGGCCTCGAAGTGACAGGTTTTTCTCACAATGCCATTCGTGTCGGTCCTCCTCTTGATCAGCTCGATGACTTCGTCGGAGAGAGGGATGTGAGATCCTCCAAAGCCCAGTACTTTCTTAACCCCCTCTTGCCCACCGAACTAAATTGTAACTTTGATCGAGGTCAAACTTCACAAAGACATAATTGGGAAAGAGAGACTTCTGTATTTTTTCCATCCTTGCATTTCTTGGAGAGAGGACTTCTGTCAAAGGGTTGAAGACCTCCAACCCCCTTGTCCAGAGGTAAGAGGCTGCCTCTTTTTCTTTCCTCGGCTTAGTTTGGATGACGTACCAGAGATTCATAATTATTAGTTTTTAGTTATGAGTTATGAGTTTTAATTTTTTCCTTCACCCACCTACTTCTCCCCCTCCAAGGGGAAGGGTGAGGGTGTGGGTATCGATCAGAAGGCTTCAGGTCCAAAAACCTTCTGGAGGAGGCCGTGAGTATCCGTTGTGTCGATGGAAAAACAGACCCGATCCATCATCACATCAAATCCCTTACGGTCGAGGTTGCAATATTCCAAGGGTTCACAAAACGGGACTTTGCATAGTCTCAGGCTGACCCGTTTTTTTTAAGCCTCTGTTGCTCTTCTTTCTCTTCTGCCAGTAGCTGATGGACAGGGCTGCCAGGAAAATCCCCGCCACATCGAGGAAAACATCCGTGATTGAGGCATCGCGATGAGGAATAGAGGCCTGATTCACCTCGTCGAGGATCCCGACGAGAGAGGCGATCCCACCGGGCAACAGGAGGGAAAAAGGCCTGAAAGAGAACGGTTTCGAATCGACCAGGCGGGGAAGAAAAGCAAAGGTGAGGAGAACCATCAGGGCCCCGTAGAGGGGCACATGGAGAAGACTGTAGGGGTTCCAGATCCGCACCATCGCTGTCTCCGGAATCAGCCTGGGCAGAACCAGGATACCCAAAATATAGGCTACCGCCATGATCGAAAAGACTCTATTCATCATCAGCATTCAATGAAACCCGGAATCATTGCCTGAATTGGCTCAATTACTTATTCCCGGCCCATTCGGGGCCCCCCTGGGACTTCTTTGCCTCAAAAAAAACCAGCCTCTTCCCTCTCCCGTGCTTTATGCTTCTGTCTTCGTCTGCCATGGCCCTTAATGGAGAATGTAGTAGCAAACAAAATATTCTAAATCAATTGAAATGTCAAGGACTTAATCACCTCTTTGACACTATTTGACAGCTCTTGCCACCATTTTTCAGGGACGGGATAAAAAATTGTGGGGATGCTCGATACTGAAATTAGAGATTACTGTGTCATAAGTCTGTATATGGTTCGACAGTCCTGTCCTGAGCGAGACGTTCATCCTTCGACAGGCTCAGGGTTGCAGCTACCTGAAATACTTGTGATATGTAAATCAACCCATTCGACTCCCCGGTCTGACCCTTCAACTTCGTTCAGGACAGGCGCCCGGGGTTTGCTCAGGGTTGATACTGAGCGGCGCTTTTTACCCCGATTTTTAAATAGGGGTTTGGGGCCGTCGAACGTATCAATATGGGAAGAATGAAGGGTTTCTAAAAAAGAGGACAGGCAACTTTTCCGATCGCATATAAGACGGAATCGTAAAAAGTCGTCATTCCCGTGAAAACGGGAATCCAGAAAATTCTAACTACATGAAAATACTGGATTCCTGCTTGCGCAGGAATGACAGAAAATAGCCTTTTTAGACTTTTTACGAGACCATCATATAAAGGAAGTAAATGATGGATGGATCAGGATAAGGATTTTCTTTTAAATTCTTTATTTAATGTCTCCAGGGGCAGGACAAAGAAGACGGGCCGGCCATGCGGGCAGGTGGTCGAAGGGTTGAAGGGATAGAGATTTCCGATCAACTCTTCCATCTCTTCCCGCCTCAAAGGAAAGTTGGCCCGCACCGCAGAATGGCAGGCCAGGGATATAAGAAGGGCATGCAGAGGGGTCGAACCCTCCCCTCCCCTCTTTAAAAGAGAGAGTTCCTCCAGCATCTCCCTCACCCTCTGCCCCGCCTCCTTCTGCTCGATAAAGGAGGGAATGGATCGAATGGCGTAGAGCCTCTCTCCCACGGATTCGATTTCAAATCCGATCGCTTCAAAGGCCTCTTCAGCCGAATCGAGGACGAGCGATTCCTCGAGTGAAAGTTCCATCAGAACGGGGAGAAGTAAGGTCTCTGTGGCCAGGGACCGCTCCTCAAATTTCCTTTTCAATTTCTCATACAGAATCCTTTCGTGGGCGGCATGCTGGTCAACAAAGATGAGAGTTCCCTCTGCTTCGCAGAGGATATAGGTCCCCCAGAGCTGACCGACAACTCGGTAAGGGGTCCCCTTCCCCACTTCCCATCCAATGCCTTCTCCCTCTCCCACCTTTGGAGGGTTGATCTCCTCTGCCCAGGTTTCGGAATAGGGTTTCCGTGAATTCTGGAAGGAAAGAGAGGCCTGGAGTTCTCCTTCCCGGGTGACCTCTTTTCTTTTCTCCGGAGAACCCCATTTCCCATGCGGAGGAATTTCTTCCAGCGCTCTCCGGATCGAAGACCATACGGCCTGATAGATTCTCTCCGGTTCTTTAAATTTCACCTCCGCCTTGGTTGGATGAACATTCACATCGACGGAAGAAGGAGGAAGGCTGATCCATAGAATGGAAACGGGATATTTATCAGCAGGAAGAATATGTCGGTAAGCCTCCAGGATGGCCTTATAGAGGATTCGATCCTTCACGTATCTGCAGTGGATATAGAGGGAGATCCCATCTCTGTTTCCCTTTGCGAGGGAGGGAAGGCTTGTAAAACCCTCAATCTTAATCTCAGCCTCCTCAAACCGGATGGCCTCGAGGTGGTCGATCACCTCCCTCCCGAGAATCGCTTCGACCCGGATCAGTAACGACTCCGTTTTCAACAACTCCTGGAGCATGCGGCCGTCATGGATGAACTTAAACGTGATGGAGGGATGAGCAAGGCTCACCCTGTGAAAGTGAAGGAGGGCGTATCGGAGTTCCGTCCGAATCGATCTTAAAAATTTTCTCCGCACCGGAAGATTGTAGAAGAGCTGATGGACTTCCACCTCGGTCCCCACGGGACAGCCGGTCTCTGAAATACTTTTGACCTCGCCTCCTTCAGAGACCACTTTTGTCCCGCTGATTGAATTCGATGGTCGGGTTTTGAGAACCATCTGTGAGACAGAGGCGATGCTGGGCAATGCCTCCCCCCTGAACCCCAGCGTCTCGATGGCATAGAGGTCTTCGGCCTTCCGGATCTTGCTGGTGGCGAATCGCTGGAGGGCAAGAGGAACATCTTCGGGAACCATTCCTTCCCCGTTATCGACCACCCGGATGAGCTGGAGTCCGCCCGATCTGAGCTCCACGACGATCTCAGAAGCCCCCGCATCGATTGCGTTTTCCATCAGCTCCTTCACCACAGAGGCCGGCCTTTCAACGACCTCTCCAGCCGCAATCTTTTGTGCAACAGCCTCCGGCAAAACTCGAATTTTACCTGCCATCATTTTCTCGAAAGTAGAAGGTAGAAAGTGGAAGGTGGAGGAGAGATTTTTATTTTTTTGGGACTCTACTTTTGATGGTCTCGTAAAAAGTCTGAAAAGGCTATTTTCTGTCATTCCTGCGCAAGCAGGAATCCAGTATTTTCAGGTAGTTAGAATTTTCTGGATTCCCGTTTTCACGGGAATGACGACTTTTTACGAGACCATCACTTTTCACTCCCCTCGAGAAAGGTCCCCATCTTTCTGAATTTCTCATACCGATTCTCCAAGAGGGAAGCCATTTCCATCTTCTCCAACTCCATCAGATGTTTTTCCAACGCCCCTTTTAAACGGTCGGCCATCACTCCGGGGTCCCGATGCGCCCCTCCCAGAGGTTCATCAATCACCTCATCGATGACTCCCAATCTAAACAGATCGCTGGCGGTCAATTTTAGGGAATCCGCAGCCACAGCCTTGCCCTTTTCGCCGTCTTTCCAGAGGATGGCCGCACATCCCTCCGGAGAGATGACCGAATAGATGGAATATTCCATCATTAATATTCGGTCCCCTACTCCGATGGCCAGGGCGCCTCCGCTTCCCCCTTCTCCGATGACAAGGGTAAGGATTGGTGTCCGAAGCATCGCCATCATTTTGAGATTCCGGGCAATGGCCTCAGCCTGCCCCCTTTCCTCGGCCCCTATTCCCGGAAAGGCGCCCGGCGTGTCAATCATGGTGATGACCGGTTTTTGAAACACCTCCGCCATCTTCATCAGCCTCAATGCCTTCCGGTATCCCTCCGGATGAGGCATCCCGAAATTCCGGTCCGCCATCTCCTTGACGTCGGCTCCCTTCTGGTGAGCCACCACGATGACCGGCTTTCCATTAAACCTGGCCATTCCCCCGATGATGGCCGGATCATCCCCGTAATATCGGTCTCCGTGGAGTTCAACAAAATCTTTGAAGATCGCTTGAATATAATAGGAGGCTTTGGGCCTGTCGATATGCCGGGCCAGCTGCGTAATCTGCCAGCCCGTCAGGCTCGAAAAGACCTCTTTCCGCAACCGGCGAAGCTTTTCTTCGAGGTTCTTGATCTGCTCGTCGATATGGAGATGTTTCCCTTTTGAAAATCTCTTTAAATGTTCGATCTCGTTTTCCAGTTCGACGAGTGGTTTCTCAAAATCGAGATAATGCTTGACCATCTTCTAACCCCATTCGAAAGAGAGTCGTGGAGAGGGAAATAGCGTTTTGATGTGATCTTGAAAAATCGGAGAGGGATCAACCCGGTACTCATCGGAAAACGCGATCACGGTCTCCTGTTGTTCTCCGTTGGTGATATGGAAAAAGATCCGGCAGGACCCCTTATGGGAAAGGATCGCCTCCTTCATCTGGGCAAGACCCGCTTGCGATAAAGAGGAGCGAGGGATCTTTAAATGAAAGGGCCTGGGGGAAGAGGATGCCAAATCGGCAAGGGATCGCACCTCCGTCGCTTTGATTTTGATACGGTCCTCGGCGAGATCGAGACTCCCGCGAACCAGGAGGGGATCTCCTCCCCTGAGGCAGCTTGAAGCGCTTTTAAATACTTCCGGAAAAAGGATGACCTCTACAAACCCCTTCATATCCTCAAGGTTTAAAAAGGCCATCCGGTCCCCTTTTTTGGTGACGATCTCCTTCAGACTGCTGACCAGGCCGCAGATCTTCACCTCCTGCCCATTCTGCAACCGGGGCAGGGTTGAGGTATCTTCGTTCGTATGCCTCTTGATCTCCTCCTGATAGGCCGACAGGGGATGCCGTGAGATATAGAATCCGATCGTCTCCTTTTCAAAAAGAATCAATTGACTTTCAGGAAACTCATCGATCTCAGGGTAGGACTCCTCTCTTTCTCCTGATGAGACTTCCCACATGCTCATCTGGGTGACATCTCTCTTCCGCTGACTTCCCTGCGATCGCTCCAGGATCTCCTCCAGAACGGTCAGCATCTGGGAGCGATTTGCCTTTGAGAAGTCGAACGCGCCGCATTTGATCAGACTTTCGATCACCCGGCGATTTACCTTTCTCAGATCGACCCTCCGGCTGAAATCGTAAAGGGATTGAAACCTTCCCTTCTCCTCCTTCTCTTTGAGGATGGCCTCGATGGCGGCATCCCCCACGTTCTTGACCGCAGCCAGCCCGAACCGAATCTGATTTCCCACAACGGTAAAATCCCTGTGACTTTCATTGATGTCCGGAGGCAGGATGGAAATCGACATCTCGCGACACTCTGCGATATATCGCATGATCTTATCCGCGTTCTGCACCTCGCTGGTCAGAAGGGCGGCCATAAACTCGATCGGATAATGGGTCTTCAAATAAGCGGTCTGATAGGCGATGAGGGCATAAGCCGCGCTGTGTGATTTATTGAAGCCGTACCGGCCAAAGGTCTCCATCTGCTCAAAGATCTTCTCGGCCTTCTTGGGAGAGATCCGGCTCTTTTTCGATCCCTCTAAAAACTTTTCCTTCTGCTTCTCCATCTCTGCGGAGTCCTTCTTGGCCATGCCCCTCCGCAGGTTATCCGCATCTTCGAGCGTAAAATGGGCAAGGCTGCTCGCAATGCGCATCACCTGTTCCTGGTAGACGATGACCCCATAGGTATCCTTCAGAATCCCTTCAAGAGCCGGAACTTCATAGGAGATGGCCACCTTCCCGTGTCTCCGCTTGACAAACTCCTCCACCATTCCGCTGTCGAGAGGACCTGGCCGGTAGAGGGCCACCAGGGCGATGATGTCTTTGAAGCTTTCCGGTTTGAGTTTGGTCAGGAGATCCCTCATCCCGGAACTCTCCAACTGAAAGATGCCGAGATTGGACCCGGCCCCAAGTGATGCGAACACCTCGGAGTCATCGAGAGGGATCTCCGGGAGTTCAATCTTTATTCCCCGGCTCATCTCAATGAGATTGATGGCATGGTTCACCATCGTCAGGGTCTTAAGCCCCAAAAAATCGAATTTGACCAATCCGATGGCCTCCACCTCTTTCATCGCATACTGGGTGACCACCTCACCGTCCGGCACGCGGTAGAGAGGGAGGTATTCCATTAAAGGCCGGTTCGAGATGACCACTCCTGCCGCATGGGTGGAGGCATGACGGGTCAACCCTTCGAGTGATCTGGCAATCTTAAAGAGGGAGGCGATTTTCGAGTCCTTCTGGATCATCTCCTTCAATTGAACCTCTTTTTCCAGAGCCTCTGCGAGACTGATATTGGGAGCGCCCGGGATGAGCTTGGCGATTCGGTCCACTTCAGCATAGGGAATGCCCATCACCCGGCCCACATCCCGCAGGACCGCCCTTGCCTGCATCTTTCCAAAAGTGATGATCTGAGCAACATTCTCCTTTCCGTATTTATCCATCACATACCGGATCACCTCATCCCTTCCCTCCATACAGAAATCGACATCCACATCCGGCATGCTGCTCTTGCGACCCGGATTCAAAAATCTTTCGAAGATGAGGTCATATTCGATGGGATCCAGGTCCGTGATATTGAGCGCATAGGCGACCAGGCTTCCAGCCACTGAACCTCGCCCGGGCCCGACCGGAATTCCTTTCTGTTTGGCATAATGAATGAAATCGGCCACAATTAAAAAATATCCGGGATATCCCATGGACGTGATGATCTTCAATTCCTCTTCGAGACGACCACGGTATCGCAAGGCCCGTTCGTGGAAATCCTCCTCGTTCCGATAGGGCAGAAGTCTTCGCTCCAGTCCTTCCCGTGCAAGCCTTTCGAGATGGCTGTCCGGCGATTCTCCGGAAGGGACGGTGATTCGAGGAATATGCTTCTCGTCAAACTTCAACTCCAGGTTACATTCCTCTGCGATCTCCATCGTGTGAGCAATGGCCTCCGGAGTCTCTCTGAAGAGCTCCATCATCTCTTTGGGAGATCTGAAATAGAATTCATCCGAAGAAAATCTCATCCGTTCCCTATCACTGAGCGTCTTGCCGGTCTGGATGCACAGCAAAATCTCGTGGGCTTGCGCATCTTCGCGGTGGAGATAATGGCAATCATTGGTCGCTACCACGGGAATGAAGAGCTCTCGACCGATCTCGAGGAGTCGTTCATTGACCAGGGTCTGGTTCTCAACTCCATTTTTCATGAGTTCGATGAAGAACCGGCGATTGTCAAAGATCTTTCGATATTCTTCGGCGGCCTGGAGACCTCTCTTCATCTCTCCCCGACCGGCCAGGACGGCAATCTCTCCCTTGAGGCATCCGCTGAGGCAGATCAACCCCTCGTGATACTTGCTCAGAAGTTCCTTATCGACCCTCGGTTTATAGTAAAAACCCTCGAGATGGGCGAGACTGATCAGTTTGATGAGGTTGAAGTAGCCTGTCCGATTTTTGACCAGGAGGGTGAGATGAAAGGGACCCTCTCCCCCTTCCGCCGCGGTCTTTTTCTCAAACCGGCTTCCGGGAGCCACATAAACCTCACATCCCACGATGGGTTTGATCCCGTGTTTGATGGCCATCTGGTAAAATTCGATGGCTCCGAACATATTCCCGTGATCGGTCAGCGCCACGGTATCCATCCGGTACTTCTTTGCTAAATCGAAGACCTCATCAAACCGGATGGCTCCGTCCAGCAGGCTGTACTGACTATGGAGATGGAGATGGACAAATTCGTTGTGCGCCATATCATTTAACTTTCAAATGCTAAAGAGTAAAAGTCAAGGTTAAGGATTATATTGAGGCGAAGGCTAAGGTTGAGGTTAAGGAAATAAAATCTTAATCCTTAACCTAAGCCTGAACCTAGACCTATTTTATTTACTCCCACTCAATGGTGCTGGGCGGCTTGGAACTGATATCATACACCACCCGGTTCACTCTCTTCACCTCATTGATGATCCGGTTGGCCATCTGTTCCAGGATCCGATGGGGTAGCTTCACCCAATCTGCCGTCATGCCGTCCTGGCTTTCTACAATCCGCAAGGCAACCACGTTTTCATAGGTCCGTAAATCGCCCATCACGCCCACGGTCTTGATGGGAAGCAGCACCGCAAAGCATTGCCAGACCCGATTTAGGAGATCGTTCTTCCTCATCTCTTCCATGACGATCTCATCCGCATCTCTTAAAATCTCCAGCCTTTCCTTATTGACCTCTCCGACGATTCGAATGGCGAGTCCCGGCCCCGGAAAGGGCTGCCGGTGGATCACCTCCGAGGGAAGGCCCAGTTCCCTGCCCAGCTCTCTCACCTCATCCTTAAACAATTCTCGCAGGGGTTCCACCAGCCTCAATCTCATCTTCTCCGGCAATCCCCCCACGTTATGATGACTTTTGATCGTGGCAGAAGGCCCCTTCCACGAGATGCTTTCAATCACATCGGGATAGAGGGTTCCCTGAGCCAGATATTTCACCCCACCGATCTTCCTCGCCTCCTTTTCGAAAACACCAATAAACTCCCTCCCGATCTTCTTCCTCTTCTCTTCCGGATCGGTCACTCCCTTCAAACGTTTCAGAAAATGCTCTTCGGCATCCACATGGATGAGAGGGATATTAAAATGGCGGCTGAAGAGGTCAACGACCTGCGAAGCCTCATTCCGTCTCAACAGTCCATTATTCACGAAGATACATTTCAAGCGATCGCCGATCACCCGATGGAGAAGAAGAGCGACGACCGTGGAATCGACTCCTCCGCTCAGGCCGCAGATCACTCTTCCCGAACCGATCCTTTTCCTCAGATGACCCGTGGCCTCCTCCATAAAAGACCGCATGTTCCAGAGATGTTGACAGTTACAGATATGGAAAAGAAAATTACGGATGAGGTCGATCCCTTTGCGGGTATGGACCACCTCCGGATGAAACTGAAGTCCGTAGATCCTTCTCCGGCGATCTTCGATGGCGGCAAAGGGCGTATTGCAGGAATGGGCGACCGAATGAAACCCGGGAGGCAACCGCCGGATCTGGTCTCCATGGCTCATCCATACCTGGAGCGAATTTCCTTTTTCTCCGATCCCTTTAAAGAGTCTTCCCCCACGGTCGATGATCAACCTAACTTTTCCGTATTCTCTCTTCTCCGAATGGGCGACCTCCCCTCCTAAAAGGTTGCCGATCAATTGCATCCCATAACAGATCCCTAAAATGGGAATTCCCATTCGCAGGAGTTGGGGGTCGCAACAAGGGGCTCCTGACTCATAAACGCTGGAAGGTCCTCCTGAGAGGATGATCCCCTTCGGGGAGAGTGCCTTGATCCCCTTTAGGGGGAAATCGTAGGGTTGGATCTCGCTGTAGATCTGGCATTCCCTCACGCGGCGGGCGATCAACTGGGTATATTGGGAGCCAAAATCGAGTATGAGTATCTTATCGAAGATTGAAGATCTCTCCATTCTTTTCCTTCGGGATCATAGGATGAGAAAGGGATGTGAAAAACGGAAAAGGCTTTCTTCAATGCTTCAAAATATATTTCCCATCTTTCACCTCGTACTGATAGGAGACACCTTTACGATAGAAGAGGTCGTCTTTCCGGATGAGCCGGGCAGTCGCTAGCTCTTCCAGTTTTTGAGGATAGGCCCCCCTCTCCAGGTAGAATATTTCCAGGGCGCTCTTGATCCGGTCGAGTTGAGCTCGATGGACGAAAAGGGCGGGCGCTTCGATATTGACCCGTTCGATCTTCGAATCCCAGAAGAGTCGCAAAAAATTGGGCTTAAAGTAGATCAGGAGGAGAAAGATTAAGATCAAAAAGGCGCCATAATAGACGAAAGCCAGCGCCTCCCTGAAATTGATCATCCTCACCTTCTTGACGAGGCTCGGGGTGCGGATCCCGGCTACCTCGATAAAACCCATCTCCATGAGGTTGAGTAAGATCTCGCTGGTGTTGAACTTCCCCAGAAGGCATCGGTCGATGATCTCCTGTACGGTTCGGGTCCCTTCGACCAGGTTTAGGATCAACTCCTGTTCCGAAGTCAACTTCTCCCTCATCAGGCTCTGAGGGGAGAGGACACCTGCTGATTTCTCCTCTATCCCGGGCGGTTTTCGAAAGACGAGGTGAGGAGAAAAGATCTTTTTTTCAATCTCCGACCACTCATCCACCATCCGGAGGATGTTCAACAGGACCTGCTCCGTGCTGAGAGCGAAGGGGATCTTCTTATAACTTTCCACCAGTTTAAGATCGAAATTGAAGGTCCCATCCTCCCACCAGAAAAGGTCGTAGATCGTCTCATAGATTTGAGTCGTGATCACCTTCAAGATGTCCTCTTTCGTCAACAATCCGAGCTCGACCAGAATCTCTCCTATATATTTAAGCGTCTCCTTCTGAACCTTCAGCACCCTTTCGAGTTGTTCGTCGGTGATCAACTGGGCCTTGACCAGGATCTCGCCGATGAGGTCTTTCTCTCCCCGGTAATTGGAGTAGACATGGACGATCATCCCGTCGACAAAAGAGGTCTCGACCAGATTCTTTCCCCGGCGTATCTTCAAGACTCCTGTTTTGAGCTGCTGTCCGATGAGCTGGATGATCTCGGTGATGCTGAAGTCTTTCAGTGTCCCTTGAAGCGCCATCGATTTCTCCTCTTATTTGGGAATCTCGAACTCTGGTTTTTGTCGCCGCACCCGTCGATAGGTGAGGAAGTAGAACAGGCCGAAGAGACTTCCCCAGAAAAAGAGGCCTCCCCAGGAAAGCGGCGATTGCAGGCCCGACTCCGGGAGAACCCCGCTCCAGAAGACAAACCTCAGGATGAAGATGAAAAAGAGGGAGAGGAGCAGGAGGCCCTTTAGCGGATGTCCTCTCCACAGGTCCCCGAACCCAACCAGGAAGTAGGAAAGAAATTTTCCCGTAAAATGGTCCTGCTTTTGAAATGACTTGGCCTGGAGGGATTTCTTCTCCATGATCTTGGGATGGAGCTTCTCTTTCTGTACAAAAAGCCGATAACAGTTAAAACAGATGAATTCCTGCTCCGGGGTTTCCGAAGTGCTTAAATAGAACCGATGGGTGGCGCTCCCGCACATGGGACACCGGGTTAAGAAACGCTTCGCCCGCGAATATCTCGACATCCCGATGAGAAAAGCCAGGAAGAGAATGGGCGCCAGAAGGGGAAGGGCGGAAGGAATCCCCTCAAACCAGGCCTTAAAGAGGCGGAACAATAATCCCTCCCTTCCGATATACTGGTCCAGAAATCTACTCCAGAGCATCTGCGTGGTCAGGACCTCATCGATCACCAGCCGGTTCATATTGGAAGAATCGATCGCTGAATAATACTGGACCAATCCGGGATCGAGTTGTCGGGCCTTCTGGAAGGCCCTGTCCGACTTTCCGGAGAGAAAGGTCTCCTGAGAATAGGCACGATAGAGATTGTAGTAGTAGGATCCTTTATTCGGATTGAGCTCGATTGCCCGTTGATAAGAGGCAATTGCCAACTGGATTTGCTTCTGGGCCAGATAGACATTTCCCAGATTGGAATAGGCATCGCTCAAATTTGGATCGCGTTCGATCGCCCTCCGGTAAAAGTCTTCGGCCTGAGGGTAGCGTCCCTGCTTCTTCTCAACCAGGCCCAAGGTGAAGAGGGCTACGGGGTCATCGGAACGGGAGAGCGACCAGGCCTTCAATTTCTCCTCTGTCCCCTTATCCCAGTTTTCATAGTTGGCCTCATTCATCTCCAGAATGATATCCGAAGCGGGTCCGTTTAAAAAAGAGGAGGAGGTGCGGAGGAAGAAGGGAAGATAGGCTAAAATGATCAGAAAGACTACAACGAATTGCCTCTCCCTTGCCGGCACATAGCCCCACAACAGAATGGACCAGAAGAGAATGGCCCACGAGATATCAAGCCGCAGAAAGAATGGGATGAAAAGGATGAAGACCTTCAGGCCGTTGACGAAGAGAGTGGAGACCTCCTGTGTTAAATTTCTCCGGATGTCATAGAAATAGAGGGGGAAGTATTTCCAGAGGATGACGATACCGAAAATGATGAAAGCCATCAGGATGGCGTTGGAGAGAATATAGAAGATATGGTAAAAGAGGTTCAGAGAAGCAGGATAATGTCGGAATTTCGCTTCGTACCCCTGAAGGATTTCAGGAAGAACCTCGTCGAGTTGAAACGGTTTCTTTTTGAAGCGGGATCGGGCCAGTTCGAAGTAGGGTTGGGGAACATCGGGCGAGAGTTTGTTGGCATAGGCCGCCAGTTCAATGGCCCGACTTAGGTCACCTGCTTCTCTTGCCTGTTTCGCTTGCCTGGTCAGTAATAAAGAAAGAGTGTAAAGATTCCGGATCCCCCTGTCCAATTTCAGTTGGTAGAGCTGATCCAGTTCCTTCTTGTCAAACGAAAGAGGTTTCCTTTCAGCCATCTTCGATCGGATTAACCCAACCCCTTTGAGATCCAGGGCCTGTTCAACCGAGGAGGAACTCTCTGTGGAAAAGAATTCCTTTGATAACGGAAGAGTCTCCTTTCGAGTCAGAAAGCCCAGATAGTAAAGCAGGGAGAGGATGATGACGAGGAAGAGCAATATGGTCTTTTTCTTCAAGGCGACCCCTTCCCTTTTCTACCCCGTTAGAAAGCCCCGACATTTATGGCGGAGATGATAAAAATAGATAATATTCATCCCTCCGGGCCATGAGGCCCTCCCTCCGGGGCAGAAGCCCCTCTGGGGCGGAGCCTGGGCCGGCGGCTTAGAAAAGGGGGGTTAAATTCCCACCCGTTTCTAACGGGGTCTACTCCAGTCGATAATTCGGAGCTTCTTTGGTGATGATCACATCATGGACATGGCTCTCTTTCAATCCTGAGGAGGTGATCCGGATGAATCTGGCCTTCTTTCGCATCTCCTCAATATCCTTGGCGCCCATATATCCCATGCCCGCCTTGAGCCCTCCGATGAGTTGATGGATGCAGAAAGAGATGGCCCCTCGATAGGGAACCCTTCCCTCTATCCCTTCGGGAACCAGTTTCGTTTCGCTCTCCACATCCGCCTGCATATATCGATCCTTGCTCCCCTCCTTCATCGCCTCCAGGGAGCCCATGCCTCGATAAACCTTATAGCTTCGCCCTTGATAGAGCACAATTTCACCGGGGCTTTCGTCAGCTCCGGCAAAGAGATTCCCGATCATCACCGAATGGGCTCCTGCCGCAAGGGCTTTGGTGACGTCCCCGGAGAATTTAATGCCTCCGTCGGCGATGATGGGCACTTCATGCTTCTTTGAGACCTCGGCAACCTCCAGGATCGCAGAGAGCTGGGGAACGCCCACTCCTGCGACGATCCGTGTGGTGCAGATCGACCCTGGCCCCACACCGACCTTGACGCCGTCGATCCCGGCCTTGATCAGATCGAGCATCCCCTCTTTCGTAGCGATGTTTCCGCCAATCAGCTGACAATTCGGGAAATTTCTTTTCGTGTCACGGATCGCCTCCAGGACATCCTTCGTATGGCCATGGGCGGTATCGATGACCAGGACATCGAGCCCCGCCTGGATGAGCGCCTCTGTCCTCTGCTCCCTGTCCTTTCCCGTCCCGATCGCAGCTCCAACCCGAAGCCGGCCATGGGAGTCTTTGCACGAATTCGGGTATTTTCTTATCTTTTCGATGTCTTTGATCGTAATCAGACCTTTTAGGTTATTATGCTCATCAACGACCAGCAATTTCTCGATCCTGTTCTTATGGAGGATCTCCTTGGCCTGCTCGAGCGTTGTCCCAACCGGGACGGTGATGAGCCGGTCCTTTGTCATCACCGTCGAAATCTTTTCGTCCAGTCTCTTCTCGAACCGGAGATCCCGGTTGGTGAGAATTCCGACAAGCTTTCCTTCTTTGGTGATGGGAACCCCTGAGATCCGGTATTTCCTCATGACCTCCATGGCTTCATGGATCCTCTGATCGGGATGCATGGTGATGGGATGGAGGATCATTCCACTTTCCGACTTCTTTACCTTGTCCACTTCCGTGGCCTGATCGGAGATGGAGAGATTTCGGTGGATGATTCCAACCCCTCCCTCTTGAGCCATGGCAATGGCTGTCCTCGCCTCCGTCACCGTATCCATGGCGGCGCTGACCAGAGGGATGTTCAACCGGATCTCCCGGGTCAATTGCGTGCTGATATCAACCTCTTTTGGCAGGACCTCTGAAAAACTGGGGATCAGCAAGACGTCATCGAAAGTGAGATATTCCGTAATATGATTCAGATGGTTCTCCATCCTCTATCCTCTCCATGTAAAAGATTTTCTTTCATATATCAGACCAAACCCGCTTTGTCAACCTGTGGCGTTTGGTTTTATAGTTAAATGGTTATGGGTAACGATGCTCGTATCGAAGCAAGAGGCTCGAAAAATGATGCTCGAGCATCCAGATTCAATCCACGAGTCTCGATACGAGCTTCGACAACGACAAACGTCATTTTCAATTTAACGATACGGGCCCTGAACCTAATATGGTACAGGGCGGGCCTCGTTACCCTTACCTTTAGACTTTTATTTTCTGACCAAGTGAAGGGATCTCCCTTAACTTTCTCTCCAGAGACTGAAAGAAAATTTCAAGGCTTTCAGGCCGGAGGGCGGAGATCGAAACAGCCCCATATCGCTTGCAAAGCGCCCTCACCTCCCCCTGATCCAATTTATCCTCTTTATTGAAAACCAGAAATCTGGGAATCTCTTCCAACCCCAATTCGAGAAGGATCTTTTCTACCGCCTCCATATGATCATGGCGCCTCGGACTGCTGACATCGACCAGATGAATCAATAAGTCGGATTCCCTAAGCTCATCGAAGGTAGGGCGAAACGCTCCCATCAGGTCTCTGGGCAGGTCCTTAATAAAACCGACCGTATCGGAGATCACCACTTCATCCTGACTCTTCTTCGTCAGGAGGGAGTTCGTTAACCTTAATCTTCGTGTAGCCGTATCCAGGGTGGCAAAGAGTTTATCTTCCACATTGAACTGGCTTTTCGTCAAAAGATTAAAAAAGGTTGACTTCCCGGCATTGGTATATCCAATGATCGAAAGGACGGGGATTCCGGCCCTTTTTCGAAGCGCCCTTCTCTGCTCCCTCCTCTGGCTTAACTTCTCCAGCTCCCTCTCAAGAAGATGAATCCTTTCCCTCGCTCTCCGGCGATCAATCTCAAGTTTTGTTTCGCCCGGCCCCCTCCCTCCAATTCCTCCGGTTAGCCTTGAGAGGGCTAAGGTTTTCCTGGCCAGACGCGGGAGGAGGTATTTCAACTGAGCCAGCTCAACCTGAGTCTTGCCATCCCTTGTGTGGGCCCTCTGGGCAAAGATGTCCAGAATGAGCTGAGTCCGATCGATCACCCGCAATTCCGTCCGGTCAGAGATTGAGGCCATCTGTCCGGGCGTCAGGTTCTGATCGAAGATGATCAGATCCACTCCTAATTGCATACATTTTACCAGTAACTCTTTTAACTTCCCCTCTCCGATCAGGGTGGACTGCGAAATATTCTGTGGCCTCTGGATGATGGCTTCAGCCACCCGTACGCCGCTCGATTCTGCCAGGTCTTTTAACTCCTCCATAGAGTTCTCTAAAACCTCCCTCTTCTCCCTGCTCACCGAGAGGAGGATGGCCTTTTCCCGGGGTCCCCTGGTGGAGAGCGCTCTCTGGCCCTTTTGAAATTCATCTTCGAGAGACTGAATCCACTTTAAAAAATCGATATCCAACTGCCTCAACGAAGACGGGGGGGTGACCTCCCACACCCTTTTCTCGGGATTGTCAGGAAGCAGATGGGCCGAGTGGACCGATTCCTGGTCACCCTTACCATCGGCGAATAGGGCGACCATCATGTCCAGCCTTAAAAGGGCCAGATCGGTCAGATCTTCTTCTGACAGAGGCTCTCCCTGAAGATGCGTGTGGATCAACCGCAGACCCCTCAATCGCGGAATTCCAGTCCTATACCGTGAGAGATCGGGGATTGTTATCCCTCTCTGGTCTCCAACCACGACCATCTCAATTGACCCTCTCCTTCCGACGAGGATGCCGATCTGGCGACGGATTTCATTCGAAAGGTCTATCAAAAGGCGTGCGACTTCAGGGGTGACGATCTTCTGGGGCGGGATCTTCCTCCGGTAGATATATCCGATCCTTCGGATCTGATTGGGCTTTAAACCGATGGTATTTCCAAAGACCTTGCTAATTGATTCCTCCTTCTTTCTAAAAATTCTAATATGCCATAGAAATCAAGTCAACCTTTATGTTGTTAAAAATTTAAGTACTTCCGGGCTTGAAGTGGGTATAGTGAGTTTCTTAGAAATAACTAAATTCCGTTCACCCTGAGCCTGTCGAAGGGAGCTTATCAAAGGATTAGATTGTTGAAGGTCGGAGGACAGATAGATCAAATTTCTGACGGAACATTTCAACCCTGCCCGGATCTCCTTTCTCCCCTTCCCTGAGAAGGGTGATATCGAGAAAATGGCTGATGACCCAGAGATTGGTTAATAGATGTTCAGTGATTCGTGTGGTGGTCAAGGAGGAGCTTCCTTTTCTTAAAGCCATAAAGGGAACCAGCTGGTCTGCCAAATGGGGATCGACACAGCCGTCAGACTCCATATACCCTTTCAGGGAATCGACCGCCTCGTCAGCCACCTCCTCTGCCCTCTTCCCCTTTTTCCCCAGGGATGAAAACCCTGCTTTCACTTCCTCTGATTCAGCAACGAGAAAGATGAACGATCCCTGACCATTCGAAGGGATCTCAGGAAGAATCTCAATCTCTGCCTCCCTCTTCAAATCTTTCTCTATTCTCCTGAGGGCACGGTCCCTCTGTCTTTCAGCTACATGTTTCGGAAGATTGGAAATAGCCGAAATGCCATAAATTCTCCTCAGAGAACCACGATTGTTCAATAAAACGGGGGGCAAATCAGAGGCAGGATAAATCTCAATCTCTATCCTGCCGCCGCCCTTGGGATACCAACCCCACCTTTCGATCTTAGCCCTTGCTTGAATCCCCATTGAAGCAAGGGTTGGGAAAAGGATTTCGGAGAGATAATCAAAAGGAGGGCTCCACTCCACATGGGTTCCTCCTTTCAGGACTAAATGTGAGCTCGACTGACAAAGAGAGAGAGGAAGAAGAAGCGCCTGAAGAAGAAGTGTCACAGAGCCTGCTGTCCCTATGTCGAACTCGTAGTGACCCGGAACAATCTCTTCGGGGATAAAGGTAATGGCATCTGACCCGATTTTAACCCCCTCTGTTCTGGCTTTCGTAATCTTTGCCAGCGCTTCTATGCTTTTCAGGTGCTGGGGCTGTAGCCCGGGATTCCTCCGTCCCGCTCGTATACGGCCGATTTTAATCGGCCTATTCAGGATGGCGGAGTAAGCGAGACCGGTTCTTAATATCTGCCCTCCTCCTTCTCCGTAAGATCCATCGATTTCGATCATGCTTTCGGCCTCTGTCATTGTTTCTGCCATCTACAAATTATTAAAAAAGCTGCAGGATGTCAAACGATTCAGGGTTTGAAATTTGCTCATTTTATGTTAGTTTTGATATGATTCTGCCATACTTCGTTTATAAATGCCTTTACTTTAGTTGTCATTCCTGCGAAAGCAGGAATCCAGAAAAATAGAGACTGGATGCCGCATCAAGTGCGGCATGACATGCCAGCCAAATGTAAAGATGCGTTGGACGCATAACACTACCACTGGAGGAAAAAGATTGCCTGAATTGGTTATCCTCGGCTCAGGAACAGGAGTTCCCTCTTTAAGGAGAGGGGCTCCTGGCCTCCTTCTCTTCTCGGGAAATTCTCGAATTTTAATCGATAGCGGTTCAGGTGCCTTGAGAAACATGCTGAAGGTCGGGGTCACCTACCGGGATATCGATCTCCTCCTCTACACCCACATCCATCCCGATCATACTGCAGATCTCGTCCCGATTCTCTTTGCCTGCAAATACGGAGATCTCCCGCGTGAAAAGGAGCTGATTTGCGCAGGAGGACCGGGATTCAGACGCCATTTCGATAAGATGAGAAACCTCTATGGTTCCTGGATCGAACCCCACACCTACCATTTAAGGATCAAAGAAATCTCTTCAAAACCTCTCCTCTTTGGTGAGATGAAGATCCTCTCAGAACCCATGGCTCATCTTCCGGAGAGTGTCGGTTATCGAATCGAATGGAGAGATGGAAAGTCGCTTGTCATCTCCGGTGATACGGACTACTGTGAAAATATTGTGAACCTCGCCTCTGAGGCAGATCTCCTCGTTCTGGAATGTTCCTTCCCCGACGAAAAAAAAGTGGATGGCCACCTCACCCCATCTCTTGCCGGAAGGATTGCACGAGAATCCCGCTGCAAAAGATTGCTCCTCACCCACCTCTATCCCATCTGTGACCAATATGACATTTTAAACCAGTGCAGACAGGTCTATCCGGGAGAGGCCATTCTCGGAGAAGATCTCATGGGTGTGAAGATTTAGGTTAAGGTTACTGTGATTCAGACAGTAAGACTATAGACCTCAGACGTCAGACTGAAGAGTAGAAATAGCCAGAGGTGACACAAAGATAAAGGACTGGCAGATATCAGTGGAACTGGGACTCTTGGTATATACGAAAAAATTTCAAAAGAGTGAAATATAGAATTAATTTCATATATTAGAAGAGTCTGATGTCTAACGTCTAAAGTCCAGTGTCTGAATTGCAATTAAGGTTAAGTACGATTTGACATTCTCTTCTTTTTAGGATATTTTAGCTATAAGAAAATAAGGAGATAAAATGCTGAAGGGATACAGATTACTCATTTTTCTTTTCGTCTTTCTTCTTTTTGGCCTATTTATAGGCCTCCCGGCATACTCTCAGGAGAAGGCTCCGGTTTATGTCATTGAGGTGGACGGAATCATCAACCCGGCCACATCCAAATTTATTGTCGAATCGATTGATCAGGCCACTGAGAAAGGAGCCCAGTGCCTCATCATCCAGCTCGATACGCCTGGAGGCCTGATGGATTCGATGAGACTCATCGTCAAAAAGATCCTTACCTCAAGCATCCCGATCATCGTCTACGTCTCACCGAGCGGAGGAAGGGCAGCCTCGGCCGGCGTCTTCATCACGATGTCAGCCCACATCGCTGTCATGGCCCCTGGCACCCATATCGGAGCAGCCCATCCTGTCTCGCTTGGAGAAGGAAAAGAGAGTAAGACGATGAGTGAAAAGATCGTCAATGATACGGTTTCCTATATCAAGACGATCGCCAAGACGAGGGGGAAAAACGTTGATTGGGGTGAAAAGGCGGTGAGAAAGAGCGCTTCCATCACGGAGGAAGAGGCGGTGAAGTTGAATGTCGTCGATTTTGTCAGCCCCGACCTGCAGGATCTTCTGGCCAAGATCGATGGAAAAGTGATCAAATTTGACGGAGTCACCCGTACTCTTTTGACCAAGGGGGTTAAGCCACGATCCCTTGAGATGAGCTGGCGTTACCGCTTCCTGGACATTATCTCGAACCCCTCCATTGCTTATATCCTACTGATGCTTGGGATTTATGGCATCTTTTTCGAGCTATCGAACCCGGGATCCATCCTTCCCGGAGTGGTCGGAGGAATATTTCTCATCCTTGCCTTTTATGCCCTGCAGATGCTTCCCATCAATTTCGCAGGCCTGGCCCTCATTCTCTTCGCCATCATCCTCTTCATCGCTGAAATCAAAGTGGTGAGCCATGGCCTGCTGGCTGTCGCAGGGGTGATTTCCCTCTTACTGGGCTCTCTGATGTTAATCGAGAGTCCAACCGAATATATGAGGATCTCTTTGACCGTCATCATTCCTGCCGTTCTGGTCAGCGCCGCTTTTTTTGTCTTTGCGGTGACGATGGCCATTCGGGCGCGCCTGACCCAACCTACTACAGGAAAGGAGGGAATCATAGGGGAAACAGGAACCGTTGTGATCAGCCTCGCCCCGGAAGGAAAGGTTTCAATCCATGGCGAATTCTGGAATGCCATGGCCGATCAACCCATTGAAAAAGGGGAAAAAGTCCAGGTGATCGGGGTAACGAACTTAATCTTAAAGGTAAAAAAAATCGAATAAGGAGGAAATAAAATGGGTATAACAGGACTGCCGTCGGGATTATTTTTTCTCATCGTCTTTTTGTTAATTTTGGCCGCTTCAGCAATCAAGATTCTCAGGGAGTATGAAAGGGGCGTCGTCTTCCGGCTCGGAAGACTGATCGGAGCCAAGGGACCGGGTTTGATCATCATCATCCCCGGAGTTGATAAGTTGATCAAAGTAAGCCTCCGGACCGTCGCCCTCGACATTCCCCCCCAGGATGTGATCACCCAGGACAACGTCTCCATCAAGGTGAATGCCGTGGTTTATTTCAGGGTGATCGATCCGAATAAAGCGTTGACTGAGGTCGAAAACTATCTCTATGCCACCTCCCAGCTTGCCCAGACCACTCTACGAAGTGTTGTCGGTCAGTTCGACCTGGATGATTTGCTCTCCCGCCGGGATAAGATCAATATTCAACTTCAGGAGATCCTGGACAAACACACCGATCCCTGGGGCATCAAGGTTTCCCTGGTAGAAACCAAGGCCGTAGATCTACCCGTAGAGATGCAGAGGGCCATTGCAAAACAGGCCGAAGCAGAAAGAGAGAGAAGGGCTAAGATCATCCATGCGGAGGGTGAGGCCCAGGCCGCCGCAAAATTGGCCGAGGCCGCCGATGTGATCGGCAAAAATCCGGCCACGATCCAATTGAGATTTCTTCAGACCCTGACCGAGGTGGCCACAGAGAAAAACTCGACCATTATCTTCCCTGTCCCGATCGACCTGCTAACACCTTTTATGAAAAAGCAGTAATTCTGAGTCTGATCGTCTTCTGGTCTAATAGTCTTATAGTTGAAAAAATACTATGAGACTATTAGACTTTTTTTCTTCTCAATATCCAATCCACCCTGCTCCAGATGCCCTGAAGGATTTGGACATCCCTTTCTTCCATCTGGCTCCTTCCAAAGAGTCGCCTGAGCGTCCTCATGATCCTTTTCATATTTTCGGCCTCTAAAAATCCAATATCCAGTAATGTCCTTTCCATATGCTCAAACATCTTCTCCATCTGCTCAGCGGATGCCAATGGAGCGTGACGCCTTGAAATCAAATTTGAAGATTGAAAGAGTTCGTAACAGAGCACCATCACCGCCTGTGCCAGATTGAGGGAGGGAAAAGACTCGGAAGAAGGGATTCTGGTATAGAGATGGCAGAGCGAGAGCTCTTCGTTCTTCAACCCTTCCTTTTCTGAGCCAAAGACCAAACCGATGAAATTCTTTTTCGAAATGGGAATCAGTTTGGTCGCCAGTTCTTCGGGTGTCAGGAGAGGCGTTCTCTCCTTTCCGGTCCGTGAAGTTGTTCCGACAACGCACCCCATCTCTGAAATCGCTTCGCTGAGTGTGGGACATTCCTCAGCCCTTTCCAAAATCTCCTCAGCCCCAGAAGCCAGTTTGTAGGCATTCATGTGTAGAGGAGAGCACCCATCGACCACGATCAATCGATGAATCCCCATATTCTTCATCGCCCTCGCCACCGAACCGATATTCTCGGGAAATCTGGGCCTTACTAAAATGATGGAGATGGAATCAAGAACAATCTTTGCTTGCATATCTTCCATTCTTTCTTAACAATCTTTTATGACGGGTTCGTCACCGGCAAACCATGAAAATACACTTGGGGGTTGGGTTACGGTTAAGGTTACGAAGCCCGTTTCGTAATTCGGTAACGGTTACGTGTAAAGAATTTAGAGACGATCAACGTAGCCTTTTATTAACGATACGGGCCTCGTGACCCTTACCGTTAGGCTTTTATTCTCTAAACAATTTTGCCTTGACTATCCACTTTTTTTATTTTATTTTCAAGACCATATTTCCCCCAGAAAAATTGGAGATTCGATGAAGATGAAAGTCCCCTTTTTCGATTTAACCCCTCAATTCTCCTTAATCGAAGAGGAGATCAAATCAGCCCTGAATGAGGTCTTTAAGACCCAGCAATTCATCATGGGCCCCCAGATCGAAGGTCTAGAAAAAGCCATTGCCAGCTATTGTCAGACCCGATATGCCGTGGGCGTGGCTTCGGGATCGGACGCCCTTCTTCTGTCTCTAATGTCTACCGGTATTGGACCGGGTGACGAGGTGATGCTTCCCCCGTTCACCTTCTTCGCCACGGCTGGTTCTGTTTCACGCCTCGGCGCAATTCCCGTCTTTGTTGACATCGATCAGGAGACTTATAATATCGATCCCTCCAGGATTGCGGAAAAAATCACCCCGAAAACAAAAGCCATCATCCCGGTCCATCTCTACGGGCAATGCGCAGATATGGATCCCATTCTTCAAATTGCAAAGGACAAACAACTTTACGTGATTGAAGATGCGGCTCAGGCTTTGGGGGCAGAATATAGGCTCCGTCCTGATTCGAATGGCCGGAGAGCGGGCCAGATCGGAGACCTGGGATGCTTCTCTTTTTATCCAACCAAGAACCTCGGCGCCTTCGGGGATGCGGGAATGGTGGTTACCGACAACCCCAATCTGGCCGAGAAAGTCCGGCTTTTGAGGGTCCATGGAAGCCAGCCCAAATATTTTCATAAGACGATCGGGATGAACAGCCGACTCGACACGATTCAAGCGGCCATTCTCCTGGTCAAGTTTAAATATCTTGAAAAATGGACGGAGGAGCGGCAGAAAAAAGCAAACCGCTATCAGGCATTGTTTCAGGATATTCTTTCAACGGTGGAAGGAGTTAAACTTCCCGTCATTCAGTATGAAAATCGTCACATCTTTCACCAGTACGTGATCCGGGTCCCGAAAAGGGACGATCTAAGGAAGTTTTTGACGGAGCAGGGAGTCGGAACGGACATTTACTATCCCCTTCCTCTCCATCTACAGGAATGTTTTTCCTTTTTAAAACACCGCCGGGGGGACTTTCCGATCTCTGAAAAAGCTGCGGATGAAACCTTGGCCCTGCCAATCTTTCCCGAGTTAACTGGAGATCAACAGGAGAGGGTCGTGGACCGGATCAGGACCTTCTACCGGAATTATGGAATGTTGGAATGATGGAAGATTGGGGCAATATAGCACAACATTAGGAAAAATTATGAAAGCGAATAAGTTGGAACACCTCATTGAGAGGATACTTCGGAAAGAGGCCACGGTTGGCGTGATTGGCCTGGGCTATGTGGGCCTTCCCCTGGTCCTGAGGTTTTGCGAGGTGGGATATAAGGTTTTGGGATTCGATGTCGATTCCAAAAAAGTCTCTTCCCTGAAGCAGGGGCGAAGCTACATAAAAACCATCCCTTCCTCTCAAATCTCACCCTTTGTCAGGAATGGCCAATTCGATGTGACAGACGATTTCTCCCGCCTTTCAGAACCGGATTGCATTCTGATCTGCGTTCCCACCCCTTTAACTGAAAAGAAAGAACCTGATCTGCAATATATCGAAAAGACAACTGGCTCCATCCATTCTTGTCTGAGAAAAGGACAGTTGATCGTTCTTGAGAGCACTACTTATCCCGGCACAACGGAAGAATTGATTCTGCCTGAACTGGAATCCACGGGCTTGAAGGTTGGACGGGATTTTTTCCTCGGCTACTCTCCGGAGAGAGAAGACCCGGGAAATAAAGGATTTACTACCTCCCGGATCCCAAAGGTGGTCTCCGGCGTCACCCCATCCTGCAAAAAAACCGCCATAGCGCTTTACCGCCAGGTCATTCAAAAAGTCGTTCCGGTCTCCTCACCCCGCGTTGCAGAGTTGACCAAACTTCTCGAAAACATCTACCGGAGTGTCAACATTGCTCTTGTTAACGAGTTGAAGATGCTTGCAGACCGGATGGGAATCGACATCTGGGAAGTGATCGAGGCAGCCAGCACCAAACCCTTCGGGTTCACCCCCTTCTATCCCGGTCCTGGAATGGGCGGACATTGTATTCCGATCGATCCCTACTATCTCTCCTGGAAGGCCCAGGAATATGATTTCACAACAAGATTTATCTTTCTGGCAGGAGAGATCAATGTCCACATCCCTTACTATGTGGTCACCAAGATTCAAGACGCCCTGAATGAAAGGAGGAGAAGCATAAGAGGAGCAAAGATCCTGATCCTCGGAGTGGCATATAAAAAGGATGTGGATGATGCCCGTGAATCCCCTGCCCTTGCCATCATGGACCTTCTTCAGAAAAAGGGAGCCATTCTTCTCTATCACGACCCCTATATCCCTGTGCTTCCCTCTTTCAGGAAGTATCATTTCAAATTGAAATCCTCCCCTCTCACAAAGCCGTTGCTTCGTCGAATCGATGCCGCCGTCGTGATCACCGATCATAGCCAGGTCGATTATGAATGGGTCGTTGCGAACGCACCCCTGACCATCGACACCCGAAATGCGACAAAGAATTTGAAGCGGTGGAAGAAAAAAATTGTGAAAGCCTGAGCCTGATCCGGAAATTCCAAACACTAATTTTGATGGACTCGTAAAAAGTCCGAAAAGGCGATTTTCTGTCATTCCTGCGCAAGCAGGAATCCAGTATTTTCATACAATTAGAATTTTCTGGATTCCCGTTCCCCATTTTCATGAGGACAAGTTTCACGGGAATGACGACTTTTTACGAGTCCATGAATTTTGCTTTTTCACACTCTTTTTTTGTGCGTTTTGGCCCTCTTTTTAAATCTAAACCACTTTTTAATGCCAGGCATGACATGACGAATATCGTCAAGCTTCTCCCTTGCAGCTTTTTCACCTTCATCAATCAAATTCATGGCCTGTGAGAAGTTAGACCAATGTGAATCACCTACTTCAGGAAGGATCACAACATCTGCATTTGCCAACTCGTAATGTTTCAGCTTTTCTCCCATAATCTCACTGACCCTGTGATATACGTCCGCTACAGTCCGCAGTTCTTCCGAGCTAACGCATTGGTCTACGGCCACAGAAATCACAATGTCCGCCCCTTCCTTTCTTGCCACAGAACTTGGGACAAGGGAGATAATGCCTCCATCGGACAGAAGCCTCTCTCCCTCTTTAAGCGGCGCGATGGCTCCTGGAACGGCACAACTTGCCATCACAGCCTGCCGCAGGGGCCCATGAGAAAAAATGATCTGTTCGCCGCTCGCCAGGTCGGTGGCCACGGCCCGGAAGGGAATTCGGGTCTCTTCAATCGAGATGTCGGGAATAAAATAATTGATGGTCGTTTGGAAATCCTCATTAGAAAGTATGCCTGGTTTGAACATGGCCTGAATCAGATAAAACCAATTTCTTAAGTAGGTCTGAATTTTTTGAGCCAGACCTAACTCTCCCTTTGCATGAGCCTTTTCAAAGGCCTTCATCGCCGAAGATCGAAATTCAGCACTGTTTAGGTACATCTCCACCTTCTTTTGCAATTCATCCGGGCTGATTCCACTGGCGTAGGCTCCACCCACTAACGCCCCAATACTGGTTCCCACAATAAGATCAATAGGTATCCCTTCCCTTTCAAGCACCCTTAACACGCCGATATGGGCGAGCCCTCTGGCACCCCCGCCTCCAAGGGCAAGGCCGATGCGTTTCTTTTTCCAAAACATGATATCAGTGCCCTCCAAAGATTGTTCATTTTATTTTACCTTTTAGAGGCCTTGAACATCAAGACAATCCTTTCTCATCGTTTTCAGAGTAATGATGATCAGGAGAAAAACAAGAAAAACGCCAAAGGGTCAGGTCTATTTTGTTGGCATTATTTCTTTCAAAAAGCATGAGGCCGTCAAGCGTTAAAAAAACTCGATTCCCGATCAAGACCGAAATGATATTCTTGTTAAAGTCATTTAAGAAACACTACGCTCGAAAGGGTGGTTTCGCCAATAATTGTAGAGATAGAGCTGGGCGTAGCCGGCGTAGGGGCCGAAATGGCTCCGGACAAATTCCTCCATCCTCCTTTCTCCAACCTTTTCCCCATTCAAATAGGTCTTCTGCAATCCCTTTTTAATCCAGGTGTCGATGGGAAAGGCTTCGAGAAAATCGAGTGAATAGAGGAGGACGCAATCAGCGATCTTCTTCCCAACCCCGGGAAGACCCATCAACCTCTTTTTAGCCTCTTCGTATGTCAGCTCTCTTAATGCGAGGAGCTGGTCTCGATCAATACACTGGCTCGTTTTGATCAGATAGTCCGTCCTGAAACCCGCTTTCACCTCTTCCAACTGCTGAGATCCCTGGATGCAGTTGGGCTCCGGAAATCCGTATCCGATATGGGAGTCCCAGGTCACTTTTCTCCCGGAGGATTTGCATAAGGCTTCAATCAGGCACCGGATATGAGGAATGGCCTTGGCAGAGGAGAAAAGGAATGAGACCAGGCACTCCCAGGGGTCCTGCCGGATCAGCCTCATCCCAGGATACTCCTGAATCGCCTGATGCATGAAGGGGTCGCAATCAATCTCCCTTAAAATGGCACCCATATCCTCATCCAGTCTGAAGAACCGGAGGAGGAAGGATTCCTCCACCCCATCATAGAAGAGGACATCCCCTTTTTGCCAGACCGGGAAGATTCGATCAGAGGTCTGAATAAGATAGGCATTCAGGGCCTTGGTGAAACGAAAGAACTGCCCGCACTCAAGGGTGTCTTTGAGCGAAAAGGGGTTAAGCCTCAGCCTTCCTGTCATTGTTTCTTTGCTTCCGGAGGTCGGATGATGGCGAGAGCATAGGCCTCCAGTTTGAAATACTCCTTCGCAACCCGGTGGACATCCTCTCTTGTCACCTTCTGAATCTCATTCGGATATCTCTGCAAATGGTTGTATCCCAGCCCCATCAACTCGTCCACGGACATCTGTCTCGCATGGGCGCCGTTGGTCTGAAGGCCAATCTCAAAGTTGCCGATCAGGTATCGCTTTGCCCTCTCCACCTCATCCTCTGTCAGCCCCTCGTCTTTGACCTTCTTCAGCTCCCTGAGGACACCGGCAATAGCGGTCTCGATCTTATCCGGATGGGTCCCCATATAGACACAGATATACCCGGGATCCAGATTCACATTGCTGATAAATGCCAGAGCATAGGCCAGGCTCTCCTTATCCCTTAATTGGTAGAAGAGCCTTCCTCCCATGCCGGACAGGGCCGCATCCAGAACGTCGAGAACATACCGGTCCCTGCTCTGGACAGTGGCGCCCTGGAATCCAAGGACAAAATGGGCCTGCTCCTTCTCCTTATAAACCTCTGACTTCCTCGTCTTTTGGAGAGGTGGCTCTTTGGGCACTTCGGGGGGGACAAAATTGGACTTTTGTATCTTTCCAAGCTCCTTTTGAACGGCAGAGGCCACCTGGTTTAAATCGACATCTCCCACAATGGTTAAAACCATATTCTCAGGGACGGCGATGCGCCTGTAATATTCCTTTAACTCCTTCTGTGTGATCCTCTGGATGGTATCGAGTGTCCCAATCGTATCCAGACGATAGGGATGCTTCTCATAAAGAACCTTCCGGAACAGTTTGAAGACCATCCGGTCCAGATCATCCTCTTGCTGCCGGATTGCAGCAAGTATGGACCGCCTCCTCTTCTCCATTTCATCCGTATCAAATGAGGGGTGTTTAACAACCTCGCCGAGCAGGGTCATGGCCTCATCAAAGTGCTGGCTCAGGAAAGTAAAGCTCAAGCCAAAGCTGTTATAGCCTGAAAAGCCGCTGAGGGAGCCTGCCATCTTCTCCACCTTTTTGGCGATTTCGAGGCTGGTCTGCTTCTCTGTGCCCTTTGTAATCATCACAGCCATAAACTGGTTGATTCCGTTTTGGGCTTCCTCTTCGAAACGAACGCCGGCCAGAAAGGAGACTTGAATGGATACAATGGGATTGTTCCGGTTCTCTTTTACGATGAGACGGATCCCGTTTTCCAGAACTGTCTTCGACACCGGCAGGGGCTTTTTCTTGTCAATGGGAACGACCGATGAACCTGCTTTTTCAACAACGGCGCTCAAAGAGACCTTCTTAAGTCCATCGGCCTTTTCTGCCGGCGCCAGGAGACTTACGCTCCACCGGAAGGGTTTAAAATATTTTTCTCCTATTCTCTTTATGTCCTCACTCTGAAGGAGGCTGATTCTCTTTATGTATTTCTTTTCGAATTGGACATCCCCTGTGGTGGCTTCATAATAACCCAGCTTTCTTGCCTGTCCCTGAACGGTCTGCCGGTCATAGATGAGACCGCTTTCAACATTGACCCTGACCCGGTAAAGCTCTTCAGCCGTAACGCCTTCATGGATCAACCGGTTTACCTCTTTTAGAATCTCCTCTACAGCCCTCTCCAGATTCTCGGCCTGGAGAGTGGCTCCGATGATAAAGAGGCCCGGATCTTTTGGCGTATAAGTAGATGCGGAGATCGAGTGAACCAGTCCCTTCTCTAACTTCACTTTCTGCACCAGACGGGAGGTCTCCCCTCCTCCTAATATCTGCTCTAAAACATCAAGACCTGGAGTATCCTCATGTGTAACGGAAGAGATGGGAACCGCCATCTGAAGGTAGGTCTCCTTGAAGTTTCCAAAGGTGAGGTTAGACCGGGTTTCTTTCTGCTCCGGCTCCTGCAACCTTTCAGGAAGGCGCACGGAGGCCCGTTTAAATTCCTTAAATAAGACCCTTGCCTTTCTTTCCATCTCTTGAAGGTCAAAGTCGCCGGCAGCGACGAAAAAAATACGGTCCGGCGTATACCATCGCTTGAAAAAAGCAAGCATCTGATCTCTTGTGATTGCCCTGATCGTCTTTTCATACCCAATAACCGGCCTTCCATAGGGATGGCGCTGAAAGGCAGTGGCCGCCGTTTGCCGGAAGAGTTTCCGAGAAGGGTCGTCTTCTCCCATTCGAATCTCTTCCAGGATAACCTCCCTCTCCTTTTCGAGTTCGGCCGGGTCGAAAACAGAGCCTTGAACCGCATCGGCCAGGATATCGAGGGCAATGTCCGCGTAGCGGCTGGCGATCGTGATATGATAAACGGTGTGGTCATACGAGGTATAGGCATTGATCGAACCGCCCAGGGATTCGACCTCCTTTGCCATTTCCCCTACTTTTCTCTTCACTGTTCCCTTGAAAATCATGTGCTCGATGAAATGGCACATCCCTGCTTCATCATCTCTTTCATCTGCGCTTCCCGTCTTTACCCAAACCTGGAGGGCAACTACAGGAGAGGTGCGGTTCTCCTCGAGGATCACCTTCAGGCCATTCTCCATTGTGAATTGATGGACCCGCTCTTTTGATTGGGCATGATGGACTACGAGGAGAAGAACTGATAGGGTGATAGCAATCAAATAAACGAATCGGAACCGTCTCATGGTGCGTTACCTCCGCTTCTCAAATTATAAATGAGCGGACACAAAAAACAAAGGGGCGAAGAGAAACTCTCTTCGCCCCTTAAATGACAAACGTCCTGTCTTGTCAAATGGCCATCTTTCCTTCCCTGAAGGCATTGAGGTTAAGCTGGTGGACTTTTTCGGGAAGGTGTTGCAGAAGGTTTCTCTCCCAGATTTCATCTTTAATATCAAAAAATTTTGAAAAGGCGCCAAGGGTGACAATATTGATGGCCCTCGCATCCCCGCATTTCACGGCGATATCCAGGGCTTTGATGACAAAGGCATTTCCTTTAAACAATTTTTTAAATGTCTTGGCCACTTCTTCTGGGTATTTCATCTTGCCAAGGTTGACCGCGGGAGGGTACACCTCCTGATCGTTGAGGAGCACTTTTCCTTCCTTTTTCACCCAGTTGATGTATCGCAGCCCCTCAAGGAGTTCAAAGGAGATTAGAAAATCGACATCGCCGTACTTGATCAGAGGCGAATAGACCTTTTTGCCAAACCGGAAATGGGTGGTCACATCTCCCCCTCTTTGAGCCATTCCGTGAACCTCGCTCTTCTTCACATCATAGCCGATTTCATGAAAGACCGAACAGAGTATATCACTGGCCAGAATCGTTCCCTGACCTCCTACTCCCGATAACAGAACATTGGTCACTTTTTCTTCCATTTTTTCCTCCTATGCCTTTCCCGGAACGATCGACTCAAACTTGCAGATCTGCTGGCAAACGCCGCACCCCGGACATTGTAAGCGATTGATAGAGACGACACCCTTGCGCTTGTGCCCGTCAGTGGTCAGAGCCTCCTCACCCATGACCTCTCTCCAACTGATGGCCGGGCACCCGATATCCAGACACATCCCGCAGCCCCTGCAATTCCCTATCTCAATCTCATAATAGGGATGCTCAAATTTTCTCTTCTCTCTCCGGTGGAGCATGCAGGGTCCGTTAACAGTAATAATCACGGAGGCCTCATCCCTTTCGATCTCCTCCTTGATGACCTCCATCGTCTCTTTAATATGATAGGGATCTACTTTTCTTACATGTTTGACACCCAGCGCCCGCACTAAAACCTCCAGGTCAATCTGGTTGGTCGGCTCCCCTGTGATCGTAAAACCCGTTCCAGGATGTTCCTGAAGGCCTGTCATTCCGGTTGTTCGGTTATCAAGGATGATGGTCGTCGCATTCCCCTTATTATAGACAATATCCATCAGAGGGGTGATTCCTCCGTGGAGAAAGGTTGAGTCTCCGATGACCGAGCAGACCTTTCCCAGCCCTTCTTTTCCCAGTGCCTTCGATGCACCGAACGCACCCCCAACTCCGGCTCCCATACAGACGGTGGAATGGACGGCGTTGAGCGGCGGCGCTGCGGCAAGAGTGTAACATCCGATATCCCCAAAAACAAAAACTCCCAACTTTTTTAAGGCATAGAAGAAGGGCCGGTGCGAACAGGCCGAACAGAGGTTCGGAGGCCTCTTGGGCAGTTCATCCACATTGATTCTCTCTTTAGGAGGTTTGTAGCGCTTTCCTTTGATCGCTTTCTCAATGATCTCCGGATTGAATTCATAGAGGCTGGGCAGAACATCCTTTCCGTGAAAGATCTTGTAGCCCATTGCCCTGATCTCCGTTTCGAGGAAAGGATCGAGTTCCTCTACAATGATTACTTTTTTAACTTTGGCAAAAAACTCTCTGATGATTTTCTTTGGAAGAGGCCAGACTATCCCTAATTTCAGGTAGGAATAATTCGGAAAGACTTCTTTTGCATAATTGTAACAGACGCCGCTTGTAATCACCCCGATTTTCGGGTCATTGATCTCCATCACATTATACTTGAACTCATCAGCAAATGCCTCTAACTTCTTCATCCTCTCCTCAACAACGACCCGCCTCATACGAACATAAATAGGAACCATTGTATATTTGGGCGCATCCTTCACATCGAGGCCGATAGGGATGAGCGACTCTCTCCGATCTTCCAGTAAAACGGGTGAAAAGGAATGAGAGATTCGGGTCTCCGTTCTCATAAGCACGGGGGTGTCAAACTGTTCGCTCAGGTCAAATGCCAGTTTGGTAAAGTCCTTGCATTCCTGGGAATCTGAGGGCTCAATCATGGGAACTTTCCCAAACCTTGCCCAGTGGCGGCTGTCTTGTTCATTCTGGGAGCTATGGGCGTAAGGATCATCAGCCACGAGAACGACAAGTCCGCCCTTAACACCTGTATAGGAAAGTGTCATGAAAGGGTCTGAAGCAACATTTAACCCCACATGCTTCATGCAGGCCAGAGCCCTTGCACCGGCAAATGAAGCGCCGCTTGCCACCTCGAGGGCAACTTTTTCGTTTGGAGACCATTCGGCCTGTATATCTTTTTTATATTGACTGGAAATTGCAAAAATAATTTCACTGCTCGGCGTGCCGGGATAGGCACAGGCGACCTTAACCCCTGCTTCCCATGCTCCCCTTGCAATTGCATAATTCCCCTGTAATATTTTCTCCATAATAGCCTCCTGCGATTGGCTCTCTTTCTCCATCTGACTATGTAATTTTTATCACAAACTTACTGATATTTCCATATTTGTCAAGTGAAATATTTAACTTGTTCAAATACCCGCCTTCTCAAAACGTCCAGCCCGTAAGTCGATAGGCGGGGCCTGCTGCAGGTCTAACCCCGCCTCCAACATAGGCGGGACAGGAATGTCCCGCCTATCGAGCTGCAGCAACCATAACTGAGGGGTTGCAACTTATTCAATTACTTCTCAAAAATGGATACTTTCCTGAGAACGGAGTTGGTCGAGAGCGATTTTGGTGAGACTTTTAAAAAAGTCCTGTAGTTCTCGAGAGCTTCATCGGTTTTACCTAACTTTTCATAACACCTCGCGATATTCAAATGAGCCCCCGCCCAATGGTATTTCTCGCCCAATTTGATGATCTCCCGATAGGCTTTGGCCGCCTTTTCATAATCCTTCTTCCCCTCATGAGCATACCCTAATCCTTCCAGGGCAAAAAGTTGATACAGCCTTTCTTTGCCGGCCTTCTTAAGGAAGCTGTCATAGGCATTGATTGCCTCATCAAATTCACCCAGGCGGAGATGAATACCCCCCTTATAGATGAGAGAGGACTTTGCCGAAGAGGTTCGTGAATAGGTCTTGATCACCTCTTCAAATCCTTCCAGCACTTTTTTATACTCAGCCGGTGAACCTTCACGGTATGGAGAACTGACCATCTGATAGGCTTCAAGGGCTAAAATAAATTTTTGATTTGCCTCATCTTCCTTTTTTTGATCCCACATCCGAAACAGGAAGAAAGATAAGAAAAGGACCAGAACGAGAATCGCGCCGATGGCCATTTTTTTGATATGGTGGCTGATAAAGAGATAGGACTTTTCCGTGAAACTGAGAAATTCATCCGGTTGTTTTAACTTCTTCTTTGTAATCTTCTTCTTCACTTTCATGTTTAACCCCTTTCTTAATAATGGGTCATGACGACAGTGACACCCGCAAACCATAAAAATACTCCGGGTGTTTGGGTTACGGTTACGAAACCCGTTTCGGTTACTGGTTAAGGTTACGTGTAAAGAATTAAGAGACGATAAACGTAGCCTTTTATTAACGATACGGGCCTCGTTACCCTTACTGTTAGATTTTTATTTTCTGATCAATTCTGTGGGGAATGGCTTTAAACCGTTCCCTACCATTTAATCCCCCTTCCCTGTCCTTAAAACTCTCTTGTCTCCCAACCTCAGGGTCAATCTGATCTGATCGAAATATTCGATCAGAGGAATGGCGTATTTCCTCGAAACCCCTGTCATCTCCTTAAATTGTGGGGTGGTGATCTCTCTGTTCTTCTTTAAAAAACGGATCAAATTTTCCTTCAAATCTTCGAAGGGTGTGCGATGAAAATAGATCCCACTTTTGATCTTTATCAGGATGCCTTCATGAACAAGGTGTTCGAAGATCGCCTGAATCCCCTCCTCCTCTTCAGACCATGTCTCCGACAGTTCTTTTGGAGAGGGAGGCTGGAGCCCCCCCTTCAGGATGGCCTCTTCCACCTTTTTGACCAGACCCTTCTCATCGGAAGAGGAGACTCGGTGCTCAGGCAATCTTAACTTATCTTTTTCCAGAACGATCTTCCCGGACCGGATGAGCTCGCCGATCAGGATTTGAAAGAGTTTCATATCCACTGCCGACGGGAGTTTCGTCCTCAACTCTTCCTTTGCCAGTCCCGATTTCATCGGAAAACGGACATGAAATTCCTTTAACTGTGCCAATACGATCTCCTTCAATCCCTGGTATTGAGAGAAATCAACAACCTTAAGTTTCTCTGGATCGATCAGGATGAGTTCCCTTTTCTCAACCATCCTCCTGAGAATGACCTGGGCCTTATTGGGGGCCATGGCTACTCGCTTTAGAAGGTCATCCAGAATCATTCCTCCTGTGCCCGCATGGAGGATATGCTGACGAAGGGCTTCCTCTCCGCTTCCGTCTCTGAGGAGGGTTAAATCGGAGACGACCTTTTTTGAAAATCGTTTATGTTTATCAGGATGGGTATCCAGAATGACCCCTCCTCCACAGGTCTGAATGGCCGATGAACCCCGGATCACAAAGCGGTCCTGAGGCAAGGCCACAATGGGCCGGTCTAATCTAAACTGAACAAAGCCTCCCTCTCCCGGTGACAGCTCCTCTCGATCCATGAGGTAGATCGAGGCCGCAGCCAGATTTGTGCCAATGTGAAATCTCTGGATGGTTCTGTTTTTGAGCGGTCTCGGAGCGTCGGGTAGATACTCGAGATAGGCGTCAATGATTCTTGTCGGAGTAAGGGTATGGGGGCGGGCGAGGACATCTCCCCTGTTGACCTCAGAAGTCTCAATCCCTTGAATATTGATGGCTGCCCGCTGTCCGGCTTCGGCTTTCTCCACAGACTGGTTATAGACCTGTATATTCCGGATTTTGCCCTCAATACCGGAGGGAAGGACTTCCAGCGTCTCTCCAAGTGTAATTTCACCCGAGACGATTGTTCCCGTTGCCACTGTGCCGAATCCTTTCATAATGAAGACCCGGTCAATGGGCAACCGGAAAAGACCGTCAGAGGATCTCTCCTCCACCTCTTTTGAAAGATGGTCAAGGACCGAGATCAATGGCTGGATCCCCTCGCCAGTAGTGGAAGAAACAGGGAGAATGGGAGCCTCCTTTAAAAAGGTATTCCTGACAGTTTCCGTCACTTCTTCCTTAACCATCTCTAAAAGTTCCGAATCGACCAGATCCATCTTGGTGAGGATGATCAGTCCTTTTTTGACCTTCAGAAGAGTACAGATATCGAGATGTTCTTTTGTCTGCGGCATTACCCCCTCATCCGCCGCGATGACGAGGGCCACCAGATCAATTCCCCATGCTCCTGCCACCATATGCTTAACAAATCTTTCATGGCCTGGCACATCGACAATACCCAGCCGCGTTCCACTGGGGAGATCCAAAAAGGTGAATCCCAATTCAATTGTAATCCCTCTCTCCTTCTCCTCCTTCAATCGATCCGTATCCACACCGGTGAGGGCTTTGACCAGGGAGGTCTTCCCATGGTCGATATGTCCTGCCGTGCCAAGAATCACATGTTTCATGATCTATCCCCGAAAAGGTTTCCCTTAGACGATAACAAAAAAGCCCTCTCTCTTTCAACCCTGATTATTATTACCCCCCTCTTCCCCCCTCTAAACAGGGTTAGGTTAAGGTTTTATTTTCTTACAACCTTAACCTTGCCCTTAACTCTGGCCTCCTCCAGAAGTGAACGGAAGGGAAGAGTTGATATTCCTGCTCTTCCGAGGAATGGAGTCATCTCTTATCGATCCTGACTGCATGAAATGAAGATAAAAGATGCAATCAACTTAAGGTCAAGGTTAAGAAGAGGATATGCCCCTTAGAGTCAATAAAATCAAGGCCTGGGGAGTATACCCCGCAGATGTGTAAATCCTGTGGAAAAAAATGGTTTTGTTTTTCCAACCAATTTATTTCATTGCAAAAAAAAATTAAAGGACATAAAATGTCCTAAATAGCCTTGTTATTTCAATAAGTTAAATTATTGTGTCTCTTCAATATAAAAATACAATATCTTGTGGTGCTTCACTTTCTTCCGAACATGCCACTGTTCAAAACCTGTTTAAATATTTCTTTGAAAATCCTCGCTTATCTACCCTTTTCTTAATAAAAAAGGGGAGATATTTCTCCCCTTTTTTATTAAGAACGGATCAGAATTTTTAAAATTACTTTACCGCACTTTTCAGAAGATTTCCTGCTTTGAATTTGGCCACTTTTGCAGCAGGAATTTTAATCTCCTTTCCTGTCTGAGGGTTTCGCCCTATCCTCGCTTTTCTCCTCGTCACAGAAAAAGTCCCGAACCCAGGAAGGCTCAACCTGTCACCCTTTTTAAGAGCCTTTGTCACAGTCGCAGTAAAGGCATTCAGGGCTTTTTCAGCCGACGCTTTTGAGACCTTGGCTTCCTTGCCAATGGCGGCCACCAATTCCGCTTTCGTCATTTAAATCACCTCCTCCTTTATTTGAAATCTTATTTTGGCCTCATTGAAATTGATGTTCATCATAAATCACTGATATTTTAAAAGTCAAGTTAATTATTTTAAAATATCTCTCCACTTTCTTCCGATCCTAAAGGAACTGTTTTCCCTCGCTGGTACCCTCCATGTGCCCGTCACCCGCTTCAAACAAATGGTCCTGGAGATCATCTGGATCGATCTTCAGGATGGAAAAGATTTTTCTTTCAATCTCAAAAGTGGCTCTTCTCAGTCCTCCTAACAGCTCGAGGGCTCTCTCACTCTTTCCGTATCGTCCCTTTAGGTCTTCAAACCTCTCATCGAGGGAGACGATTCGGTCATGTCGAACTCGTTTGTCGGCATAATTGACCACTTCCTCTTCCGATATCCGTGAGGGATCCGTCTCTTTCGATAAATGGATATGCTCCGCAACCACATCCCCTATCCTCTCGTACCCCATTCCCTTCAAAAGCCTCGATCCTGTCAGGGCATGGTCTTCCTTCGTCCTGAGGCACTCTGTCTTGGTCAGATCGTGAAGCAGGGCCGCGGCTTCGACCAGAGGAAGGTCGATTCTCTGCCCGTTTCTGTTTAACTTGATCGAAAGAAAGAGGGCCACCCTTGCCACTGCGATGCTATGATCGATGATATGTTCAAGCATCCCGTATTGAACCACCAATCTCAAACAATCTTCTCTTGTCGGAATCATCCTATCTTCTCATTTTTAGACTCATTTCCTTTTTCAGGCAGTGGCAGGGCGGGCTGGCTCTCGATCTGTTCCAGTTTGAAGCCGAATTTATCCAGACGTCTCCTCGCCTCTTCATATTTATTCATCGCATTGGTGATATGTTTTCCGACCAATTGGAAGTCTCCCTGAAAGGCCTCCAATTCTTTATTCAGACCTGAGAGAGAATCCAGTATTCGATGGGCATCCTTTTCAATTTTCAATCCCCTTAATCCAAGAACGATCACCTGGAGATAGGCAAAGAAGGAATTGGGCGAGACCGGGATCACCTTCTTTTTCAACGCATAATTCAAAATCCCCTTCTCCTCTCCAAAGGCCTCGTCCTTTGTAATGGTCTCATAATAGACATTTTCGGCGGGAATATAGAGCAGGGCAAAATCGTAAGTCCCCTCCTGGGGCAGAATATATTTGCTTGCAATATCGTCAATATGTTTTTTCACATCTCTCGCAAAGGTCTTCTGAGAGGCCTTCTTCTCTTCCTCGGTTTTACATTCGATGAGCCGTTTAAAATTATCGAGCGGGAATTTGGAATCGATGGGAACAAGCCTTTCTCCCAGCCTCACCACCGCATCCACCCTCTCCCCGCTGGAAAACGTGTATTGAAGGGTAAAGAATTCGGGTGGGAGGACCTGGGATAACAGTTCTCCCAAAAATTGTTCCCCCAACCCACCCCTCAATTTCGGGGGCTGGAGGATTTCCTGGAGCGTAGCGATGTCTTTCCCGACCTCAAAGATTCGCCTGCTGGCCTCCGAAAGTTCTCCGATATTCTTCTGGACATCCCCGATCACCCTGGCGGCATTATCCAATCGTTTACTGATCTCCCCGCTTGAGTTTTGAAGCTGCTGGTTGACCTGATCGGTAATCCCCCTCAACTGTGCATTGATGGTATCCTGCTGCTGGGAGAGCTGGGAGATATTTCTGGCAAGGCCGTCATTCATCTGCTCTCTCAACTTTTCAACCTGTTGCTGAATCAACGTCCATACGGTCTGTGAGGACTGGTCTTTTCTCACCTCTTCCGCTATCTTCTTCAACCTCTGCTCCATGAGGAAGAAAAATACCACAGCCAGGGCGATGATCACTCCTGAGAGAATATAGATTCCTTCCATGCCTGCTCCTCTGAGTTGATGTTTCCGTAACACGAAATTAAACTCAAAACCCTAAACACTAAATCCTAAATAAATACAAAACTTAAAATCCAAATGTTCAAAAAAGTTCTTTAGACATACAGTGTTGAGTTTTGTGTTTTTGGCATTTGAGTTTGTTTAGAGTTTAGGGTTTTGAATTTAGAGTTTAATTTCTTTGTTTCGAATATTAATCTCCAAACCCTGTTGGGTTCCATCTCTGCTGGATTAGGGATATTGTATGATGAGATGCCCTTCCACTCTATTCTCAATGGGGTTGGTCACGGAGACCCTCCAGTGGTTCTCCCGTTGAGTTTCACCGGCGGGGATGGGCCATTCGACTTTAACCGGACTCATCCCTGAAATGTCCAAAAGAGCCCTGCTATCTTCCGATCCCCCGAAGGAAAATTTTAGCGGAGTGGAGGATCCTTCCCACCTCACCTCCATCCTTATCTTCTCTGATGGCTCTTCACCCCTCAACGGAGGGGATGGGACAAAAAATGAGAATTGCTCCCTCCCTTGGGCTCCGATCTGAAAGGGAAAGATGATGAACCTCCTCTCAAGAATATTATTCTCTAAACGGATGTCATCCGAACGGAGCTTGGGGGCAAGAGAGACCCTCACCCTGGAGATTCCCTTAATGCTGACCCGATACGGGGGCGAAAGGGTGTAAAGATTTCCGGAATGGGCCTTTAATTCCTCTGAAATGAAATGTTCAAAATCTGAAATCTTCCGATCGTTTAAATAGATGCGAATCCTGAAGGTCACGCCCTTCCGGAGGTCCGCCTCCCCGTTGTTGGAGAGGATGATACTGAGTTCCAGATCCTCTGTCAAATGAAAATCCCTGATCACGATATCCGGACCGATGGGAAGTCCTTCGAGTATCTTCTTTAGCTGGTTATTCTCTTTGTCCAATTCTCTCTGTTCCACTTGAGTATCAACCTTCACCTCCACCTCATGCCGGCCGAAAAGTGAAAATGGAGTGGATAGCGTAATACTTTCCTGGGGTTTGAGGAGACCATGATCTGAAAGGCTTTTTAATGCATAACTCTTCTCCAATCGACCATCCACAAATAGGCTCAAACCTCCGCTCTCCATTGGAAATGGAGCTGTGCCAATATTGGTGAGGGTGGCAAACAGCCTCCTCTTCTGTTTGAGAAAGAGATTGGAAACAGTGATGTCGGGAAGACTTAAAGATTCTTTTGGGACCTCTGCTGGCATGGGAGCGGCTGTGAGATGACTCACCTCGTGCTTCTCGGCCTTCTCCTCCTTTTTTTCTACCTTCTCAGCTATCTCCGCCACTTTTTCTTCCACGGGGATGCCAGAAAAATATTCATCAGGATAGTAGAGGGGCTCCATCGAAGGCAGGGGAGAAGTTGGCTGGACCGTCAGTCTGGTTGAACACCCGGAGAGAAAGAGAGAAAAGGCGAAAAATAGGATCGCCCCTTTTGACATGAATCGAATTCCAACCTCCCTGTCAAATAAGATATCTCATCGTTCGATCAAAAGCAAGAGATTTGGAGAGTTTGGAGAGTTTCAGCGAACCTTGACACCCATGGGTTAAAATTGTATTTTCTTAACGAAACAAGCACCCCTGGGAGATGAAAGATGAAAAAATGGATCGATCTCAGAAGCGACACTGTGACCCGGCCCACTCCTGCCATGAGAAAGGCCATGTCAGAGGCAGAGGTCGGAGATGATGTCTTCGGTGAGGACCCTACGGTCAACGCACTCCAGGAGAGGGTGGCTCAGATGCTCGGAAAGGAAGCGGCCCTATTCGTTCCCTCGGGAACCATGGCCAACCAACTCGCGATCAAATCTCATACCCAACCGGGCGATGAGGTCATCATTGAAGCCACCTCCCATCCCTATAACTTTGAAGGAGGAGGAGCAGCAGTCCTGTCGGGAATCCAGTTTTATTGTCTCAGGGGTGTCCGGGGCATTCTCGATGCTTCTCAGACCGAAGAAGCGATTCGGCCGGATGACCACCACTTTCCGGTCACCCGGCTGGTCTGTCTCGAAAATACTCATAATCGTGGAGGAGGATCCATCTATCCAATCGATAAGATGGCAGAGATCTTCCGGTTAGCAAAATCAAAAGGCCTCTTGGTTCATCTCGACGGTGCCAGGCTATGGAATGCTTCTGTCGCCACCGGGATCAGCCCCCATGAATACGGCCAATGGGCTGACTCTGTCTCAGTCTGCCTCTCGAAAGGATTGGGCGCCCCTATCGGATCTCTTGTTGCAGGGTCCAGAATATTTATTGACCGGGTCCACCGTTTTAGAAAGATGTTTGGGGGCGGGATGCGTCAGGTCGGAATCATTGCGGCGGCCGGACTTTATGCGCTGGAACATCATATCGAACGCCTAAAAGAAGACCATCAGAATGCAAAACGTCTCGCAGTGGGTTTGAAAGAACTGAAAGGAGTTTCTCTTGATCCTAAGCATGTGGAAACCAATATTGTCATATTCGATGTGACCGAGACCGGAAAAACAGGCCTTCAGATTGCAGAAGCCATGAAGCCCCACGGAATCCTCATCCATGCCTTCGGAAAAACACAAATCCGCCTGGTCACGCATCTGGATATATCGAGTGAAGATATTGAAATGGCCTTGAATGTTTTTGCTAAAGTATTTTCCGGAAAATAAAAACTAATGACAGTATACGAAGCTCTGGTTTCGGTATCTCACGGAATGTATCAGGATATACCTGAATGCAGGGCCAAGAAAAATCTTTTACTCTGGTCTCCTCAAAAGGCGAGGGAAGTGTTGGAAAATTATCATAATGACCCTTTAAACTCTACCCTTACCAAATGGATAAATGAGGATATAACTTCGTTGGATTTGTGCCCTTGAAAGCAAGGAAATAACCTTAACCTCGAAGTTTGGTATAATTTACAAAGAAAAGGGGAGGTAAACCCCGTTAGAAATTCCAGTCGTTGCGACTCGAAACCGAGCGGGGCATTAGACCCCGCCGGAATTATTCTAAGATGTTACCCCGCCGCAGCCTCCGGCCCATAGGGCCTCTGGCCCGGAGGGAGCAGGGGGGGCATTATTTCTAACGGGGTAAAGAGGAGTCAGTCACGGAGTTATATGGAAGAAAATCTGGAACGCTGTTTAAAGTGCGGAACCCAACAAGGATTACAGGGTGTCGCTGTAACTAATGGGAGAAGAACATTTCATCTCTTTTATCTTTGTGCTGAATGTGGAGATGTCGATATTGAAGAATTACTAATGATAATTGGATTGTATAAAGAAAAGAGAAAAACCTAGGCCTAATTTTTAAAAAACTTATTTTCCCATATACCCCCAAAGATTTACCCCGTTAGAAAGTCCCGCCATTTATAGCGTGGATGTAAAAAAAATGTTCATTACTTTTTGAACGATGGATTAAAGCCCCTTTTTTTCTAACGGGGTTTACTGCTTCTTTCAGCCCTGGGGAAGATCTGAACGGGAAACAAATTGTGTTTTCTCCTTTTTCAATATTCTTTTTACACTCTTCAGAAAATCGGCATTGTCGAAGGGTTTGAAGATATACTCCGCCTGGATCTCTTCAAAGAACGTCCTTGTCTCTGAACTGCTTGTGTCTCCCGTGAAGAACAAGATTCTATTAGATAGTTTTAAATTCCTCTTCACGATCTCCTGATATAAACTTATTCCGTCCAAACCCGGCATTTTCAGGTCAATTATAATTAAGTCATAGATCCTTTTTTTAAGTTTATTCAATGCCGATTCCCCATTCGATACAGTATCTACTTCTATGCCTTCTCTTTCAAAAATATTTCTTACGAGGTCTAAAATAAGAAGTTCATCATCAATGACCAGAACTTTCTTGCCTGAAACCCTCCCTTCTTCTTCCTTCTCTTCCGGTTCAACAATCTTTTCCTCCAAATCGATGATCGGGAGTTCCACCGTAAATGTTGCCCCCTCTCCCAAACGGCTCTTAACGAAGATTGTGCCTCCATGTTCCTGGACAATTTTATAGGAGACGTTCAAACCAAGACCCGTTCCTGTCTCTTTTGTGGTAAAAAAGGACTCAAAGACCTTAGAAAGATTCTCTTCTGAAATCCCAGATCCATTGTCTTTAAAGGAGATTCTGATCAAAGACCTTTCCAAATCGAATCTTGTCTGGATCTCCAGTCTTCCACGACCGTGGGCCTCCTTCATCGCATATTCAGCATTGGTGAGGAGGTTCAAAAAGATCTGCTGAAGTTGTTGAGGATCCGCCATTGTCCTTGGTAAATCGGCTTGAAAATCTTCTACGACAGCAACATTATTTGCCTTCGAATCATAGGACTTCAGTGCAACGGTGCTTCTCAATATCTCATTGATATTGACATAAGACTTCTCAGATTTCCTCTTTCGGGCGAAGGCAAGGAATTTCTGAACAATACCGGAGGTTCGCATGGCTTCGTCGTGCAGCCTCTCCAAATCCTCTTTAATCTCCTCGCTTACCTCTTTTGAACCCTTAAGAAGTTGGGCATATCCAATGACCGAAGTTAAAGGATTATTCAATTCATGAGCAACACAAGAAATCAACTCTCCTAATCCCGAAAGTTTTTCAAGTTGAACCAATTCGCCCTGAAGTCTTTTCTGTTCAGTGATATCTCTCATAATGTGAACAAATCCTTTCAGACCTCCTTCAGCATTGGGTAATGGATAAATGGAAATGTTAAATTCTCCTTTTAAATGAGGGATCTTCACCTCTGCATTGGCAAACTTTTTCGTCTCTATCGCTTGAAGACATGGGCACCCCTTTAGAGGCTCGGATAAATGGTGAATTACTTCATAACACCTCTTCCCAATCAAGTCAGAGAGCTTTTTATTTAAAATTCTGGCCAAACGCTGGTTTGCCCTGAGGATATTGAAATTAGTATCATGAATCGATATGCCCTCCTCAATTGCATTGAAGATTACCTTCCATTCATTTTGGGCATCCTCTAATTTAGATGCTCTTTGAACAGCTAACTGTTCTGAAAGAAAGTTTTTCATCTCTTTTTTCTCTTTTCTTTAAGATTCCTTGAGGTTCCGATTTATGGAGTAGGGCAAGGCTTCAGCCTTGCCTTTAGCAACCCTGAAGGGTTGCCCTACAAAATATTTAATGCGTTTGTATTAATCCGCTTTTATTCTCGTCTCTAAACGATCCAGTCTTTCTTTGAGGATTTTGTTTTCTTTTTCTATTTCTGTCTCTTTTGCTTTTGAGGATAGATAGGAATCGCTCTGCCACCAGTTTATTCCCATCTCCATTGCCTTATCTACGGAAGCAACCAATAACCTTATCTTTATCGTTAGAAGTTCAACATCGGCAATCCTGATCTGAATATCTCCGGCAATTACAATTCCTTTATCCAAAACCCTCTCCAAGATATCCGCCAAATTGGTGGTCTCAATCGCATGTGCCATCCTTTCAGCCATAACACACCCCCTCTTATGTTAACTTTTTAGCTTTTATAATCAGATCTGCTGTTTTCTTGCGTAAATTTGCAATGAAATGGCAATTCTTACAATCTAAGCTTTGACTCTCATAATCCGGGCAAGAAAGAAGCACATCCACTTCTTTCTCAATCTCTTCAGCAAATCCTGCTTTTTCTTGCACCCCTTTAGCCCCATTAATTTTATCTGTAAGATCTTTTATTCCAGCCTCTTGCTTTTGGAATGTTGTACAGCTTATCTTGGATTCTTCTTTATGCATGATTTTTAACTTTAATAATTCCCTGTAGCTTTTTATAGGGTTACCTTTCTGTCATTCCGCACTTGATGCGGAATCCAGGGTTTCCCGTGGAAACGGGAATCCAGTTCATTAATTAGTTCCCTGCTTTCGCAGGGACATGTCTGGATTCCTGCTTTTGCAGGAATGACGAAAACAAATTGTTTTCACATTAGATTCCCTATGGGACCTAAATCTAAATTTAACTCTTCATCCTCAATACCAAAGATCGCCTGAACCTCTTTTATCTTTTTCTGAACCGCCTTAAGGCTCAATCCTAATTTTTGAATCTCTGCAGGGGAAAGAGTTCCCCTTCTTAGCCTTCTAAAGGCTTCCTTTTCCATAAGTTTTCTTATCAGTTCAACCAGAGCTAAAACTAATTTGGCTAAACCTTGTTCTGCCTTTTTAGGATCACTGGCATCAATGAGTTTAGGGATATTTTCTTCAGCCCTTTTTATCTCCCTTTGTAATTTCTGTATATATGCCGTATCTTCAGGGGTAAACCCCGCACCGAGTTTGCTCTGGTGCGGGGTAAATTCTTTATCGGGATTACTGAAATTCTTACCTGATAGCTCTTCTGCCTTAGAAATAGAGGTAAGAATAAGCCTTAGACCTAAAAAAACAAGGTCTACATCCGCTACTCTTATGACTACATCACCATTGATGACTGCCCCCTTTTCTAAAACCTTATCTAACGCCTCGACAAGGGTTACCCTTTCAGATGCAGGACTTCTTCCCATGGGACTTATTATACTGGCATCTGGGGTTTTGATCAGAGGATGTTTTGCCATAGTTTAAACAAAATTATAAGCAGGCCATGGGCCGCTATATTCAAGGTAAAACTTTGTCTGAATCTCTTTATTTAGCTTCTCAGCCTCGTTCTTAAAACCCTCAATTTTCTCTTCAGAAATTAAATAGGCTGCATTTAAAATCATGGGTTCCTGCCTGCCGGTTAACTCCTTATACAAAATCTTACCCTTGACTGAAGCCACAGGTTGTTTTCCTAATCTCTCAAATAAAACCTCTGCGGCATTGCTTAATTCTTTTTCCACTTCTTTTGAAATAACCTCTTTTAGTTCTTCCTCCATAAAAAAGGCTATGCCCTCAGGTAAAGAGGCTATTTCTTCCTCCTTTTCCTTTATTGCTTCATTCTTCTCTTTTATCAACTGCTCAATTTTTTCTCTATCCTTCAGATACACCTTTACACTCCACTCCTGTTTTCCCCGAATTCTGTCTAAAACTTTTTTGATCTTGAAATAATCTTTTTTTAAGGTCTCCTCTAATCTTACCCTCTCTTTAAAAATGGTACCAAACTTCATTGGAATTACACTTAAAAACTTATCATCCTTCCTCATAGCTTCTTCTATAACCTTCTCATGAGCAACTACTTTTTCTTTAATCCAGCTCAGGTCCTCTTTTGCCTTTTTTTGAATCTCCTCAGATGCGAATTCCTCTACGGAAACATTACTTACAACTGCCTCTAATTTCCGAAAAGGAATGACAAAAACCTCTCCCTTTTCGTCAATACCCTTTGCAGAGAAACAATGGGTATCAGTTTTTTCTCTGATACAATAAAGATACAAACCTTCCATTATTTAGACCCAAATTACGCCTTTACCTCTGTCTCCATACGCTTACGCATTGACTTTCGCTCAAAACTCAAAAGATTCCCTTCTTCATCTAAAAGGGCTTCGTATGTTGCAAGGATGTCCATCTGGTCAGGGATGGATTGTTTTTCCAACATCTCAATAGATATATGCCATCCCTTCTCATCCTTGGTAGCCCCTACAGTAGAAGAGGCTTTAAGTCCTGTCAACTTGCTTAACTCTCCCCTTGCCTTTTCAATTAAAGTTCCTACGTCCTTTGCCATTTTCATACCTCCCTTACAACCACAGAATCACGGAATTTTTGACCACGGAATCACAGATTTCTATGTCTCCGTGTTACCCTTCCGTGCCTCAGTGGTTATTTAGTTTATTACACGTTTAATCTCTAACTTTGGCTTCCCAAAGTTAAGTATTAATCCAACTTTCTTATCCGCTGCCTTTAAATATGAGAGCATCTGAGCTTGATGGATATCATTTAATTCAGAAACTGCTTTTAACTCAACTATAATCTTATCCTCTATAATCATATCTACTCTTTGGTCTCCTAATAAAATCTCGTCATATTTCACCCGTATTGATTTCTGTTTTTCATACTTTATACCCTCTTTGTTCAATTCATGTGATAAAGCTTTTTCATAAATTTTTTCAATAAATCCGGGTCCGAGTTTCTTATGTACTTTTATAGCCAGCTCAATAATTTTATTGGTTAAATCACCATATAGAAATTCTCCCTTTGTTCTTTTCTGTGTTTCCATTCTGTGGTTACTTCCGTGCCTCCGTGTTAATTCTCCGTGCTCTCCATGGTTGCTTTTCTAATAGCATCCAATCGTGTCATTAGTTCTTTTTCCTGATCTATATATTCTTCCTCACCGATCTCGTCTAACTCAAATTTTAACTGTAGTTCCATAAGCCTCTCTCGAATATAATCCTCGTCGGATAACTCGCGCTCTGCCATCTCCTGGACCTTTTTGAAAATACCGATAAATCCTTTAACTGGTAGTAATAACAGATCATCTAAAAGCACTTTTAGTATTCTCCTACACTTATTGTTAAATTAACAAAATTAAATGGTGGCAATGTCCCCACATACTTAAATTTCATTTTATCACCATATTTTTCACCGAGTTCCTGAACCCTCTGGTCAAACTCTGCCTCTTTATGCCTTTCTACCAAAAAGGCGGCATTGATAATCATCCGTTCACCGTAGGTATTATTGGTTTTCACTTCCAATGCTAAAGGCGACAGGGTCTCCAAGATATCCTCTCTATAAATCTCTTTCTCTTTTTCTAAAGCAGCCTCAACCATTTTTCCTATTTCCATACGTTGGAAATATGTCTTCTCAGAGGGTAATGTCGCAATTTTTTCTTTTAATACCTTTATATCTTTATATTTTTCTAAAATATCCTTGTATATAACATCTTCTTTAAAAATTGCTTTAAGTCCGAGTTCTTTTTTGCCTTCCATATTCTTCAATAAATCAATGAACCTCTCATGGTCTTTTTCCAAAATTTTTTTTACTTTATCTTCATTTTCAGCGATGGTGGCAAATCTTACTGGCAAAACCGTATAAGATTTCATCACTTCTTCAATGGCACACTCGTGCGGAATTAAATTTTCCCTTGCCACAGAATACTTTTTAATCGGAGAATTACTGACCACTGCTCCTATATCTTGAAAGCATATTGTATATACTTCATCTCTCCTGTCGCCAATTCCTATGGGGCCAAACTGCTCTACTTTCCCCTTTCCTCCTATGATGCAATAAATGTATTTCCCTTCCATGACCGTAGTCACTTTTCCCATTCCTCTGGATAAATGACGATGTTGACAAAATTAAAAGGCGGTAGCGGCCCTGCGTACATAAATTTTATTCTGTCTTTATATTCTTCGCTAAGATCCTCCATGATGTTATCAAATTCCTTCTCCCTTCCTCTATCTATTAAAAAGGCAGCATTGATAAACATTTCATCGCCTATCGTTTTATTGCGTTTATAATCAATGGCTGCTCTTCTTAGTGTTTCTCCGATTTTCTCTGCTTCTTTATCTTTTTTTTCTTTTAGAGCCTCTTCTACTAATTTACCCACTTCAACTTTTGCCTCCAATGATGTCTTCATGGAGGAGAATTTCTTTTTTCCCTTATCGTTCTGCATCTTCTCTTTTAACCTTTTAATCTCATGATTCTCTTTTATAATCTCCTTGAAGATGAGGTCCATATTTTTCCATAATCCTTTTGTCCCTAATTCTATTTTATGATCCATATCTCTCAGAAGATTCTTAAACTCCCTGTACCTTCTATCTAAAAGGTTCCTTACCTCATCAGCATTGGAAGCGATCGTGCAAAATCTAACCGGCAAAACGGTAAATTCTTTCATGACCTCTTCAATAACCTTTTCATGAGCCAATAAATTCTCTCGGCTGACAACATATTTTGTCATAGGGGAGTTGCTGATCACCATACTTAAATCCCCATAACCAATGGTGCTCACCTCATCGCCTCTTCCTCCAATGCCAATGGGGCCAAAGTTCCTCTCGATCTTCGTTTCGATAATGCAATAAATGTATTTGCCTTCTTTCATCAAACTCCTTCGTCTTGCTCCACACGATTTAACATGAAACGATTGCCTCAGGACATCTCCCGGTAAAATTGAAATATGGAAGAGAGCAACTTGATCCTCTCATGATAAACGCCAACTACCACCTCCCGTCTAATTCCTCACTATATTCTTTTGCCTTATTAAAAACCTGTTTAATATAAACTTGATTTGACGCAATATCTTTATTCCCACTTACATAAATGCTCAATACTTTATTCCAATCCTTTTCCTTTTTTATTAAATCTCCAAGATAAGCCATTCCTGCCCTTATATTTAACGTTGGGATATGGCTATTTTCTATCTCCTTTTTCAATTTAGGATCGTCCATGTATTGATTCCATGTTCCCGGCATCAACTGCATCAATCCTCTCGCACCTCTCTCACTTACAGCACTATTTCGATATGAAGATTCTTGATTGATAATAGCCAGAACCATCGATATTGGTATTTCTCGATGTTTTGATTCCTCGAAAACTACATCTGCAACCTCTAATGCCTGGCCAATACTCATCGGCTTCGTCCTTATTATCTCTAATAGTTTAAATTTGGCTCTCATATCAATAACATGGCCTTTAACTACTTTATAACTTTGCTTGGCTAAATCCTTCTCTATTTTTAAAATCACTTTCCCATACATTAAAAATAGAGATAATAAAAACGTAAAACATATTCCTAAAATATGAATTTTAAAAGACCTCTTTTTTATTTTTCGAATCGCTTCCTCATGGTCATCCTTTAATATTACCGTCATGGTAGTTCTCCTCCTTTTGTTTTAATCTATGAGGTCCATGTAGGTGGCTTATATTAATCTCCCAATAAGATTTTTCAATAAAATCAAAAGCGTTCTTCATTTCCGCATGGTTTGACTTAACAATATTCGGCCCAATAACTTTGATCATTCCATCGAACGATTCAAGAATTGTGCACTTTGGCTTTCTGTTCGATAATCTGGAATCTTTCATTTTCCATCTCCTCCAATTTTTGTATTAATTCAATCATACGCTTCTTGTGTTGACGCATTATATTATCTTGCCTTTCTAAAACTCCTTGATAATATTCAATCTCACACGTCAATTCATACGAAACGTATATTGCCAAAGCAAAATTTAGAAGAAGAAAAAATAGAAGATATTTTAAGAGCCTCATCTATCTACCATAACGATATGATTTTCCACCCCCTTCTTCATCCTCTTTCCTTCAATAATTTGAACCATTCGTTCTGACCTCCATCAAGAGGATGCGGTCTTCTCTGGGAAAGGAACGATGCTGGTTATAATACTTCCTAAGGAACTTATAGGCCTCGGCCAACTTTTCAAATTTCGGAGGAGAATTTAAAAGGTCTCTCATCTTATCAGGATGAAGGGACTTTGCCTTTTGATAGTAGGCGTTCCTGACGTCGGCTGATGACGCATTCTCATTCAAACCGAGAAGGGCAAGGGCCTCACGAGTCTCACTGACGCTGGTCCATTCCACTTCGATGCACCCGAAACTGTATAGAGGAAGAGGACCGATGACTTTGAAAGAGATTTTCCCGAGAAATTCATCATCCAGGTACTGAACTCGGTTGTCGAACTCCTTTTCCATCTCCTTTCTCAAAAGGAAGGCTGTGTTGAGGATCATGATATCATCCATGACATCATGGTCACAATAAGACTCAGTGCACTCTCTGAGTTGGGAGAGGATCTGCTTTCTGGACGAGACCTTTTTCTTGAGAAGACACTGACGGACCAACTCCCCCAACTTGATCTTTTCCAAGAAGGCGTCTTCTTCCGATTTTGTTCCAATTTTTTTCTGAAGGGACTGGATCTCCGATTCTTCCTCATAAAGGGCCTTAAATATTTTTTCTCTATCCCACGTTGCTACCAACTCAAGTTCTACCCTTTCGCCCACCCATGGAAGGAGAAATTTGAAGAGGTCATAACCACGAATCAGAATTTGTGTTACTTCCTCCTCAGTATGAGCCAAAGAACCGAATTTGAATGAAATAATGGGATATGAACCCATCACACTCTCAATGACCTTCTGGTGTTTCAATAAATCTCGGACAACAATGTCCTTGGTCATTTTCTTGTAATCCACGAAGGAGGTATTGCTGACAATGGCAGATAATTCTTTATAAATTATCGGATAGACTTCGCCGCTTTGATTTTCAACTTTAATCGGACCGATATTCAAATTTTCGGACGTTCCTATCACACCATATAAGTGCTTCCATCCATCTTTCATCGTTTTCCCTTTTTCATTGGTTTGCTCACCTTCCCTAAAGCCTCTTTCACAAGAGATTTGAGATTGAAAAGGTCAAAGGGCTTGGTGAGGTAATCATATGCTCCTAACTTCATAGCCTTTCTTGCCGTTTCAAGGGTTCCATAGGCCGTGAGCATAATCACAACGATTTCTTTCTTCATCTTCTTAATTTTTTTAAGCACCTCTATCCCATTCATCCTCGGCATTTTTATATCCAATAGAATCAGGTCAGGTTTCTCTTCTTTTACTAACTGGAGTGCCCTTTTTCCATCGAACGCAACGAAAACTCGATAGTGATTCTGAGATAAACTATCAGAGAGGATTTTACATAATTCTTTTTCATCATCTACAATGAGAATCGTTTTTTTCATTTCCTTTTACCCTTTTTTCTGCGAAAACTAATCTCAAAAATACCATTCCTATAATTCGTTTGAATATCGTCCTCCTCCGCTACAAAAGGTAAAAGCATCTCTTTCATATATTTCTTTGAACCGAATTTATCCTGAGAACGAACAGAAAAAATATCATTGCTTATTTCCCAATGAATATCCTCTTTTTTCACCTCGGGTAACTCAACCATGATGACCAAGTTGTCCGTTTTCTCAAGCACATTCGTTTTAGGCTCCTCAATCCTTTCTACGAATAAACTCCTCTCGATCGATTTCTGATATCGGGTAAACTTAGGTTTTGTTGAAAATGACCATACCCTCGGAGCGCTGATGCTCCCTTCACCTTTTTTGAAATATCTCTTTTTTGAGTCTCGTCCGAGCCTTTTGGGAGCCTCTCTGTTTTCTGGTATTCTTGCCCGGTATAGCGACGTAGTAATATCATGAATTCCCTTAACTTTCTTTTTCATCCGGAAACAAGCCTTCTTTGAAAGGAAGCCGATATATGACGTATTCTATTTCGATATCTTTAGGTAATTTTTCATTCACCCTGTGAGTAATTCCGATGAAGAGTAGCCCCGTCTCACCTTCCCGTAAAGTTTTGTCAATTCGCTGGCTGATATACGAATCTCTCTTCTGCAGGATGCTTTTTGCTAACTGTTGATATCTCCTTTTCACTTTTGGTTTGTCCAAATCAGCAGATGCATTTTTTAAATAGGCATATTCTTCCAAAAGCAGTTTTGGATCCTCTGTCCCTTCTAATTTTGTCCCTAACTGGATAAGCTCCATAAGGATTTGGTGGTTCCGGCTTCCCATCTTGACCAATTCTTGAACTAAATCGAGCTCCTTTCCGCATACAGGCAGTCCATCTTGATACAATCGAGTATTTTGGTAATCCAAACCTAATTCAAAGACCTTTTTACGAATCCCTTGCCAGAAATCTTCTATGACTCTGTTATGTTCTTCCCATTTTTTTTTGCCGTATCTTTTAATATACTCGGCTTTCAATGTCCCATACATCGATCCCATCTCAACCCCGGTATGGATGATGGGGATGTATTTCAGTCTTCTCATCTCAGGGCCTTTCAGATTGAATTGATTTCAAGGCCGCTTCAAAATCATCACCGGTTATGAACAGTTCCATAGACCGGGCATTTGCCGTGTCTTTCTTCCCTTTGACAAACTTACGGATGGCATTCATTGAAGCCTTCTGGCAGAGTAATTGTATATCTGACCCCGCCATTCCATTTGTCTTCTTAGCTAATGTCTTCAAGTCCACATCTTTATGAAGGGGTTTATTCCTGGTATGAATTTTAAATATCGAAAGCCTTGTCTCTTCATCAGGTATAGGAAGTTCAAATAAAAGGTCAAACCTACCGCTTCTAAGAATTGCCGGGTCAACTAAATCTAATCTGTTGGTTGCAGCTAAGACGACCACTCCTTTTAATTCCTCTATACCATCCATCTCTGTTAGAAATTGGCTTATCACCCTTTCTGTCACATGAGCATCGGTGCTGCTTGCACCTCTTTTAGGAACCAGGCTGTCTATTTCGTCAAAGAATAATATGGTTGGTGACGCTTGTTTTGCCTTTTTAAAAACCTCCCGGATACCCCTTTCACTCTCTCCAACATACTTTGATATCAGGCTCGGCCCTTTGACCGAGATAAAATTAACTCCACTCTCATTAGCAACTGCCTTTGCTAATAGGGTCTTTCCTGTACCCGGCGCTCCATGAAGCAATATCCCTTTGGGTGGTTGGGTATTGGCCTTTTTGAAAAGTTCAGGATATTTAAGGGGCCATTCAATTGCCTCTATCAGCTCTCTCTTCATATTCTCCAATCCTCCCACATCCTCCCATTTCACATCAGGGACCTCCACAAAAAACTCCCTTATCGCGGAGGGTTCTACCTCCGTCATCGCCTCTAAAAAATTATCCATAGTGACTTGAAGCTCCATGAGCGTTTCATAAGGGATATCCGCCAGCTCAAAATCAATCTTAGGCAGGATCTTTCTTAAAGCCGACATTGCAGCCTCTCTTGCTAATGCCTCTATATCTGCACCCACAAATCCATGGGTAATATCGGCTAACTTTTCGATACCTACATCTTCTGCAAGGGGCATTCCCCTTGTATAGATCTGAAGTATCTGAAGTCTTCCATTTCTGTTGGGTATGGGTATAGCTATCTCCCTGTCAAAGCGTCCGGGGCGTCTCAATGCAGGATCGATGGTATTAGGAATATTGGTTGCAGCGATCACGATAATATCGCCCCTTGATTCCAATCCGTCCATGAGAGCCAAAAGCTGGGCGACTACCCTTCGTTCAACCTGCTTTTCTCCGCCCATTTCTTCTCTTTTGGGAGCGATAGAATCTATCTCATCAATAAAGATGATCGCTGGGGCATGTTTTTGTGCATCTTCAAATACACTTCTCAGGCGGGCTTCACTCTCTCCATAAAATTTACCCATGATCTCAGGGCCGCTGATGTGGGTGAAATATGCCTCTGTTTCATTGGCAACAGCACGGGCAATCAAGGTCTTCCCGCAACCCGGAGGACCATATAAAAATACTCCTTTCGGGGCGTCAACCCCTAACCTCCTAAACACCTCCGGGTATTTGAGAGGCAACTCGATCATCTCTCTGATCCGCTGTATCTGGGTTTGGAGTCCGCCGATATCTTCATAAGAGACCCGCGCCTCTTTGGTCTCTTTTGTTCCTTTGATCTCCATCCGGATCAGGGTGGTCGGTTCGATGACGACGATGCCTTCTGGCCTTGTATCCAGTACCTTGAAATCGCAAGATCTGGCCCCAAAAAGGGCAGCCCTCACCTTGTCTCCAACCGTAAGGGGAAGGCCTTCCATTAACGAACCGATGTACTTAACATCTTTCTCCTTCTCGAATGAGCCGACCGAAGTGATCGGGGATAGAGTGATCTTGCTTGCAGGCCTTTGCGAAGTTTTTTGAATGATTACCTTTTCATCTAACCCTATCTGTGCATTTTCTCTCGAAATCCCGTCTATCTGGACAACTCCTTTGCCTCTGTCTTCCAAAAATAATGGCATGGCTTTAGCAGGGGTTTTTCTCTTTCCTTCAATTAATACAATTTCACCTACTTCTATCCCCATGCTTTCCATATCTTTAGGATCTATCCTCGCAATAGCTCTGCCAACATCTTTTGGCAAGGCTTCTTTTACTTTTAATGTCAGGGTTGTGTTGTCTTTTTTCATTGAAAATGTCTTTAGGCTTTAGCCGCACCCTTGTCCATAACTCATGCCGCAAAGACCATACTCCCGAGATTTTTCAAGGCATCTATCCCTTTTATCTCATGGGGCTGGAGGAGAACAATCGTTATTTTTAAATCGCTAAATTTTTCTCTTATCTGTCCTATATATTCATCCTGCTCTTCTCTCCTTCCCTGACAAAAAGGGCAGTCAACCTGCTCCGGGATAACATGATTGATGACCATCTGTTTTACCTTCATCCCATATTGATCCAAACTTTTTATCATCCTTTCCGTCTCTTTAATCGCCATATCTTCTGGTATGGTCACGATAATGAATTCACACCTGCTTTGATCCCTGAGAAGACCTTCAATCTTTTTAACTGTCTTTTTCATGCTCATAAGAAAATCATCAGCACTGTCAGGCTTATATTTTCCGGCAAAGCTCGTAACCATATATCTATATTTCCATCTCATCTTTGCCATAACTTTTATCCAGTCGTCTAAAAGCTCCGGGAGGGTCAAAAGCCTCAGGGCATGGCCTGTTGGTGCTGTATCGACTATGTATTTATCAAACTTCCCCTCTTCAATGAAGTCCACAATGGTCTTAAATCCCATCACCTCGTCTATCCCCGGTATAGGCAGAGCAAGTATGGAATCTATATCCTCCCTGTCTAAATAAGTACTCGTATCAAAGAGTCTCCTTAGCTCATCGTCATATTCTATTTTGAACCTTGATAATGCCTTCTCCGCGCTTATCTCTATAGCACTTAATTTATCTACACCTTCTATCTGCTTTACCCCGTTAGACAGTAAACCCCGACCCCGCGTTAAAACGCGGGGCATTGGGGTCCCCCCGGATTTACAGCATTCATCCCCGTGATAAATCACGGGGCTTTCTGCGGGGCGGGGTAAACATATAACGGGGTGAATCTCATCTCCTATTTTCTGCCCTAAGCTATCCGATAAAGAATGGGCCGGGTCAGTGGAGATGAGGAGTGCATTTTTATTGTTATTTGCTAAATACAGTCCAGTACTTGAGGCACAGGTAGTCTTTCCCACCCCTCCTTTTCCGCCGAATAAAATCAGTTTCAACGCGCCTTCTCTTAATCCGATTAATCCCATTTAACCCAAACACAATTAATGTTTTTACATCGTTTTGAAAGACCTGAGATTCCGAAACATCCTGAATTAAGTTCAGGATCGAATGACGATCTGCTTTGTTTTTGTCATGCTGAACCTTGTGCTGAACTTGTTTCAGTATTGTTTCAGCATCTATTTTGTTTATTTACAATTATTTTATTTAATGCGTTTATATTGCTCAGAAAATAGGTTCTTCATTCCCAAATGTAGGGGAGCCCCTCTGTGGGCTCCTCAATAAGGCGGCCACAGAGGGCCGCCCCTACGGTAGATAAATCAATTTTCATGGTTCGAGGGTGTCATACCCGTCATGAAAAATTAGTTAATAAGTCCGGCATTCACTCATCTACGCATCTATTTTTTAATCCTGATTTCCAGGATACCATTCTTGTAAGTATAAGAAAGGGCTTCCTTCTTGACCTGTACGGGAAGGAGGATCTCTTTATGATACTTCCTCTCTACGCCATGGGCCGAAATATTCAATATATCTCCTTTTATATCTATCTTTATATCCTCTTCATTGACTCCCGGCATCTCGGAATAGATACGAATCTCCTCTTTTTCATCAAAAACATCTGTCATCGGTTCTCTCTCTTCCTCGACGGTAGGTCCTTTAGGGGTCTTCTTAATGTTACCAAAAGGTTCCACGATTGGTTTTCCACCTACTGCCGTCTTTATGGAGAAACCGAAAACGCCTTTCATGCCCTCTTTTAAATGACCCAGATCGATCTCTCCCTCTTTCTTGAGTTCGCCGCCAGAGTCCTTTAATTCTGCTGCCAGGTCAATCAATTTCTCAATGCCTTTAAATAATCCCCCCAGGCTTAACTTACCTATCCCAAAATCAATATCTAAGCCCTCTTCTTCCTTTTCCCCCTTTGGTTTTTCTTTTGCCATCTGCTAATCTCCCTTCTTACTTTACCCTGCTCTTACCCTTTACAGTTATCCTGCAAGATGAGGGTGTAAAGAACCCAATACAACCTTGTCTTTCTTCTGAATATCTTTGCAATCCGTCTGGCCGCCCCGGTGGTTTAGTCTCTACTCAAAATGCTCTTTTCTCCGAGGGGCGTTGTCCAGCTTTGGCAACACTAGCCGACTTAAGTTTGCCCTCCTCGGTCTTGATATTAATAACTGCGCCACAAATAACACATTTGAACTGACCGTCATAGTCCCCATAAGCATTATCCAAATCAACCGCATAACCACATGATAAACAATTAAGTCTCATCGTTTGTCCTCCTTTCAGATTCTAATGTTATCTTCAAAAAATTTTCCATTTGTCTCGATCTTCTAAATATCTTTGTAGGCCTTCTCCACGCTGGGGCTGTTTCCCTAATGCTATCCAACCTTTACTTGCAATTCTGACCTTCCCAGTTCTAAAAACATCTATAAGGTCCTTCAGTCCCATAGAATTAAGGATAACTCTGGCGTAACTCGTGTCCAGATGCATTTTCCTAGCAATTTTTCCTATAGTGGATTCACCACCTTCAGCGTCGATCATTTTAAAGATTTTAATTTCATCTGGTGTTGGCATTTTTTATCTTTCTTCCATTTCAAGTAGACCCTGTTATAACAACGCCTTTACCCCTACATTTTAAGCAAGGAAGATTACTACCTTTTTCTCTGCCTCCCCCTTTACAGATAGGGCATGTTTCAATATCTTCACTGCCTGCACTCATAACGCCTTTACCAAAACATGCAGGGCAGGTAATATTTGTTCTCGGATATGCCTTTCCCCTTCCATTACAAAAGGCACAGAGCACAGCAGGGGCCTCAATACTCACAGCCCCTTCTCCTTTACAAACAGGGCATTTGATCCCTTTAGACCCAGCTAAAAATCCACTTCCTCTACAAAAGGCACATTCGAATATCTCACCTTTTAGAATCTCACCCATTCTCTTTATCTTGCCGCCTCCCCACTGATACGCCTTCCATGCCATTTCCATAATTCACTTCTCCTTTGATTCAGTAACTCAATCCCATCTTCTTCCATTTCTTTTTTTGAGTTTCTTCCTTCACAACCTCTCTTTGCCCCGCTTGCCATCCCATTTCCTGCTGGGCTGAGCTTTCCAATACCTCCATTTCTTTCTTTATATCTTCTAATCTTTTTTGAATCCCTGCCTTTCGCTTTTCCAGATTGGCATCTTCTTTCTCTAACCGTTCCTTTTCCTTCCGGAGCATATACAAATCTAAATAGGCCGAGCTTTGATTTTTGGGTATAGAGCGCTGGCTTGTGCTGTGCATGCTCCTGATATTTCGAAGACCACTGATATCACTTACACCTCTTGGCATCCCTCCACCTCCAAACCACCAATAACCAAACACCAAATAAGCTCCAATTACCAATGGTTAAAAAACAATCACCAATAACCAAATCCCAAATTTACGAGTCCCCTAGTGTGCTGTCTCATAAATAAATATACTACATCGTCATTCCTGCGGAAGCAGGAATCTATACTAATATCTCTGGATTCCCGCTTTCGCGGGAATGACACAGAGAGCGAAATGACACTTCGTGTCATCTTGCACTTTTTCTTGCTGTAATAAGAACGCTTTTTTTAGTATTTGCTCCGAAAATCTTTAGTTCAACCAATTGGCCTTCTTTAAGGCCTGTTTCCCGCTTAATATTGCCGGGAATCGCAATCTTTCCCTCCTTATCTACCTTAGAAAATGCCCGCATAAGAGTCATTTTGAATTCCTCCTTCCTAATTAAGGATAGACTTTTTCGTCGTTAATCTTTCTATGCCGGCTGGACTTTCCTACTGGCCTTTAAGCTGCACCTACAGCAGCTTCCTTTTCAGGTTCCTTCTCTACCTCAACGGTCTCTTTCTTTCCGAGTTTTTTCCCTACAAGCTCTTTAACCAATTCTTTTACCCTGGCTTGATTCGTTTTTGAGCCAACTCGGCTTGTCTCAGATGCCAGGATATCCTGACACACCTTTAGAAACCCATCTGAGTTAGAAGGAGGCATATTCTGAACTTTAAGCGTTTTTGCAATCATTATGCAGCCGCGAACGGTCGGAGCAAACTCACACTTTCCAGATTCTCTTAAGCCCCTTACAATATTGACTATTTTCTCGGCGTCTTTTTGTGACAGTTTGGATTTTGCCTTCGTTATTGCCACCTCTGTATCATAGTCAAAATGGTCCAGATCCATCGTTATCATCCTGTCCCTCAAGGCATCCTGGCTTCTATGGACTCCCGCATATTCTTCGGGGTTAGAGGTAAAGATAGCAGTAAAATCTGGAGCGACCCTTAAATACGGCTCTTCGCCGCCCCTTCCTACTGGTAAATCCATTATCTTCTCCTGTAAAATAGAAAGAAGTATGTTATTCGCCTCTGGCCTTGATCGCGTAAATTCATCATAGATGAGAGTAAATCCGAATTTACAGGCAACGGTCAGACGGTTATCAACCCAACGTTTAATCATATCCTCTTCTACCTTGAGCACACGGGATACAAAGCGGTCAACCACCTTTTTAAATCTGTAGCCGTATTCTCCACCAACTAAGTCAGAGGTTGTAAATTCCTCGTCTCCGTGAATCATTACCACCGGCCTATTAATCTTACTTGCGATATGCATTGCCAGAGTCGTCTTGCCAGTACCTGAGGGCCCCCTGAAATGAACCGGGAAACCTGCCTTAATATAAGAAAGGGTTCTGTTAGTAATATCCTTTATATATTTCGTCTCCACAAAGTCTGGCAGAGGACTTGGCTCAAGGACTGTAGTCATCTCATCAATCATTTTGATTCACCTCCCTTTTAATTTCAGGGCAACGAGCCCCACCATTTGAATCTTTCGCTTAATCCCCTCCAGATCCTTCTTGTCTCTTCTAAATCTGCCTTCATCTCCTTCTCCTTCTTTCTAAAGTTTTCTCTGAAGGAATTAATTTTAGTCAACGCTTGCTTCCTCTTTTTAATAAAGTATTCTCTGGAGGAATTTACCCCGCACCACGGGTTTACATCCGTGGCTTTGGGGGCACTACCCTTCAGGAATTTTCTTCGTTCATCCCCATCTTTACAGACGGAGCTTTCTGGTAGTGCGGGGTTTAGTTTAGTCATCTCTTTAAAACCACCCCTTTGCAACCACGGAATCACGGAATTCATAGAGAGCACGGAGCTCCGTGTCTCCGTGGTCACTTCCGTGCCTTTGTGGTTACCCCTTTGCCCCCACATTTAATACAAGGCAGGCCACTCTCTATTTCTTGCCCACTGCCTTTACATTTAGGACACCCTTCGGTTTCACCTTTCACGGTAACCATACCTTTACCATTGCATACGGTACATGTAACGCGGCCATCACGAGGATAGATACCTGTGCCTTTACAAAAGGCACATTTGATCGCTGGCTCTATAACCTCGACCTTACCTTTGCCTCCACATACCTGACAGTTAGCAAGCTTGGAGAGTAGCTCAAAGGGATCTTTACCTTTGCCCTTACAGAAGGCGCATGTTGTTTCGCTCATAATCTAAACCCCTCCCTGACATAACGTGTCATTCCAAGCGAAGCGAGGAATCTCGTAAGGATTGCTTGGCTATGCCCTCGCGACGATTTCGTCAGACTGCCATGCTCCCATTGTTCGCTCGCTTTGTAGGGCAGGCCTTTAGGCCTGCTAATTGCAAGGCTGAAGCCTTGCCCTACCCAAATTTCGTGTAAAATTATTTTTTGCTTTTAGATTAGTTACTTTCTCTTGCCTTTGTTTTTCCTGCTTCTTTCTTGCCTCTTCCCTTCTCGGCTACTGCCTCGTCAACGGTCTTCACTTCTGCGCCGGCTGAAACCACAGGGGTGCCGCTTCTTTTCTTGGCCATAGTAGCAGTTAGAGCTTGCCAATTAGCCGCCATCTTTTCTCTTTCAGTCTTGAAGGCTTCCAAGAGATCACGTATCTCTTTCTCAATATTACTCCACCAAGGCTTGAACTCTTTGAGCCGCTCTGTTTCTCCTTTTGCAAGGGCTTTTTTTAGTTCCTCTGCCATAGCCGCATGCTCTTTTGTAAACTTCTCTAGGAGCTCAGCCACTTCCTTTTCAATAGCATCCCACCAAGGCTTGAACTCTTTGAGCCGCTCTGTTTCTCCTTTTGCAAGACTTGCCCTAAGATTGGCTGCCATTTCCTCATGAGCTGCCCGAAACCCTTCCAGCATTTTGTGAACATTACCAACCAGTTCTGTCCACATACTCTTAAACTCTTTAAGCCTTTCGGTTTCCCCTTTTTCAAGGCTCACTCTTAGGTTAGCAGCCATCTCCCTATGAGCTGCCCGAAACCCTTCCAGCATTTTGTGAACATTACCAACCAGTTCTGTC